>JANWYS010000168.1 GCA_025054875.1 Cytophagaceae bacterium | reverse complement strand
CATTTCTTGTAAGTTTAGGTTACGTCCCAAAAAAGGAAATCTCTTTCGAAAAATCTTTGAAAGTTCCACATTGAAAGGAAAATCAGTGCTAAAATTTTATATTCAACTGAAAAATCCGGGTTAAAATTAGCTTTGTAAATGTATTTCATGACTGTGAATAAAACTGTAAACTTTTTCAGGACGAGGTAGGTCACTAAAAAGTGAAACCCAAACGAAATGGCACTTCAAAAGCCATCTCCTCCAATAGTCAGTGTACTAACTTGGCTAATGGTTTGCCCATGCGGAATCCGGGTAAATACACACTCAACCAAAGATGACACCACGATTTTCTGTTTTTTTAAAGGAATTCCGTAACTTAGTTGTTTGTATGACTATGAGTCAATGCTACTTCTTATGTCGCTGGAGCAGGATTTGAAACAAAAATCATTCGGAAGTGAACAGGAAAAAGTGGTAGTAAATATATTCTTTACTTACCATTGGCTGAACAACCTTTCCAGAGAATTTTTCAAAAAGTATAACATTACTGCTCAACAATACAATGTGTTGCGCATACTCAGAGGCCAACATCCTAAGCCTTCATCCATTAACACGCTAAAAGAACGAATGCTCGATCGTGAATGCGATGCTTCACGATTGGTAGTAAGGTTGAAATCTAAAGGATTGCTTGAACGCAAAATTTGTGAAAATGATAAAAGAGCAGTAGACATCAGCATCACTAAAAAAGGATTAGACTTACTATCTAAAATTGATAAAGAGCTGCCCGAACGCAATAGCAAACTAACCGCTAACCTCTCTTTAGCAGAACTAAGGCAGCTTAATTTTTTATTAGACAAAATACGAGGATAATTTTTATGAAATATAAAGCAGCAATATTTGATATGGATGGCGTGCTTGCCGACAATCATCTTTACCACCTGAAAGCTTTCGAAATCTTCTGTCAAAAATATGGCATTACACTTACAGAAGATTATTACAACAAACACATAACAGGGCGTACTAACGAAGCAATCATGAGAGCCCTCTTCGGAAACGACATTACTCATGAACGTATAAATCTCTATGCAGAAGAAAAAGAGGCTATATATCGCCAGATATACAAAGGCCATGTAAAGCACCCTGCAGGATTGATCACATTCTTGAACTATTTGAATAAAAAAAACATTCCTTGTGCTGTAGGTAGTAACGGCCCTTTTGTAAACATTGACTTTGTTTTGCAAGAGCTGGATATAAAAAAATATTTTTCCGTAATCGTTAATGCTACTATGGTACAACAAGGCAAGCCCGCTCCGGATGTCTACATTAAAGCTGCGGAATTAACCCGCATACCTGCTAACCTTTGTCTGGTATTCGAAGATTCTCCCACCGGTATACAAGCTGCCGTCAGTGCAGGAATGCATGTGGTAGGAATTATTACTACCCATCATGAACATGAGCTCAAGCCTACCCTGTTTAATACTCCCGACTTTAGCGATAAAAGGCTCTACAGCTTATTTTAAAAAGCTTATGACTTGTCAGGATATATTTAATTATTGTTTCCATTCCATTAAAAGCATTTATCCTGAAAGAGAAGCAAGAGAAATTATTTTTTATTTACTCGAAATGGAATACGATATAAAACGCACTGACCTGATTACAAAAAAAAACATTTCACTGACAGGTGATCAAAAAGATAAAATCAACGCCCAACTCAAGCGCCTCATGAATAAAGAGCCTGTTCAGTATATAACCCATACGGCCCTATTTTGTGGCATGCCGTTCTATGTAGACTCAAACGTGCTCATACCAAGACCCGAAACAGAGGAGCTTGTGCAATTATCCATTGAACTAATAAAAAATGTTCCTTCTCCCGTGATGATAGATATGTGTACGGGCAGTGGTTGTATTGCGATAGCTTTAAAAAAAAAGCTGCCTCATGCCACAGTATACGCCGTTGATGTATGCAAACACGCACTAAGTGTAGCTGAGGTGAACAGCCGCCGCCATAACACTAATATTTATTTCATGTGCGCCGATGTTTTAAATGCAACGCATATGTTTCCATCCTGCAACCTTATCGTAAGCAATCCTCCTTACGTATGTGATTCAGAGAAGGCTGACATGGATTGTGGGGTGTTGCATTACGAACCGCACAAAGCGCTTTTTGTAAGAGATAATGACCCGCTTATTTTTTATCGTACATTAGCCCATCATGCACAACGCATTTTAACCAGCGGAGGCATCTTGTGTGTGGAAATAAACCGTCGCTTCGGAAAACAAGTGAAACTGCTATTTGAAAAAAACTCTTTCACAGGTGTGACTTTAATACAGGATATACATCATGCCGACAGGTTTGTAGTAGCTAAAAAGAGTTGAACAGATTATATACAACACAGTCGTAGCGGTGAGAATTTCTGATAGATATTTCTAACGCAATGTAGCAAAAATGCCGTTTGCCTACCAATTCACGCAGATTTTCGCGTTAACGAAAAAGTGTGGCGAAATGGTTGGGCGCGCCCCTGCGGGGCCGGGCTGTCCGCCACTCCGCTAAAGCTACGCATTGGCCTTGCA
>JANWYS010000167.1 GCA_025054875.1 Cytophagaceae bacterium | reverse complement strand
GCGCGAGGGATGGGAGCCATGGCCTGCAAGGCCAGTGCGGAGCTTTAGCGGAGCACCGCAGCGATAGCGGAGTGGCGAACAGCCCGGCCCCGCAGGGGCGCGCCCTGCTTTAAAATGCTACGTCCTGAGAATTGTGCCATGCAGTCATAAAGCGGATGTTGTGGAATTTGCGGTTACATTACATTTCTCTTTTTGAGATTTTTCTTGTTTGCCTTTTCTCTTTTCATGGCTTTTTTGTATGTCTCTTTATTCACCAGTTTAGGCCCGCAAGAAAGCAATGACAATAAAAGAACGGAAAGTATCATGAACTTCATGCAATGAAGTTTTACACGTTGCATGTACAGTAGATTAAGCATGTTCGCTTGTGGTAATCAAACTTTTACTATAACTTTTTTTGAAAGATATAATTTTTTAACTGCTTCGGCAATAGCTTGGGGGTCATAACCACACTCTATATGGAGTTCCATTTGCTCACCATGTTCAACCACTTTATCCGGTATACCCAGTCGCACTACCTTAGCTGTGTAGCCATGATCGCACATGAACTCAAGAATTGCGCTGCCGAAGCCTCCCATGAGGCAACCGTCTTCTACAGTTACGATGTGTTTAAATTGTTTGAAAATGCTGTGGAGTAATTTTTCATCCAGAGGCTTCACGAAGCGCATATCAAAATGTGCAGGGTGTATGTTTTCTTTTTCCAGGGTATTGCAGGCTGCTATGGCATAGTTGCCGATGTGGCCTATAGTGAGAATAGCTACATGTTCGCCATCTTTAATCAGACGTGCAGTGCCGGGTTCTATTTTGGAGAAAGGTGTTCTCCACTCGGGCATGACACCTTGCCCTCTTGGATAGCGTATACTGTAAGGACCACTATGTAAAGTGGCCGAATACATCATGTTTCGTAGCTCTTCTTCATTCATAGGAGCGGCTACTACAAGGTTAGGGATACAACGCATGTAAGCCAAATCATAGGCGCCATGATGAGTGGCTCCATCTGCTCCCGCCAGGCCGGCGCGGTCTAAGCAGAAGATAACATGCAGATTTTGTATGCATACATCGTGTATTACCTGGTCATATGCGCGCTGCATGAAGGTGGAATATATATTGCAGAATGGTATATATCCCTGTGTGGCAAGTCCTGCGGAAAAAGTCACGGCATGTTGTTCTGCAATGCCTACATCTATGGCTCTTTCCGGCATGGCTTTCATCATTATGTTGAGCGATGATCCGGAAGGCATGGCAGGGGTTATGCCCATGATTTTATCGTTTTGCTGTGCGAGCTCAAGAATTGTGTGTCCGAATACATCCTGATATTTGGGAGGTTGCGGGCCTTCGGTTTTTTTCTTTATGATGATGCCGGTTTTTTTGTCAAACACTCCCGGAGCATGCCACAAGGTTTGGTCTTTTTCTGCAAGTGAATACCCTTTGCCCTTAGTGGTAAGTACGTGCAGAAGCTTTGGTCCCGGAATGTTTTTTATGTCGGATAACACACTTACCAAGTGGAGCAAGTCGTGTCCGTCAACCGGTCCGAAATAACGAATCTGCAGAGATTCAAAGAGGTTGCTATGCTTGAGCAAAGTTGCTTTCAATCCTGCTTCTATTTTTGAGGCAATCTGTTGAGCTGCGGGTGCAAATTTTTTCAGCTTACCCAACATGTGCCATATATCGTCTCGCAATTTGTTGTATGTGCGTGAAGTAGTAATATCTACCAGATAGTCCTTTAGTGCCCCTACGTTGGGGTCAATTGCCATACAATTGTCGTTGAGTACTATTAAAATATTTGTATCTGTAATGCCGGCATGATTCATGGCTTCAAATGCCATTCCCGCTGTAAGAGCTCCATCTCCTATCACAGCAATATGCTGGCGGCTGTGGTTGCCTGAAAGTTTTGAGGCTACGGCCATACCCAACACAGCGGAAATTGAGGTAGAAGAGTGTCCAACTCCAAAGGCATCGTACGGACTTTCGCATATGCGTGGGAAACCAGATATACCGCGATACAGCCGGTTGGTATGAAAAACATCTCTTCTGCCGGTAAGAATTTTGTGGCCATAAGCCTGGTGACCAACGTCCCATACCAATTTATCATCGGGAGTGTTGAATACATAATGCAATGCTATGGTAAGTTCGGCCACTCCAAGGCTTGCACCAAAGTGCCCACCATATACAGATACGTTGTCTATTATGAACGTTCTCAATTCATCACAAATCTCCAACAATTTTTCCTTAGGATATTTCCTGAGGTCTTCCGGAGAATTTATAGATGAAAGTAATTTGCCTGCCTTTATCAAACTAAATTTAGTTTAAAATGTTTTCAAATATAACTCAATTTATAGGGTTTTTGTTTCATCAACATTCAATTTTTCTATCTAACTCCTAAGATGTGCTATGTAATGAACTCTGTGAAGGGTAACCAAATTCTTTATTCCATTTTGTTCTGTTTTTCGTGTGGGCAAATCATTGGTTAAGCTAAGGCACTTGCTATTGGAGGAGAGTGCTTTTGAAGTGCGATAACGTTTTTGGCATCACCTTACAAAGGTTTTTTGTGTTGTATCG
>JANWYS010000166.1 GCA_025054875.1 Cytophagaceae bacterium | reverse complement strand
CGCTTCACCCCAGGATTGGTTATGGACTCACCGAAGATGGAAACATAAAACATGGAAATGGGAAAAACAAACTGTTCAAAATAACCAACAGCTCAGACGGTTTTTTCCCGTAAGCTACTGCTGTTTTGTGTTGGCTCTTTATTTCTTATTTTTAAAGGCATGTTATTGAATTAGTTTATGAATTTTTCATTTACAGAAGAACAGCTGGCCGTACAGCATGTGGCTCGGGAATTTGCTCAAAAGCAGCTTTTACCGGGTGTAATAGAGCGTGATGAACATCAGATTTTTCCGGCAGAGCAAATCAAAGCGTTAGCGGCATTGGGATTTATGGGTATGATGACCAGCCCGGAGTATGGTGGCAGCGGTATGGATACCATATCTTATGTGTTGGCTATAGAAGAGATATCCAAAGTAGAACCCGCTGTGTCTGTGTGTATGTCGGTAAACAATTCTCTGGTGTGCTGGGGTATTGAAAAGTTTGGTACAGAATCGCAGAAAAAGAAATATCTTACACAGTTGGCCAGCGGCCAGATAATAGGAGCATTTTGTCTTTCTGAACCAGAGGCAGGTTCGGATGCTACATCTCTGCGTACCACGGCCATAGACAAAGGAGATCATTATTTACTTAATGGTACTAAAAACTGGATTACCAATGGAAGCTCGGCCTCTGTATACATCGTAATTGCGCAAACCCATCCTGAAAAGGGATATAAAGGTATAAACGCCTTCATAGTAGAAAAGAATTGGAAAGGTGTGGTAGTTGGCAAGAAGGAAAATAAAATGGGAATACGTGCTTCCGATACACACGCCATTATGTTCAACGATGTGAGAGTACCCAAAGAAAATCGTATCGGCGCAGAGGGCTTCGGGTTTTCTTTTGCCATGCAAACTTTAAACGGAGGACGTATAGGCATAGCTTCGCAGGCTCTGGGCATAGCTTCAGGAGCTTTTGAACTATCTCATCAATATGCGCAGCAAAGAACAGCTTTTGGTAAAAAACTATGCGAACATCAGGCTATTCAATTCAAACTGGCTGATATGGCCACTAAAACCAATGCCGCACGTCTCATGTGCCTGAAAGCAGCGTATCTTAAAGACGCCGGCAAGGACTTTGTAGCTGCTGCTGCACAAGCAAAACTATATGCATCTACTGTAGCCATGGAAACAACTATAGAGGCCGTGCAAATTCATGGAGGCTATGGCTACGTTAAGGAGTTTCATGTAGAGAGGCTTATGCGCGACGCGAAAATTACCCAGATATACGAGGGTACCTCTGAAATACAAAAAATCGTAATCGCAAGAGAACTATACAAAAAGTAACATTTTAATAACAAACTCATCAACAATCTTTATTGTAATAATATAATTTTGGGTATCATAAAATTTGATTTTTTTTAATTTTTAACTTAATTTGTGCAAATATGGAAATAATCATAATTTCGGTTAATTCATATTTTACGGTACTCTAAACAACTACACAAATGGAAGACTACAACAAGATAATTGAATCTCTTGGTGTTCGGTACATAAAGTCAAAAAACATAAAAATTTTGCAACCCGTAACGGTTGAAAATTACTATGATGTGGGCAATACTATATTGCTTTTACACAGGGGTGAAATATCTTTCGGTGAAAATAAAACCGTGCTCAACGAGGGCGACATGTTATTCGTTCCAGGTGGCAGGCTTACCCCTATCACTTACGGTAAAAACAATCCCGTGAAATTAACTAATGAAGATTTGTTGAATAATAAAGACAAATTCTTCAGTCCAAACAAAAATTACAGCCATGTAGGAGTAGAGCTCGATAGCTACAGTTATGTTACTTTCGAAGCAAAAGTGTTTGACTCAGTAAACTTCTTTGCTTCACTCGACATACCTCCGTTTGTTATATCCAACGCACCTCGACTCAGTGATACTATTATCGAAATTATTAAAGAGGAACTTACCAGCTTCCCGGGCAAAGAGAGACTTATAAAAGTGAACACCGAAAAAGTTGTTATAGAAATTATTCGCTACATTCTGGAGAAAAGACTCTTTGTGGAGCAACTGGCAACAAACAGCACATACTTCAAAGATCCCAGACTTATTGACATATTTACATTCATCAAGAAAAATCTTGGGGGAGACCTATCTAACAAGGTACTGGCCAATGTAGCCAATGTGTCTGAAGATTATGTGGGGCAATACTTCAAAATGTTGACCGGAATTAACCCTCAGGATTATATAGAATATCAACGAATGGAAATGGCCGTGAACCTATTGCGAACCACGAAAAAAAGTATCCGTGAAATTGGCGCTGAGGTTGGCTATAACGATACCGCATATTTTTGCCGAAGGTTCAAAATGATGTTTGGAGTGCCTGCCGGTAAAATGCGAAAACGTGAATCTTTGATGAATTTATAGAATAGTACCTATCCGTTTCAAGTGGCTCGGCATCCACTGCACAGAGCCAGTGCTGCGCCGTGTGATTATCATTCCTATGTACAACATTGGGTTTATATGTTTTTAACCCAATTAAGTGAGCGATATTTTGGTGAACTAATCGGGGTAGGGTAGAGCTGTATCTCATATAATATCACACTTTAACCCGGATTTTTCAGTTGAGTTTCAAATTCGAAGGCTTAAAGGCCATGGAGATGGTTTAATATTTGAAAACAA
>JANWYS010000165.1 GCA_025054875.1 Cytophagaceae bacterium | reverse complement strand
ATCCCGGTGCAGTTAGAACTATTCAAAGAAAAACAGGCATTGAATACTCTAACTCCCATGGCTTTGGTCATCAAATCATTTTCGGCTGCTCTATCTGACGATGGGGATAAAAACATGATTGATGAACCGTTGATTGATGAATTATTGAAGTTTAAAAAATTCTTTCAAACGGATACAGAAAAAGTTTTACTCACCAACCGCAGCACCATTCCTGAAATTGAATTTTCCAGAAAGGAAATAGACAAAATCGAAACCTTTTTTAAAACAATACCACAACCACAAAAAACAGTGGTGGCAGGTGTTATTGATGAAATGAAGTTTACACGTGAACAGGTGATATTGACTACAGCGGATAATAAAAAAATAGTGGTACTGGTTACAAAAGAACTTTTTCAAAAACTGAAAGATTTTTTCGGGAACGAAATAGCTATAACCGGCATGGCACATTTCAAGCCGGGCGGGCAATTATCGTATGTAAAAATGGAAACGTTCCATGAAGCCGATGAGCGCTTAATAAAAATGTTTTCAAAAAAGCCGCATAAGATGAACATGCAACAACAATTAGCCCTTCAACTGCGGGAAAGCAAAAAAGCTAACCCCTTGCCCGATATTATCGGTAAATGGCCCGGTGAGGAAAGCGTGGATGAGTTATTAGAAATGCTGAAAGAATTGCGCAAGTGATGCAAACCGCTGTGTTAGATACCAACATTTTGATACACTATTTTAAAAATAGCCGTATCGCTCATGCTGTGCAGGATTTTCTTAAAACAAATGAGTTTACCACCATAATTTCAGTGATCACGAAAGCCGAATTACTCGCCATATCGAAAAGAAATAATTGGGGCGAAAGAAAAATAAATGTATTGAATGATTTGCTGAGCTCCTTTGTTTGCATAGATATTGAATATAACAATAGCGTTCTTTTAGATGCCTATGCCTCTATTGATGCTTTCAGTCAGGGAAAAATTACTGCGCCTAATGGACAAATGCTCAATACATCTCCCCGCAATATGGGAAAAAACGACCTCTGGATTGCCGCTACTGCTCACGCATTAGATGCGGTTTTGATTACTACCGATAATGACTTTGACCATTTGCACAATATATTTTTTAAAGTGAAAAAGTTTTAAATAATGAACACACAAGATATACGCTGGCAGCAACGCTTTAGCAACTATGCGAAGGCATTTGTAAAACTAGAAGAAGCCGTACTTAAAATCTTAAAAGATTATCCGGTAAGGGAAGACGGCACCATTAACGATGACCTGTTTTTAGACGACATCATAAAGGAAGGATTGATACAACGTTTTGAATATACTCATGAGCTGGCATGGAATGTGATGAAAGATTTCTTGGCAGATGCCGGGGAACGCGAAATTTACGGCTCTAAAGATGCGACACGCAAGGCCTTTGCTGCCGGACTTATTGAAAACGGCGATGTGTGGATGGATATGATAGCCAGCCGCAATAAAACATCCCACACCTACAACGAAGAAACGGCCGATGACATATTTCTGAAAATCATTCGCGAATACTATCCGCAGTTTAAGCAATTTAAAAACCGTATGGAGCAAGTACGCAATGCAGAATGAGGGTTATTTTATGATGTTCGGATTAAAAAAAACAACCATTAAGGCCATTCAGGATGTATTCAAAAAACATCCTGAAATAGAAAAAGCCATCTTGTATGGCTCCAGAGCCAAAGGCACTCACCGCCCCGGCTCAGATATTGACCTCACGCTGCAAGGCAAGCAACTGAACCTAACCATTTTGCAAAAAATAGAAAATGAACTGGACGACCTGCTCTTACCTTACAAAATAGATTTGTCTTTGCTCCATCACATTCAAAACCCGGAGCTTCTGGAGCATATAAAAAGAGTTGGAGTAGTTTTTTATCAAAAAGAAAAAGATGAAGGCGAGTTTTACAGACAGAATCACTTAATACCACAGCCCGCCGGCAAAGGCAATGCAAACGGACTAAAGGGAGAGTGGAGGGAGTTTAGCTTTTCTGAATTTGTAACAATTAATCCGTTGGTTAAACTTAAGAAAGATGAAACATACTCTTATGTTGAGATGAAAGATTTAAATGATGGGACTAAGTTTTGTTTCCCTACAGTTGAAAGAAAATTTACCGGTGGAGCTAAATTTCAGGAAGGAGATACACTTTTTGCAAGAATTACTCCCTGTTTGGAAAATGGAAAGATTTGCAAAGTAAAAGGATTGAAAAATGGCGTTGGTTTTGGTTCTACAGAATTTTTAGTTTTTAGAGGTAGAGAAAATGTATCAGATAATGATTTTGTTTATTACCTGGCAAGATGGGATGAAGTAAGAGGATATGCAGAAAGTCATTTTGAGGGTACATCGGGAAGACAAAGAGTTCCCAAGGAATGTTTCGATAATTTTTATTTAGACCTCCCACCCCTCCCCGAACAAAAAGCCATAGCCGAAGTGCTCAGCAGCTTAGACGACAAAATAGACCTGCTGCACCGCCAAAACAAAACCTTAGAGCAATTAGCCGAAACGCTTTTCAGGCAGTGGTTTGTGGAGGAAGCGGAGGAGAGTTGGGAGGAAAGAGGACTTGATGAAATAGCAGAGTTTCTTAATGGTTTGGCTTGTCAGAAGTTTCCACGAAAATCAGGAGAAACGGGATTGCCTGTTATCAAAATAAAAGAAATGAGAACTGGAATAACGGAAAGTTCAGATTGGGCAACTGCTGATGTTCCTGAAAAATACATCATTGAAAATGGAGATATGCTTTTCTCATGGTCGGGAAGTTTGGATATTGTTTTATGGTTTG
>JANWYS010000164.1 GCA_025054875.1 Cytophagaceae bacterium | reverse complement strand
TGGGACATGGGTATTTCATAATTAAAATGTGAATTGGTAGGAGGGGAACGATCTCTTCATGGGTATTATAAAAAGTTGCCGAATGTGTTTAGGATCCTTTCCACTGGTTGATTGTGTATATGTTTCTAGGGTTAGTGACAGATAACATTGGTAGTAAGGAAGGACAAGTTGAGCCTCCAACAGGTTCAGAAAAAAAGGGATGGAGCAGTCTTGCGCGCGATCAATTTTTCAGTTCAATAGAGGAATTTTTGGATTCTACGAATGTCATTTTTGAGGGATGTAGCAAAGTCTTACATATTAAAAAGTGGATTGCGAATTCATGGACAAAGACATTTCTATTGGTGGGGGTTGCGGAGGTGATGATCCTCGGACAAGACGGGGTATTGGAAAAATTCCTGGGGAAATGGATTTACGAGGAAGGCCGAAGGAAAAAACCACATAAACCTTGTGAGAATTACAGGGGCGATTAGAGGTGAGCGGGTAGATAGGGGAGTTTTGTTTCCCTCACACGAGGGTGGTTTGAGTGAATGAAACTCTCAAAAAGATTGTCATCTGAGTTTGTATATTAATATGGAGTTTAGGAAAGGTATTTTTCCTCTATAACCTTTTTTAAATCATTCGGATCAAACGATACCGCCCATTTCCACTTACCAAAGCCACCATGTGCATTTACAGCTTTACACCATTCATCCAGATATGTTCTTTTTGTTTTGTTCTGATCATCGTCTTTTCCTTTGGTTTCGATTACCAGGTATTCTCCGTTGGTTAATTTGCAGATAAAGTCAGGAAAAAAACGCCTGACTATGCCCTGATAGTTATAGTAAATTACAAAATTCAAGTGGTCATTTTTTACAAATGATTTTACCAAATTGGAATCATTAATGGTTTTCGCCTCCAGGTATTCCCACCTGCTGTCAACGACTACGAAGTTTATATGCGTTTTATCAAAAGCCTCGCAAGGTTTGCTTGTCCACCAGCTTCTTAAATGCGAAGTTGAATATATCGGATTCTCTCTGTCAAAAACCGGGGTTAAGGATTCTGTGTTTTCAATTCTTATTTCGTTCCAAATGTGCTGAATCACCTTATTCATATTCAGCATAATCAAAATCCGTTTTCTAAGTGCGTCCTGATTAAACAAAGGATTCCTGATTACGATTTTATCTGAGTAAATAAATTTCTCAACGATTTTGATTAGCTGAATCAAAAAGCTTTCCTTGCTTCCTTTCCAGTCCGGTTTTTTTTCAGCATTGTAAATGGCCGAAGCTATCCTGAAGATGATGGATTGCAATCTGAATTGTTCAGCAATTTCCTTTAAGTCAATTTCTGTAAGTGCGGCAGGATTGGGTTTACCGGCTATAATGGCTGCCAGTTCTGCCTCTGTTATACTATCATAAGGATCAAGTTCCAGCGGATTAACCTTTTCTAATTCTAAATTTAATTTGGATTTATAAATGCGATCAATCCGAACCACATTAGGGAAAATAATTTCATGTTGAATTTTTTCTTTAACCGGCTTAATTTCTGTTTTGGGTTTAGGAGGGGGCGGTGGCGGGCCATCGGCTCCACCTTCATGCGGGAGGAATGTAAAGGGAACCCCGAAGATATTGACATATTCCGGTTCAAACAGACCGTCCTCTCCCACTTCGTAAGAAGTTCTACGCAAACCTCTGCCAACCACTTGTTCGCATAGCAGCTGACTGCTGAAAGCCCGTAAGCCCATAATATGGGTTACAGTTTTTGCATCCCATCCCTCGCTGAGCATACCGACAGAAATGACATTTTGAATCTGCTCGCCGGGCTCCCCAATTTTACCTACAGTGTCCACCATTCTTCTTAATAGTTCTGCCTTTTGTTTTTGGGTAAGTTTCTTTTCTTTGGAGGCGCCTTCTGTGTCTTCTTCACTTATTTCGTCTGCAATTGCCACTTCTTCGGTTTCGGCTTCTGCTTTTTGGAGTATGCTGCTATCAATTTGCAACATTTTTTCAGGATGGCATAAATCTCCCAGGCCGGCTACAGATAGATTAAAAGTATCTTTTTCAAATGAATATTTTATTCTTGCTGCGGTGTAGGTGGTGTTTGCCACTGTAATCATTACAGGAGGAGTTTTATATCCGGCCTTTTCCCACTCCTCTTTGGTGGCTTTCCAATCTTTTCCGAGGAGTAAGTAAGCATTTCTTATTAAATCTGGCAGGGGGACAGCCTCATCTACTTTTCGGTTGATGTCACTCTTCACCGATTCGTCCATGTAAATGTGGTACAAACGAGAACGCATGTTAGCATCCACATTACCATCATCACGAATGACTACTCTGGGCGTTTTTACCAAACCTGATTCAATGGCATCATTTAATCCGAAATCAGAAACTATCCATGGAAAAAGGGCTTCTTCGCTGGCTTTTTTTCCGGTGGGTGCAAAGGGCGTAGCCGACAAATCAATACACCGCAAAATGCCTCTTGCCCGGTGTATGCGGTCAAGTCCGCCAATCCAAATGGTGCTTTCTTCTATTTCTTCTTTTTTCACGCCTTTTATTTTGCTCTCGGCAGGAATTCGCCAGGCGTGGTGGGCTTCATCATTAATCACTATAATATTTGAAGTGTTCGCCATTTCGCCCAGCACTTCTTTTACATAGGCCTCATCACTCAGAGCTCCGCGTTTGTCCACGGACTTTTTCTTGGCAATTTCTTCATCCGTTTGCCAGGCCAGGGCATGCCAGTTGATAATTTTGATTTTACCCTGCCGCAAAGATTCCATCATTCCTGAGGGCACAATGTTGAATGCTTCGTAATAGTTTGAGGGGTGGGTTGGGTACAGCACAGAGAGCCGGTTGC
>JANWYS010000163.1 GCA_025054875.1 Cytophagaceae bacterium | reverse complement strand
TGTTGTACCTTCTAAACTTCCCGATTAGAAATCGGCCGGCATTCCCTCGCGCAAAGTTCTCTCGAACTTTTCCTGCTTCATGAGAGAATTTGAATCCCATATAAGTCGAGCCGCCGTGTTGCTCAAATCTTTCAAAAAAACTACCCAAACATCATCTGTCAATGAAGCCCACTCTTAGCTAAGCTACGAAACTGACTCTGTACTTTTTTTGAAACGCCGAATCCGGGATAAAATTGATAAGAGTAAAATTTGTTCTGTGGCTAAGAATCAGGAAGAACATATTTGATGTTCTGAAACTAAATTCTCTAACGCATAAAATGAAATGAGATGAATCAACCATTCGTTATTCAGGTATAATATTCATCTCTACCCTACGATTTTTTTTACGTCCTTCCGGTGTAGCGTTAGTGTCCACAGGACGTGTTTCTCCAAACCCATCGGTAGTGATTCTATATTCCTGCACACCTTTACTTACAAGATATTTTTTTACTGCTGCAGCTCTCCTTTTGGAGAGGTCCATGTTATGTTCATCGTCACCATCGCTGTCAGTGTGTCCTTCAAGATATAGTTTATATTTAGGGTTGTTGCGCATTACTTTGGCTAGTGCATCGAGTGAAGGGTATGAAGATTCTTTGATGATGTCTTTATCTACTTCAAACAAGAGGTTTTGAAATGCTAAGTTTAAGGCAGCTTGATCTTCTTTTTTGATAGGAGGGCATCCCTTATTCTCTTTTACGCCCGGCACTTTTATGCACAAGTCTCTGTAGTCGTCTATACCATCGCCGTCGGTGTCTTTAAGCTGTTCAGGGCATCCTTGCAGTTGTGGAAGTCCCGGTTCTTTGGGGCATCTGTCGTCTTTGTCTTGTATTCCATCACCATCCGTATCAGGGCAACCATGAAATTTGGCTATACCCGCTACATCGGGGCAAAAGTCTACATTGTCTAATATTCCATCGTTATCTTTATCCCCCCAGGGGCAGCCTTTGTTTTCTTTAGGGCCTTTTACATCTTTACACTGGTCTTCGTAGTCATACACTCCGTCAAAGTCTACATCGTAAGGGCATCCGAAAGGGGTTACGGGTTCACCTTTGGGGGTATGTATACATTCATCCCGCTCATCGGGCACGCCGTCTCCATCGCTATCTTTGTACTGATAAACGGGTTTGTAAGGTTCTCCCTTTTTTTCTTTTTTGTGCGCTCTGTACTTCTTTGTGTTTTTGGGATTTTGAGCTTCGCACACCGTAATGGCTGCGCTCATCGCTATGATTATTGTAAATGTTTTGATCAGATACATCACAGGTTTTAAATTTGGTTGCACGTAATTTAACGAAAATAAATCATATTACATTTTAAGGCAACTCTTTGAGTTTGAATTTTCATTCTTGAATAACTCTTATTTCTGTGCGACGGTTTTTTGCTCTTCCCTCCTCTGTATCGTTAGAAACAAGGGGGAATTTTTCTCCATACCCTTTAGCCAACAATCTTTTTTCTGATATACCTTTGCTGATTAAATAATCTCTTATAGCGTTAGCTCTTCGTTGCGAAAGGCGCATGTTGTCAGCATCTTTACCTACGTTGTCTGTATGTCCGGCAATTTCTATAACTAACTTTTTGTTTTTATTTAAAGATTCAACCAGCTTGTTTAGTGTAGGTATGGATTCCTCTTTTATATCCCACTTATTCACGTCAAAATACATGTGGTCTAAGTTATAATTGCGCACATAATGCCTTATAAGTTTTATATTCAGGTTTTGTTCTATTATATATGCGCCTTCTTTTGCCGCCACTTCTACGTATTCGTTAAATTCAAAAGTATGTCCGAATTTTTTTACTGTGAATTTATATTTCTTTCCTTCCGGTACCAGTAACTTTGCTATGCCGTCTACATCTGTGATAGCAGAATTTTTGAACGACATATCTTCACTTTCTATAAACACCTGTGCACCTTCCTCCGGTATTTTATCCGGATCGGTCACATATATTTCAAACAGTGCGTTGTTTTCATCCGGTTGAACATCCTGGCTCAACGCAACAAGCCTGCTGCATAAAATCATCGTTAAGGGAATAAGAAGTAGTTTTATGTCCATAGTTTAGCCTTTTGTATAATAGCAATTTACAAACTAAATAGTAATACTTCTAACATCATGCCAAAAATAGGTTTGCTTTCCGACACACATGGTCACCTGGAGCCCTCAATATTTGAGTATTTCAACTCATGCGATGAAATATGGCATGCCGGAGATATTGGCTCACTGGAGGTCTCCGAAAAATTATCTTCCTTCAAGCCTCTACGTGCCGTGCATGGCAACATTGATGACTACAACATTCGATTGATTTATCCTGAAGATTTAATATTTACTGTAGATAAACTTACGGTTTGGATGACTCACATAGGAGGGAACCCGGGTAATTACCCTTCACGTGTGAAGAAGAAACTTCGTGAATTTACCCCCGATTTATTTGTGTGTGGCCACTCACATATCTTGCGTGTTGTTACTGATATATCGCATAAGAATATGCTCTATATGAACCCGGGTGCTGCCGGTAATGAAGGATTTCATAAGATAAAAACATTGCTAAGGTTTGAGATAAACGAAAGAAAAATCCATTCAATCCAAGCCATTGAACTTGGCAAAAGAGGCCGTTAATACCGTTGTCTCATGCATAACATGCATAATTCTTATAGTAGAAGTTTTAGAAGAAAAATCCGCTAAACGTGGATTCAGCATTAGAGAGAAAAGTTCACCTTTAGGTTCGGATCCTCGCTGTAGAGGTATCTCAAAAGCAAATGACGATTGTGCGGTCTTTCTATTTGCTGAAAGATTTGGGTAAACCGTCACCCTTTTGGAGGCTTCTTGGGAAGTTCACATTCTCTTATTAACCTGAAAAAGTTC
>JANWYS010000162.1 GCA_025054875.1 Cytophagaceae bacterium | reverse complement strand
ATCTTGCTTCCATTTAACTAACTATTTTATGCTAAAACTAAATAAAAACGTAATTAATTAAAAGCCTAATCCAATTTGTTTTTTTATTATCCTCCACATAATCAATGATATTTAAAATGAAATTAATTGCTCATTATTTCTATCGTCAACACATGCTCTCTACAAGCTGCCAGGCGGAGCCTTCCGGTAATAGGCTTTTGGAGAATGCGTTTCAAAAATTTGAACGCAAACTAGCTATGCTGGTTTATGAATGAAGATTAAGAATGCATTAATTCTAATGATGTTTGTTCACAATTACACAATTGAAACTTACCTCATAGAACAGAGTATGCAATTTTTAATATTTTGTGTAATAGAAAAAGATATTGTGCCTCAAAGTGTGTATAGTGAGTTGTTTTATGAAAGATTACATGAGATTATCCCAAAATTGTCATTAGAAAGCATTGTTTGGTACACTTCAAATAAAGTTTCTAAACGGAGTACTCTGTCAATAAAGGTATTAGGAAGGTAACTAACAAATTATGATTCGAAAAGTAACAAAAAGAGAGCTGTAAGATTTTCTTACTATATACCGTGCTTCATTGTGACCTTAAAACTCTCATAAAACCTTTCATTATCAGCGATTTTTTAATCGCCATTTTCTGATGGCAGCCATTACAAATTTGGGATAGTGACAATTTTATCATGAATTATTTGTCCAAGTAAGCTTAATATTCTATTTTTGTTTTTACTAAATCTAAATAAAAGTGCGTCTTTCTGATTTAAAAGTTGGTGAAAAGGGTGTCATAGCCGGATTTGATGATTCAGACTTATCTTTAAAATTGCTGGAAATGGGATGCCTTCCGGGCACAGAGATTCAACTCAGTGGCAAAGCCCCTTTGGGAGACCCTATATGTGTAAATGTTTCCGGATACACCCTCGCCATGCGTATGCAGGAGGCTCACAAAATATTTCTTAAAAATCATTATCAACAACAGCCTGAATAAGTATTGAGAGGATAATTTTTTTAGATGGCTAAAAAACAAGTATTGAAAATTGCTTTACTGGGCAATCCTAACTCTGGCAAATCTTCTTTGTTTAACCACCTGACAGGGCTTAATCAGAAAGTTGGAAATTTCCCCGGTGTCACAGTTGATAAAAAAACAGGCCTTTGCAAAATAGACCGCCACATAGTGGCTGAGATTATTGATCTTCCGGGCACATATAGCCTCTACCCTAAATCGTTGGACGAACATATTGTATTTGACTTTCTGAATTCTCCAAATGACGAACTATATCCGGACTATCTGGTGGTAGTGGCCGATGCATCTAACCTCAAAAGAAATCTTTTGCTGTTTACTCAGGTCAGAGATTTGGGCTTTCCCGTAATACTTGCGCTGAACATGCTGGATGTGGCGCGCAGAAATGGCATAAATATAGACCTGCAAAAACTGCAACAACTGCTGGGCGTGCCTGTAGTAGGCATTAACGCACGCACGGGAAAAGGTATAGACTTGCTCAAGGCGGCCATTGCTTGCCCGGTATATACGGCTCCTGACGCTTACCTTAACTATGACGAATTTTGTATGCCTGCTTTAGAACAAATTAAATCGTTGACAGGCCACAAAAACAATTATATAGCTCTACAAATCGCTCATCGTTACAACGATTTAAAAAGTTTGAGCCCGGCTGAAAAGAAAAAAATTGCATCCATACTCCAATCCAACGGGTTCGACAGCACCTTACTTCAGTCAAAAGAAATCATCCATCGTTATGAAGCTATTCACAACATACTACAGAAATGCCTGCAACAAGAGGCTTCGCAAAATACTCAACAGCTGAGTTTGAAAATAGACAACATACTTACACACAAAGTATGGGGATACCTTATATTTTTTTTACTGTTGTTTTTGATGTTTCAAGCCATATATGAATGGGCAAGCATCCCTATGGATTATATAGATGCCGGAGTGAATCAAGTAAATGAGTGGTTGCGCCTGCATCTTCCGAAAGGCGCTCTCACAGAGTTGATCACTGAAGGTGTCATATCCGGATTAGGAGGCATATTAATGTTCATACCACAGATAGCTATATTATTTTTTTTTATATCCATCCTTGAAGAGTCGGGCTACATGACGCGTGTAATGTACTTGATGGATAAGCTCATGCGTCCCTTTGGCCTGAACGGGCGCAGCATTGTGCCGCTCATATCGGGAGTTGCCTGTGCCGTTCCTGCAATCATGTCTACACGAAGTATAGATAGTGTGCGCGAGCGTCTTGTCACAATTTTAGTTACTCCGTTGATAAGTTGCTCAGCACGCATACCCGTGTTCACGGTATTGATAGCGCTTGTCATACCCCAGAAGTATTTGTTCGGTGTGTTTAATTTACAAGGTCTGGTATTGCTGCTTCTTTATTTGAGTGGTTTTTGGGCGGCATTAGTATCGGCATATGTTTTCAGCAAAATAATGCCCATTAAGGAAAAGAGTTTTTTCATCATGGAGTTTCCTCTATACAGGATGCCCCGTTGGAAAAATGTTTTCATCACCATAGTTGAAAAAATAAAAACCTTCACACTGCAAGCCGGGCAGGTGATCTTAGCCATATCCATCGTGCTTTGGGTTCTGGCCTCTTATGGACCTAAAGATGCCATGCAGCGTGCCGAGGCTGAGGCTGTTCAAACAGCTCGTCGCCAGAACATGGACTCTTTAGCTATCGAAAAATATGTAGAAGCTAAAAAAATAGAAAACTCCTATGCCGGACAATTCGGAAAATTCATTGAACCGGTAATAAAACCTATAGGGTTTGACTGGAAAATAGGTATAGCTTTGCTTACTTCATTTGCAGCTCGCGAAGTATTTGTGGGCACTATGAGCACAATTTACAGCGTGGCCGATGAATCGGACAGTAAAGAACCTTTGCTCATGAAAATGAAACAAGAAATAAATCCTGACACCGGAGAGCCTGTGTATAACCTGGCTACCGGCGT
>JANWYS010000161.1 GCA_025054875.1 Cytophagaceae bacterium | reverse complement strand
AAAAATATACAGAGACGAACTGATGAAAGAAAAACTGGTGCTAACAGGCGTAGCCGTTGCACAACCCCCACTGCGAAGAAATACGCTTGGTCGGATAAATATTTTCCGGTTTAGCGAAACATTTAATTATACCATGCTTACTGGCGTGTAGCATGGGCGGTAAAAGAAAAATAAGTCATTTTTCATCGCTTTTTCGGCTTTTTTCGGCAGTTCTTTCATCATCACCGCTACTTTGGTTTTCCTCTCTTTAAACTTCATCCATTTTTTGAGGTTGTACGCAATGGCAGCGCCTAAGAGAAATTTGGTGGCGCCTGCTATGCCCCGTGTCCATATTCTGCGCATACCCATAAAGTTGATGAGTGTTCCCGGCATCGGCTCTACGGTGCTGCTACGCAGCTTAGCCATGCGTTTGGCTTTGGCGCTTTGCAGGCGGGCGTGCTTCATAGTTCTTCTGCCCTTCGGTGCTGAAGTAGCGTGCTGTGGCTTTGTAGAGAAAATTGAGGTCTAAGGCCTCGCGCAGTTTTCGGTAGAAATTATCTTCTGGTACTCGTTGGCTGAGTTGGAAGCTGACGAAGAGTTTTTCGGAAAATTGTTTTCTGCCTTGCATGGGGCAAAAGTAGATACGGAGCAGAAGGTAAAGGTTTTGATTTATACACAGAATGTATAAGCTTTGGCGAGTTGTGCAAAAGGAACACGGGTTTTGCCTCAGGCGGGCTGACTTGCAAACTTGGAGCTTTGTGCTGCTATTCAGGTGCAGTGCTGGTTGACAGTTTTGTGTTTCCCTGCCTGCCGGCAGGCAGGGAAACCCGCCCGAACGCAAAGCCCGAAAAACGTTGGCGGCAAGCGTAAAACGACACGACACAGCAGACACAAACGAACCTGAACGAGAAAAAAGTAAACCATTTTGAAAGGTGAATACAGACATATAAACGATAGAACAAACAGACAACGAGTAAGCCGAAACTCATTGCCTACCCTTCTGTGTATTAATTTTTTTCCACCGCACAAAAAAAATTTAATTTCAGTTGTCACTTCATCGCACATATTTGATGGACACACCGTTTTAAAACCCACGCAAAGCAGTTACCAAAAGAGTGCAATATTTCCCGACTCACATTTTAACTTTGTATAATGACAGATGTGCATGATAAAATAACAAGAAGATACAACATGAGCCAAATCAAAGGCAAAGACACAAAGCCGGAGATATTGGTAAGAAAGTATATTTTCTCAAAAGGATTCCGATACAGACTTCACGACAAGCGACTTCCGGGCAAACCAGACATTGTTTTACCTAAACTTAAAGTTGTTTTGTTTATTCATGGTTGCTTCTGGCATGGACATCACAACTGCAAATATTTTGTATTACCCAAAACAAGAACAGAATGGTGGTTGAAAAAAATTGAACGTAATAAACAGCTGGATAGTGAAAATTTATTAAAGTTGAAGAGTGCCGGCTGGAAGGTTTTCACCATATTTGAATGTAAATTAAAGCCGGGTTCAAGAGCGAAAACACTTGAAAAACTGGTAAAACGGCTTAAAACATTATCAGAACAGAAAGAAAAGTGAAACAATTAAATTACATAGATATATTCGCAGGTACATCAGCACTGTCTGAGGGTTTCAGGCAACTGAAGTTCAATCCTGTTGCTTATATCGAAATGGATGCAGAAGCATGTTTAACCA
Source organism: Cytophagaceae bacterium (assembly GCA_025054875.1). Lineage (GTDB taxonomy): Bacteria > Bacteroidota > Bacteroidia > Cytophagales > Cytophagaceae > JANWYS01. The sequence goes on along the minus strand of JANWYS010000161.1, from coordinate 1,518 downwards.
TAAAAACACGCGAAGCATATCACCACTTAAAAGAAGCAGGTAAACTTGACACGTATTACGATTACATCAGCGGAAATATAACACGTGATTCATTATACAAACATATACCTTCAGAAATAGAGACTTCTGTAATTAACTCAGAAATTTCGGATTCATCACTGAAAAATATTTTTAAAATAATAGAAATCAATCTTAAAAAACTACCCAATAATGAACTTGATTTGATAATCGGAGGGCCGCCTTGTCAGGCATATTCAATAATCGGGAGACATTGTATTGATTGGGAAAATGACCATCGTACAAAGCTTTATGTTCAGTATGGCAGATTTTTAAAAGAGTTCAGACCTAAAGTATTTGTGTTTGAAAATGTTCCCGGAATTTACACTGCCAATAATGGCTCTTATTTTACACATTTGAAAAAATATTTCCGGAAAATCGGATATGAAACAGATGACCGGATTCTTAATGCAAAAGATTTTGGTGTTTTGCAAAACCGAAAACGGGTTTTCATTGTAGGATGGAGAAAGGATATTCAATTTTCATTTCCTGAGTTAACACCAATAGTTCATAATTATACAGTAGAAGACATACTATCTGACTTATCTCCTCTTACCCCGGGACAGGTCATTAATAAAGGGAGATACAGAAAACTGCCATCTGAATATCTTAGACAATTTGATTTAAGTAACGGAGCTGACTTCTACACTCAACATATTTCAAGACCTCATAACAGTAACGACTTGAAAATTTACAGACTTGCAATTGAAAAATGGAATAAAGAGAGAAAGAGATTAAGATATTCCGATATTCCCGAAAGACTACAAACTCACAAAAACACACGTTCATTTCTTGATCGGTTCAAGGTTGTTGACGGTAAAGGTGTTTCTCATACAGTAGTGGCGCATATAGCAAAAGACGGACACTATTACATTCATCCGGATATTCATCAATGCCGTTCAATATCAGTCAGAGAAGCAGCCAGAATACAGTCTTTCCCTGATGATTTCTTTTTTGAAGGTTCCAGAACCTCAATATTCAGGCAAATCGGAAATGCCGTACCTCCGCTCCTTTCACTTGCATTGGCCAAAGGAATAAAAAAACAATTTGAAATGCTATGAGTGTAACCTTCAGAGAAATACTGAATCAGAAATCCTGGAATAGCTATGAAGATTACATAGCAGAGGGCATTAACCAATATTCTGCTGAACTTTCAAAGGATATTGAAGAAGGGAGAAAACACAGGAAAGCAATCCGTGAATTTCTTGAAAAGAATTTTGAGATAAAAAGAATACCAGAGGATCTTTCATCCGAAAAAAATCTCCTTACATCCGGTGAAGTAATAGGAATTGACGGAACAATAGCCACACACAGAACAATTACAGGAACAATGGCTCAGATCGGTGTTGTAGCCGTTAATTATCTCAACGATAAGATTAAACATGCCTGTTTTATCTCAGAAGCCAGATATAAACAAGATATCAGGGACGTTGCAGACTATCTTTATGCATATGAAAATAC
>JANWYS010000160.1 GCA_025054875.1 Cytophagaceae bacterium | reverse complement strand
CACTCCGCTATCGCTGCGGTGCTCCGCTAAAGCTCCGCACTGGCCGTGCCGGCCATGGCTATCATCCCTCGCGCAGGTCCTCTCGAAATTTTTAGGACAAGACACTTACAATCGGATATTATTTAAAATACTATCATACAGTTCTACTTCAGAGAAATTTTTAAGCCGCCACTTGAATTGGCTGTATAAAAAATCTATTACTTCTTCTTCCGTTTTGTATTCTGACTGATAAGAGCTGTCGGAAAAATGTTCTTGATAAGTATATCGAAACACTCCGTTTTCGTACTTCAGCAGGCCATACCCTTCTTTATCGCCTGTACTATATGTGCGCCCCTGTTTTAATGCTTTAATAATTTCCGCTTTTAATTGTTTTACTTTTTGAAATGCAGCACTGTTTCTGTATTCACTTTCCCCTTGTCCCGGGAAGATGATTTCTGCTATCTTGTAAAATCCCCTTTCTAAAGCCAGGGAATAAGGATATTGATTAAATGTGTTGGGTATGTTTGCATCGGCCCCCTTCTTCATGAGCAGGTTCACACAATTTATACTTTCTCGGTTCACTGCTAGCAGAAGCGGTGTATTGCCCTCATTATCTCTGCAATTTACATCGGCTCCATATTCTATAAGCAATTCAGCATTTTCTGCAACGTCATGTTTCATGGCCATGTGCAATGGAGTACGACCATATTCATCTGCCACATTTGGATTTACGCCTCTTTCCAAAAGAATCTTTAGCTTTTCGCGTGTATTATGAAATTCGGACAGTATGTATACAGCATTTTCACCGGTAGATAGCTCTGCATGAATATCTACACCTTTTTCTATAAGGTAGGTCAACTCTTCTGGTTTAATAAATTGTATTGCACGTAACCATGCGCTTTTGCCGTTACTTTTTACATTTACATCGGCCCCCATTTCTAAAAAAAATTTTATGAGTTCGAAGTTGCTTTTTAAAAAAGCTGTTGCATATATCGGAAAATCTGCTTCATCACGATAGTTAATATCTGCACCTGCTTTGATCATCAATTTCATTTTCTCAATATCAGGCGAAGTGAGATGGCATTCTTCACTCAATAACTCATTAAGTTCATCCTTGCTCAAAGAAAAATAGTCTATGGGTTTACCATAATTTTTGACATAGTTAACAAGCATTTCTTTGGCTTCTGCAAAATTTTTTCTTTCTGCTTCATCAGGCCTATCCTTTTTTGTAATGATTTTTCGAAAAATTCTTCTTATTTCCGAAATTTCATGGGGAATACCATTAGCCTTCAGATAATTATTGGCAGATTCATAACGAATCAAATAATTATCAGAGGTAATATCCTCTAGTAATTTTTCTTTCATATCAATTCATATTTATTCTACGTGCAATATAAATCCTTTAAGATATTCTCCTTCCGGATGGTATATGTTGATAGGGTGGTCGGGCGATTGGTGTAACTGATATAAGATGCGCACGTTTCTCCCTGCATCTGCTGCAGCGGCAAATACAATTTTTTGAAACAATTCCTTTGAAATGTTTTGCGAACAAGAAAAAGTAAAAATAAAACCACCAGCTTTAACCTTTTCTATGGCTTTCATATTGATTTGCTTATATCCTCTTGAGGCATTATCTACTGATCGTGCATTTTTAGCAAAGGCCGGAGGGTCGAGTATTATTATATCATATATGCCTGTGTCTACATGCTTCAGATAGTCGAAACAGTCTTCTTCAATGGCAGTATGAAGGTGGCCAAAGTTATTCTTTATCATATTTTGGTGGGCCATATCTATAGCGTTCTTTGATATGTCTACCGAACATACAGATTTTGCACCACCGGCAGCGGCATACACACTGAAGCCTCCCGTATAACAAAACATGTTGAGCACGTGTTTCCCGTCGGAGAAGCTTTGCAGGTATTTGCGGTTGTTGCGTTGGTCTATAAAAAATCCGGTTTTTTGACCATGCTCTACATCTACTATAAAAGATAATCCATGCTCTTCAATTGTAAGAGGCATAGAACTACTTCCTGCTATCCATCGGCTTTCAGAAGTTATGCGTTCGATATTCTGCGAGCTGAGTTTAGTTTTTAGATATATATTCCTGAAACCTTCTTGAATAAAGGCTTCTATGATAGCAGCACTTTGCATTTCCACACCTGTAACAAGCCATTGCATAACCAATGTATCTCCATATACATCGGCTATAAGTCCCGGCATAAAGTCGCCTTCGGCATGTATGAGGCGATACGCATTGGTACGTGGCGGAATTAAATTTTTTCGCAAATGCAGAGCAGCTTTTATTTTTTCTTGCCAATAGGCACTCGTGAGAAAATGGTCGCTCGCCGGCCCCCAATGAAACATGCGACAAGATATCTGCCCTTGGGGCGAATAGAAACCATATCCCAATACATTTCCGTCTGAGGCTTGTACTTCTACCACCTCTCCGTCTCTTGCCTGAGGAACAGAAGCCAGAGCACCGGAGAAAATCCATGGATGTTTTAACAAAACTGATCGCTCCCGTTTAGGTTTTAGCTTCAGCACCTGATACATTGAAGTTTTTTGTTAAAATATTGTTAGTTTAATACCGTCACAAAATAATTAATTCTGATTACGAATGAAACAAGTTTTATCGTATTTACACGAACACAAATCTCTGAGCTACGAGCAAGCTAAGGAAGTATTAATTCGCATTGGTAAAGGTGAGGTAAACTCTGCACACATTTCGGCTTTCATTTCGGTATATCTAATGCGAAGCATAACATTAGATGAACTATGTGGCTTTCGCGATGCCTTACTTGAACTTTGTGTGCCTGCTGACTTAAAAGAGTTTGACCCGATGGACGTGTGCGGCACCGGCGGAGATGGTAAAGATACTTTTAACATTTCTACATGTGCTTCTTTCGTTGTAGCTGCTTCAGGCATTGCCGTAGCAAAACACGGAAATCACGGAGTGTCGTCATCGGTAGGCTCTTCTACCATTATGGAATACTTCGGATATAAATTTACCAACGATATTGATGTTTTGAAAAAACAGTTAGAACATTGCAACATATGTTTTATGCACGCTCCACTTTTCCATCCGGCTATGAAGCACGTAGCCCCCATTCGTAAAGAACTCGGTCTTAAAACTTTTTTTAACATGTTAGGGCCATTGGTAAATCCGGCAACGCCTCAAACACAAATGTCCGGCGTGTTCAGCCTTGAGTTGTTGAGATTGTATGGGTATCTGTTTCAACAAAGCCAAGT
>JANWYS010000015.1 GCA_025054875.1 Cytophagaceae bacterium | reverse complement strand
AGAACCTGATGAGAAGAATGATAGCACACCCGCCGAGAACATGTAAAATGATTATCGCTTAAATGCCTAATTCAGTTGTGTAATTTAGACAGATGAAAAACATCATTATGTTAGAATTCCTTTTTAAGGTAGCCTTATGAATTTTGTCGGATTCGTTTTTTGTGCTGCCATTATTTTTTGGGCAGGACGTAAACTCTCTCACTATGGAGAGTTGATGGCAGACCTCACCGGAATGGGCAGAGCCTGGATAGGTCTTGTTTTGATGTCTACAGTGACATCGTTGCCTGAACTTATGGTAGGCATAAGTTCATCGGCTATAGTGCAATCAGCAGACCTGGCTGTGGGCGATATATTAGGAAGTTGCGCATGCAATCTGGCGATACTTTCTCTCATGGATGTATTTACACCAAAACACAAACCCCTGTTTAGCGGATTGTCTCAAAGCCATATTTTAGCGGCTTCTTTTGGGATAATACTTTTAGGTATGTGTGGGGTGGGTATTTTCCTGACAGAAGAAATCATGATTGTTCCTTCTATGGCCTTCACCAGTGTAGGTTTTGCAGTTACTTATTTTATATCGGTACACACTATGTACAAATACCAAAAAAAGATACATCAAGACTTCAGTACTCATAAGGCAAGCAGCCATGAAGGTAATTTGAAGCCAGTGTTGATTAAATATTTTTTGTTTGCTACGGTCATTACCGGAGCAGCGTTGGCGTTGCCTTATTTTGCTGAGCATATTGCCGAAGAGGCAGGTATAAGTAAGTCTTTTGCGGGTACTTTATTTTTAGCTGTAAGCACGTCCTTGCCGGAAATATCAGTATCTGTGGCTGCTGTAGGCACGGGCTCTCCCGATATGGCGGCGGGAAATCTTGTAGGCAGCAACATTTTCAATATATTCATTCTGTTCATAGATGATGTGGTCTACACCAAAGGGCATTTATTGAAACATTCCAATGATATGCATTTGCTTTCAGTGCTGTTTGTCATGAGTATGTCAGCTATCGTTATTATTGGCCTTATTTATCCATCACGTCCAAAAAAGTTTGCGATAGCGGCTACTCCGTTTATCATTCTTTTGTTGTATCTTACTAGTATCTTTTTGCTTTACCATTTAACTTCATGATGCATGCTTCCATACAAGGCTTCAATAGATGAAATATACCGCTATTATGACACTTGCGCGACGGGTTTATCGGACGACAAGGTGACAGAGCGACTTAAAAAATATGGGCAGAATAAACTTACGGAGAGAAAAAAGGTTTCAGCCTTCGTGATGTTTTTGATGCAATTCAAAGATTTCATGATTATCATCCTGATGATTGCTGCAGTGGTATCCGGAATAATGGGAGACATAACCGACACAATGATAATTTTTATCATCATCATACTCAATGCGGTAATAGGTTTTGTACAGGAGTTTCGTGCAGAAAAATCTATGGAAGCATTAAAGAAAATGGCTACATCGTATGCACAAGTAATCAGAAATAACGAGCTCCGTGTTGTAGAGACCACATATATTGTTCCGGGAGACATAGTAATGTTGGAAGCAGGCCTTGTAGTGCCGGCAGATATGAGGTTGACAGAAGTTTCGTATTTATTGGTTGATGAAGCTTCTCTTACCGGAGAGTCGGTCCCGGTAGAGAAAAGCACTGAGGCATTGAATGCAGAAAATATATCTCCGGGTGATCAAAAGAATATGTGTTTTAAAGGTACTATGGTCACTCATGGCCGTGGTAAGGGTGTGGTCGTTGCAACAGGTATGAATACAGAGTTGGGTAAAATAGCCTTACTGTTGCAAGAGAAAGAAGCAATGTCTCCTCTTCAAATACGTATGGCAGGTTTTGGCCGAAAGTTATCTTACATAGTTTTGGGTATATGTGTATTGCTTTTTATTACCGGTATTATCCGGGGAGAAAATCCGTATGACATATTGCTGCTTTCGGTGAGCCTTGCTGTTGCGGCTATCCCTGAGGCGCTTCCTGCCCTCATCACAATTGCTCTTTCAAATGGAGCGGTACGGCTGGCACGGCAAAATGCTCTTGTCAGAAAGTTGCCTGCCGTAGAAACATTGGGCTCTGTAACCTTCATATGCAGCGACAAAACGGGTACACTTACTCAAAACAAAATGCAGGTCACTCATGAAGATTGTGTTGAAAATAACATACATGCAGAACCCGGTTTATCTTTTCTATCTCTGGCAATTGCGCTTAATCATGATGTGAAGCTCAACTCAGACCATCAATTCATCGGTGAGCCCACTGAGATAGCGCTTGTAAGAAAAATTACGGAAACCTTCGGTACAGATAAGTGTAGTCATATACAAAACCAGTATCCGAGAATCACCGAGCTTCCGTTCGATTCAGACAGGAAATGTATGACCACCGTGCACCGTTATCAAAACAGATATTTAATTTTGACGAAAGGAGCTTCTGAAGCAATTGCCGAAAAGTTAAATTCAGAACAACAAAAAAAATATTTACTAACCACCTCTGAAAATTGGGCAGCCGAAGGTATAAGGGTATTAGCCTATGCGTATAAGTTTGTGGAGGCGTTGCCCGAACCTTTTACCTACGATACAGCAGAAAAAGGTTTATATCTCATCGGTATCATCGGACTTATGGATCCCCCAAGGCCAGAGGTAAAAAATGCCATAGATGAATGTAAAACGGCAGGCATAGTACCGGTGATGATTACCGGCGACCATCCGGCTACCGCACGCGCCATAGCCTCACAAATAGGTATACTTACAGATAAAAGTTTAAATGTAACCGGGAAAGAATTTGCGCAACTATCTGAAGAGAAATTTCATGAACAGGTAGAAAATACACATGTATATGCCCGCGTATCGCCTGACCAAAAACTACGGATCGTGAAAGCTTTACAAGCAAAAGGCCATTTTGTAGCTATGACCGGTGATGGCGTAAATGATGCACCCTCTTTGAAAGCGGCTAATATAGGCATAGCTATGGGTATTAACGGCACAGATGTAAGTAAGGAGGCCGCACACCTCATACTGTTGGATGATAATTTTGCTACCATAGTAAAAGCGGTGAAAGAAGGGCGCAGAATTTTTGAAAACATACGTAAGTTTGTGAAGTATATCATGACTTGCAATGCCGCAGAGATATGGACTATTTTCCTTGCCCCGTTTCTCGGGTTACCTATGCCTTTGCTTCCTATTCACATACTTTGGATTAATTTAGTTACCGATGGACTTCCCGGCCTGGCATTGGGTAAAGAAAAGGCGGAGGATGACATTATGAAACGGCCTCCCAGAAAACCTTCTGAAAGTTTATTTGCCGATGGTACTGGATATCACATCGTGTGGGTAAGCCTCTTGATGTCGGGCATTACATTGGGCATTCAGACCTGGGCTTTGAGGAATAATGTTGAGCATTGGCAAACGATGGTATTTTGTGTGTTGGCTTTTTCACAGTTAGGACATGCACTGGCCATACGGGGCGAACGCACTTTTATTTTTCAACAAGGGTTATTTTCTAATCCTTTGCTATGGGTAGCTTTGCTTCTGACCATGGTGCTGCAGGTAGGTATTGTTTATATACCCTTTTGTAATACTATATTTAAAACGCAACCTCTATCGCTCTATGAGCTAATTGTATGTTTCGGAGCATCTCTGTTGATATTTCATGCGGTAGAAGCAGAGAAATGGATCAAAAGGATGAAGTTTATCTTTAAATAAAAGATAAACGGGCTTACATTTGTCAATGTAAATAGTATTTCTCAATTACAGTTGAGTTAAACTGATTTTCGCCGGTAGAAAGAAAATTTTAAACCTGGATTTTTCAGTTGAGTTTCAAATTCGAAGGCTTAAAGGCCATGGAGATGGTTTAATATTTGAAAACAAACCGTCAAACCATCGCCTTCATTTCTGAGGAACGGACATTTTCAGTATCTTATTGTTTCTTCTTTTACCAACGAAATTCCAACTGCAATGCAATTGAATTTTATCTTTATAAATCATTGATATTCAATTGTTTGTTTAGGAAATTGGTAATACAAATCTCATCCGATTAATAAGCCATCTTCACCCAAAATGCTTCTACCATACTCACAGCATTTATTCGGTTGTTACTTCGGCCTTCCGGCAAGTCCAATTCTTCAAGAACCTTCCTGATGCCTGTCTTGTCAAGCAGTCGTTTCATCTGTAGTATCTCACCCCAAGGGGTAACACATTTGTCCGTGTATTCGTAGTCCATTTCTTATCTAAGTTTTGGTTACATCACAAAAAAAGAAATCTCTTTCGAAAAATCCTTGAAAATTCCACATTGAAAGGGAAAATCAGTGTTGAAAAATTGTATATCCGACTGTAAAATCCAGGTTAAAAACACTCTCCTTCAACGATCAGTGCCTTCGCTCGACCAATAGTTTGTCTATACAAAATCCGAGTTGAAATTTACATCCTTGTATATGCAAACATTTAGCATTGATTTGAACTATTCAAAAAAGAGGTATTTTTACAACTGGATTTATTACAACATGAATTTTTCCTCTATCAGAAATATTGTATTTGACATGGGCGATGTGATAATCAACATTGACCCAATGCTTACCTATAAAGCCTTTGCCGAAATAGCTCGTACCGACACAGAAACCATGCATGCTCAATTTCGTGAAAATGAAATTTTCAAAATGTATGAAGTAGGTAAGCTATCAGACAAGGAGTTCCGAAACACCATACGCGATATGCTCAGAATGAACCTGAGCGATGAAACTATAGACAATGCATGGAACAGTATGTTGCTCGATGTACCTGCTGAACGCATAGAGTTATTGCTACGACTAAGAACTAAATACAACATCTATCTGCTCAGCAATACCAATGCTATTCATACAGCAGAGGTAATAAAACGTATTGCGCAGTGGACACCCATCACCGACTACCATCAGCTGTTTCACCGGGCATACCTGTCTCACCAGATAGGATTTATAAAACCAGATCCTGCAGTATATCGCCTCGTAATGGAGGATGCAGCGTTACGCACAGAAAACTCAATATTTCTGGATGATAATTTAGAAAATGTGAAAAGTGCTAACGATGCCGGATTACCGGCCATACAAGTCACAAAACAAAACCCTGTAACTAATATCTTGAAAGATGCTTGAATCAGAAAACAGACAGAAAAAACTGAAACAATATTTCATTCATATCGGTTTATTTGTCGCTACTCTGTTTACCACCACATACACAGGAGCCTACGATTGGATAGGGCTACAGACGGTGAGCGGGTGGGAAAAGTTTTCTTCAGGGTTTCAATATTCCTTGCCTTTTTTATTCATTTTGGCTTGCCATGAGTTTGGGCATTTTTTTATGGCAAAAAAATATAAAGTAAAAACCACATTACCTTATTTCATCCCAATGTATCTGCCGTTCATGTCCCAAATAGGTACGTTGGGAGCTGTAATCAGAATTAAGAGCATCATTCCATCTAAAAAAGAAGTGTTTGATATCGGCGTTGCCGGGCCCTTGGCCGGTTTTATAGCAGCTATGGCAATTCTTTACTACGGCTTCACTCACCTGCCCGACCCGGATTATATTTACAACATCCACCCCGACTACAAGATATTTACAGATAGAGGGCTCAACTATGCCGACTATGTTTACAACTATCAATACGCCCGCAAAATGGATTCATTGATGACCATACAACATCGCATCGAAGATTCTATATACACCGCCCAAAATCAACATACTTTATGGTTTCGTATACAAAAATTTTTTTATCTGGCAGGATACTATGATAAGCTCGAATACCGACCAAATGAGAGCTACATAGAAATAGCCATGGGCAAAAATCTGATATTTTTATTTTTCGAAAACTTTGTGGTTAAAGATAAATCAAAAATACCCAACAAGTACGAAATGTTTCACTATCCTTTGTTGTTTGCCGGCTATCTGGCTTTGTTCTTTACGGCGCTCAACTTATTTCCGGTAGGTCAGCTGGACGGCGGGCATGTTATATATGGTCTGTTTGGTGCCCAAAAACACCGGTACATTTCTTCAGCATTCTTCACGCTCTTTATTTTGATTGGCGGCATTGGTATTTTTAAAGACAACTTTGCAGGCATCAACGTGTTTACTTCCGGCATTGTCAATGCCACATTGTTCTGTGCTGCATATCTATATTTTCTCTATATCATATTCGAACGTACATATCACAGAAATTCATTTATGGTAGCAGTGCTGGTGTTTGCCGTACAATTTTTTATCGAATATTTCATGCCAAACATCGAAGGGTTTAACGGCTGGTTGATTTTCGGATTTTTGGTAGGCCGTATTCTAGGCACACACCATCCGCCATCTCCCATTGAAGCACCTCTTGACTTGAAAAGAAAAATATTGGGTTGGCTATCCCTAATGATATTTGCGCTCTGCTTTACTCCGAATGTAATTATTATTGAAACATTTTCACCTTAAATTTTGTGTTGTGCAAAAATTAATTTTTGCGTTCGGAATAAACATCGCTATATTCAACTCCAAAATCAGATTCATTAAACATGCTGAAAAAAACACTCTATTATTTTCTTAGCTTTTCCCTTACTATTACTTCACTGAAACCTCACATTGCCCTGGCAGATGAGGGGATGTGGCTGCCTATGCTCATTAAAAGGCTTAACTATGAAGACATGAAAAAAAAAGGACTTCGGCTTACGCCTGAAGAGATATACAGCGTGAATAACTCATCTATAAAAGACGCTATAGTAAACTTCGGAAATTTCTGTACCGGAGAAGTAATCTCGAAAGATGGACTTGTACTCACCAATCACCATTGCGGATATGATGCCATACAATATCACAGCACTATAGAAAAAGATTATCTAACTCATGGTTTCTGGGCTTTGAATAAATCGGATGAACTGCCCACCCCCGGACTCACCGTAACTTTTCTGATACGCATGGAGGATGTAACACAGCAAGTGCTAAACTCCATACAGCCAGGCTTGCGCACGGAAGCACGCCTGAACAGAATTGAAAAAATATCCGATTCTATTGCTAAGCAATCTGTTCTCAACACCCACTACCATGCTGAAGTAAAAAGTTTTTTCGAAAACAATGAATTTTATCTTTTCATTTATGAAACCTTTAAAGACATACGTTTGGTTGGAGCTCCACCCAACTCCATCGGCAAATTTGGTGGCGACACCGACAACTGGATGTGGCCGCGCCACACTGGCGACTTCTCGCTCTTCCGTATCTACTGCGCTCCCGATGGCAGGCCGGCAGAATATTCAAAAGATAATGTACCCTACACTCCAAAATATCATCTTCCCATATCGCTGAAAGGTATTCAGAAAAACGATTTCACTATGGTACTCGGATACCCGGGAAGCACTCAACGATATTTGTGTTCAGAAGGAGTAAAACTGGCGCTTGAACAAAGCAATCCCACACGTATAGCCATTCGCGAAAAAAAACTATCTATAATGAAGCAAGATATGGACAGAGACCCGGATGTGAAACTGAAATATGCTTCAAAATATGCCGAAATCAGCAACTACTACAAATATTTCATCGGACAGAATCAAGGCCTGAGAAAGTTAAAAGTAGTAGAGAGAAAAATAGCTGAAGAAGCTAAGTTTACAGATTGGGTAAACTCTGATGAGCGACGAAAACAGCTCTATGGAAACATTCTGAATGAATACAAAAAAGTATATGAAGATTACCGTCGCATAAACCGCATATACATTTATCTGGAAGAAGCATGTTTTGGCCCTGACTTGCTGAGTTTTGCGTGGCGTACAAATAATATAACCACAATACTCAAATTGTCTTCTTCCTCAGAAGAGAAAAATGCTGCCCTCGAAGAGTTGAAAACCATAGCAAACAATCATTTTAAAAACTACAATGCCGATACCGATAAAAAAATTTTTATTGCCATGTTGCAAATGTATTACGATTATCTTCCTGAAAGTCTTTATCCAAGCGTTTTCAAAGAAGTAAAAAAGAAATACAAAGGCGACTTCAATAAGTATGCTCAATATGTTTATTCGAAATCAATGTGGTGTTCAGAAAGCAGGTTCAGAGATTTTCTTGCCAACCCCAATGCTTCACTCTTAGAAAAAGACCCTGCTTACATCATCATCAATTCCATAGTGGACAGTTTTCGTGAAAATGTAGGGCCGTTTTACTCAGCTGTACTCACCAGATTAGAAAAAATCAACAACCAATACTTGCACGCTATTCTTGAAATGCGAAAATCTGACAAACTATATCCTGATGCAAATTTTACCATGCGAATCACTTATGGTTCCGTGCAAGACTGTGTGCCCGGAGACGCTATACACTACAACTACTACACCCGCCTCGACGGTATAATGATGAAAGAAGACAGCACAAACGAAGAATTCATAGTTCCCGCAAAATTAAAACAACTGTACATGCAAAAAGACTATGGACGCTATGCCGACAGAGTTAACGGCCACCTGCCGGTTTGTTTTATTACCAACAACGACATCACCGGTGGCAATTCCGGAAGTCCCGTAATCAATGGCGACGGACATCTGATAGGGGTAGCTTTTGACGGCAACTGGGAAGCCATGAGCGGTGATATCATTTTCGAGCCTAACCTGCAGCGTTGTATTGCTGTTGACATTCGTTATGTGCTCTACATCATTGATAAATTTGCAGGAGCCACACATTTGATAAACGAAATGACCATTATAGAATAAGCCTGTTGAAACCTTATCATTTCAAAGAAAATGATTATTGAAGCATTTTTTATCACAAGCATTAGCAAAATCAAAATAAAGGTACAATATTTGTCTTTGCTAAACGTAATAATTACAACAAGAAGAAATATTATGAAACATAATTTATTTACCGGCCTGCTTGCAATTTCGCTTTCATTGATAGCCGGATATACGCATGCGCAAGTAAAAATAGGATACGCTGATGTACAATACATCGTTTCTCAATTACCGGAAGCCAAACAAGCCGAATCCAATCTGCTCACCTATGAAAAACAATACAAGAGTCAGATGGAAAATAAGCTTGCTGAGTATGAAAAAAAACTTCAGGATTATCAAAAATTAGTTGCCTCGGGAATGGGCTCGCAAGTGGTGATTGAAGATAAGGAAAAAGAGCTCATCAACATGCAAAACTCCATAAAAGATTTTGAAGAAAAGGCTCAGGCAGACTTGCAAAAAAGGCAAGCCGAATTATTGAAGCCTATTTTCGAAAAAACTTTGAAATCTATAGAAAAAGTAGCCTCAGCAAACGGATACACTCACATATTTACTAAAAATGCCGACTCAGACGGGTCGCTGATACTTTTATATGCCAAAAATAAGGAAGATGATATATCTAATCTTGTTTTGAAAGATATGGGGGTTACTCCTCCTCCGCAAACCCCTATCGTAAATACCGGAAGCAAATAGATATATCGCTGCTGTGTTGTTTCCTCCTTATTTGAAAAAGGGAGACGAAGTAATCATCATAGCTCCTGCGGGCAATGCAGACAGGAAAAAGTTGCTGTCTGCCATAGCCTTAATTGAAAACAAGGGCTATAAAGTGTTGGAGGGCAAGTATCTTTTCAATAAACATTTCCGATTTGCCGGCACTACAGAACAACGTCTTCACGATGTAGAATGGGCGCTTAGCCACCCTTCTGCAAAAGCTGTGTTTATGGCTCGAGGTGGTTATGGTTGCATCCACCTGATAGATGCCGTGCAAATTCATATGTTGAGACAATATCCTAAATGGATAATCGGATTCAGCGATATAACGGTATTTCACAATGTCCTCCACAATGAAAATATCGTTTCCATTCATGGTACTATGCCCGCTCTGTTCAGTCAGGCTGGAACTGAACGTTCCGTACAGCATCTTTTCGAACTCTTAGAAGGCAAAAAATATACTTATTCTACAGCCTCATGTGTATTCAACAAAACCGGCATCGCCTCAGGCCCCCTTACGGGAGGAAATTTGTCTATTCTGTGTTCTTTGATAGGCACAAAAAATGAAACTGACACCAGGGGCAAAATTTTATTTATTGAAGAAGTTGGAGAGCCTCTCTATAAAACAGAGCGAATGTTGTTACAGTTGAAAAGAGCAGGAAAATTGAAACCATTGGCAGGATTGCTGGTAGGAACGTTTTCTGACCTAAAAGAGTCAGAAAAAGAATTTGGGAAAAACTACATGCAAATGATTTTCGACATTGTTAGAGAGTATACGTATCCGGTGTATATGCAATTTTCAGCAGGACACCAGGCTGCAAACTACCCTCTTTTGTTAGGAGCAACTCACACCCTATCTGTAGGGCACAATACGTCTGTATTGACACTGCATTAACCCATTTTATATAGTAGAAAAATTTTGCCGTTCAGCAATGCACAATTGCTTGCGAAATTTTTTTTGAACGGTTTTCCAATGCGGTACATTGTAAAACCGTTCAAAAAGTTGCGAGAGTAAGAGTTTTACAGTATTAAAACAGGTTTGATGAACTGAAACTTTATGATACAGCTACTTTTTTTCTTTCTATCACTTTCAGCACAGCCTCTACTATATTCTCTGCTTTAAGCCCGTATTTTTTCATCAGTTCATCGGGAGTACCACTTTCGCCAAATGTATCTTTAGTACCTACAAATTCCATGGGTGCCGGATATTCGGTAGCCAGCACGTGTGCTATACTTTCACCAAGACCTCCCCATATGTTATGTTCCTCTGCCGATACTACACAACCTGTTTTTTTCACGGAAGCCAATATTGCAGCAGTGTCTAAAGGCTTTATAGTATGCAGGTTTATGATGTCGGCTTCTATCCCTTTTTCAGCCAACATCTCTCCGGCTATTATGGATTCCCACACCAGGTGTCCTGTACAGAATATGCTTACATCTTTTCCCTCGTTTACCACCCAGGCTTTTCCGATTTCAAATTTTTGGTCTGCAGGAGTAAACACAGGTACCACCGGCCTTCCGAAACGCAAGTAAACAGGCCCATAGTAATCTGCGATGGCAAGAGTGGCGGCTTTAGTTTGGTTGTAATCACAGGGGTTTATGACTACCATGCCGGGAAGCATTTTCATCATTCCTATGTCTTCCAGTATCTGGTGTGTAGCGCCATCTTCGCCAAGAGTGAGGCCGGCGTGAGAGGCACATATTTTTACGTTTTTATGTGAATAGGCCACAGACTGACGTATTTGGTCGTACACACGTCCGGTAGAGAAGTTAGCAAATGTACTGGTGAAGGGGATCTTCCCTCCTATGGTCATGCCCGCAGCTATGCCTATCATGTTAGCCTCAGCAATTCCCACCTGAAAGAAACGATCAGGATTCTCTTTTTTAAAATCGTCTAACTTTAGCGATCCGGTAAGGTCTGCACACAGAGCTACTACATTAGGGTTTTTTCTGCCCAGTTCAGTCATACCGTCTCCAAATCCGGAGCGTGTGTCTTTTTTGTCGGTATAGGTATATTTTTTCATGTTTGTTTGATTTTTATTTAGTTATTAATAGTCACCCAATGTTTCTTCAATTTGTGCGAGAGCTTTGTCTTTCTGCTCGTCGTTCGGTGCAACACCATGCCATTTATGGTTGCCCATCATGAAATCAACCGGGTAACCCATTTTGGTTTTCATCATTATGGCTTTGGGTTTTCCATTGCCTCTTGATGCCTGTGCGGCAAGTATAGTTTTTTCGAGTTCTTCAAAATTATTGCCATCACACTCATATACTTCCCAGCCAAAGGCTTTGTATTTTGCGCCCAGGTCGAGCAGGTTCATAACTTCATCAGTATGGCCATCTATCTGTATACCGTTGTAGTCAACATAAGCTATCAGATTGTCTATTTTATGATGAGGGGCAAACATTGCCGCCTCCCATATTTGCCCTTCGTTTTGCTCGCCATCTCCCATCAACACATGCACCCACCGGTCGTCTCCGTTTAACCTCTTGGTGAGGGCAGCGCCTATAGCGTTGGAAAGACCTTGCCCCAAGGAACCGCTGGCTATGCGTATTCCAGGTAAATGTTCGTGCGGTGTAGGATGTCCTTGCAACCTGGAATTTATTTTTCTGTGTGTGGCCAACTCTTTAATATCAAAATATCCGGCGCGCGCAAGCGTACTGTACCACACAGCACAAATGTGTCCGTTGGATAGAAAAAATAAATCTTCGCCTTTCCCATCCATGTTAAAATTTTTGTTGTGTTTCATGAGTTTGAAATACAACAACACCAGTAAATCGGTACACCCAAGCGCACCTCCCGGATGTCCGTTTTTGGCACCATGCACCATGCGTATTATATCTCTACGCACTTGCGATGCTATTCTTTTTAGTTCAGTGTAATCTGCCATGTCCGTTAGTTATTAATTTTAAATCCATTTGAGCGATTGAAGGTATACATATTTTTTGAAATTCGGAAAGCGAATCAATGAATAACGGTCATACTATTTATTCAACAAATGATAGAAAAGATTCATATAAACATAGCTAAAAAAAATCAGCAGTGAGTAAATCATCAATACAGGTGTATGGAACCTGAGAATACGATGCAATGGTGTTGCATGCTCAGTTACGGAATTGACCATGATTATGTTTTGCAAAGAAACAATATTGCCTAGCACGCTACCACTGTGAAGCATAGCCATTGACCAGAAGGTCATTTCTTTGAGGCTCGTAAAAAGAATATTGCTCATAGTGGCACTACCGGTCAGAAAAGCGCCTGCTATGCCGGATAGAAACGACATCATATCGGCAAAATACATAGACTTTTCCATGATTATGCTTGAAAATAAATACTTAACTTCTTCTCGTACAACTTGTGAGAAATAAATAAGCAAAAGAAGAGTTAGTAATGGCTTAGCTAATTTTTTGAATGTAGCAGAAAAAGCCATATACCAATCATATTTATGAGCTTTGTCTATTGAAAAAAATGATCCTGTTATCCAAAACAAAAATCCGGGTTGAAATGCTGATATTTTTTTAAACTCGTTGTGTTCTAATAAAAACATATCTGAACAAAAATAACGATACAATATCAAAAACAATAGAAAAACAATGTATGGCCGGAAAGCTCTCCACCAAAAGCGAACGGAAAACCGCAAAGGAGATTTGGTAAAAAAGCGTATGTACAGCCACAAACCTAAACTTCCCGCCAATACAGAAGGCCACTCCGGCGAGAGAAATACGCCTACACTGAAAGGTACCAGAAAACAGAAGCCGGCCGCCAGAACAGAACGCCACTTGAAATGCATCTTCACATGTGGCGAAGTATATTTGCTTAAGAAATACAATAGCAAAGGTATACTCAATATACCAATCATGTTCAACCACAATATCTTGTATACAGCAATACATGGTTGAGTTATGTCGAATCCCATTTTTATTGGTGTACCTAAGGCTCCAAACAACACCGCTACAAAACCACCACAAAGAGACAAAACAACCGCCGAAACGGATGAGTATCCGCAACGCATGAGCTTGGGAGCTATGAGCATGGCAGGTATGCCAAATCCAGCTATACCCTCAAAAA
Source organism: Cytophagaceae bacterium (assembly GCA_025054875.1). Lineage (GTDB taxonomy): Bacteria > Bacteroidota > Bacteroidia > Cytophagales > Cytophagaceae > JANWYS01. Next base: position 21,677 of record JANWYS010000015.1, on the reverse strand, counting down.
AAGATATCAGAAAAAAACTCAGCATCATTAACAAAGAATAATGGTCCATCCCTCTCTCTTTGAGATGATCTATGAAACTGAAGTGATCGCGCTGTTGCAATACATTGTAGAAAAACAACGCTCCCGACAGGAGTAAAACCAATTCAAAGAAAATCAAAAAACTATTTGCTATTGGAATGAACAATGAGTTTTCATTGTGCAACATATATCCTAGCGTACACAGTGTGCAAGCAAGAATGAGCCCTCCGAAAATATTTTTGAAAAACAAAATCGCTGCCAGCAATATTGCAATGGATAATAAGGCGATCAATTCCATGGGTCTATTTTAATAATAATCAACAAATAATTTCAACATACTTAAACATGCTCCAACAAGTTAACCGTATGAGGTCGTCTTCAATCAGAATAGATTTTATATGATTTCAGAGAAATATATTCCTCAATTTTAACTCATTTTCGGCTCGGAAAAATTCAACTCACCGGACAGAAAAAGTAATTTGTCATTATTGTAAACTGCAAAACTCTCTGTTGCTCTGCATCAGAGGCAACTCATTGAAACCCGCAAAGTAAAACCTCTGATGAATAAAAATGGATACACATGCAGAATGAAGCGTACAACTTAAAAAATAGTTACTGCACTGCAGAAAGTATGCAGAATGTTTTTCTCTAATGTAAGAAAATCTGCAATGTTACTCCAGCACTTTTACGATGTTATTGGTATATTCATGCTATATAACCTTTACTTAGTAAGTATAACCTATTTGTTTTTCCAAGTGAAGCCCAACAAGTATTCTTTCAGAAATAGCAGCGAGCCCTACACTATGTTTGTAGATATGAATAGCTTCTTTGCCAGTTGTGAGCAGCAAGACAACTATTATCTGAGAAATCGTCCTGTGGGAGTATGTGTGTATACCGGTAAATATGGATGTGTGATATCTCCCTCAATAGAAGCAAAAAAGCATGGTATAAAAACCGGTATGCGCCTGAATGAAGCCATGGAACTGTGCCCTGAATTGGTGCCTGTAGAAACCCACCCTGATCGTTACAGAAGTTACCATGTTAAAATCATGAATGTATTGCGCAAATATTCGCAAGAAGTGACACCCAAAAGCATTGATGAAGCAGTAATAGACTTCAACAGTTATAAATTCATATATAAAGATTTAAAGCCGGTAGCCTTAAAAATAAAAAACGATATACGCAGCGAAGTGGGCGACTGGCTCAAGTGCTCTATTGGTATAGCTCCTAACTCTTTTTTGGCAAAATTGGCTTCAGAATTAGAAAAGCCAGATGGTCTCACCGTAATCAATGAGCAAAATATAGATACCATATTAGAAAAGCTATCTCTCACTGACCTGCCCGGCATCAGCAAAGGCATGGAAACCCGATTTGTTCGTGCCGGTATAAAAACCCCTTTAGATATACGATACGCTTCCCCACAAAAGCTCAAAGAAGCCTGTAAAAGCATTGTAGGCATTCACTGGCACTACCGCCTCAACTTTGTAGAAGCCGACTTCGTCAACGAAACCTACAAAAGCATGAGCGTTATGAGGCAACTCTCCAAAGAACAACGCTCACATCAGGAAACGCTGCATAACCTGTTGCTTTCTTTTTGCATGAAACTGGAAGGACGCATGGTGCGCTCTGATGTACATTGCCAACATGTGTATACTCACATATCTTATGAAAACGGCACTCAATGGAAAGATAATTACAAACTGGCTACTCCACTGCAAGATGGCATTGATCTGTTGCATATAATAAAACACCGCATGAATGCGTTCGAAAAAAAACATTCCATACCCTCTCTTCTCAATGCTGCAACCACAGCCATAGGTATTGTAGTTTCTGATTTTATAAGCAGCCAATGTGTGCAATACTCATTATTTTACGATCGAGAAAAGAAAGATGAACTGCGCAAAACCATATATAAGATAAAAGATAAATACGGCAATCAGAAAATTAAAAAAGCCTCCGAGATAACCGATGAGCCGACTTTCAAAGATGCCATTGGATTCGGCTCTGTAAAAGACCTGCATATAGATTCTGACTAGCATGCTCAGAACAGTTTTTCTCTGATTTAGCCGATAACACATTGATACTGTCCCAAAAAGTGCGTATTCCCTTGCCCTGCACGCCACAACCCCCTATCTTTGAGCAAAGCAGCTTCACATGGCGCACGCATACGTACAACGCCTTCTGCCTGGCTGATGCATAAAATGAATTTACCTGTGGTATGAAAAGAGCCCGGCAATCACACATAGAACAGAAAGAGTTCGGTGTAGCCTGCGCGATGGAATGCCGGCCGATTCCCAATCGGGAAGTTTAGAAGATACAACACGAGACTTTACCCCACATCCACGCATAAATCCTCCACCAACTTCTCTTCAAAACCACCGACAAATCCAATGTTGTACATAGGATGGGAGCCATGGCCTGCAAGGCCAGTGCGGAGCTTTAGCGAAGCACCGAAGCTATAGCGGAATGGCGGACAGCCCGGCCCCGCAGGGGCGCGCCCAACATAAAAAATTTCATCTCACTTTTTCGCTCATGTGGAATATAGGATAAACAGCAAACTGCTTATCCGCAATGAACGTCTTGTGTTCATAAAACATTGCTGTGAATTCATAGAAAATCTAAAGTCAATTCATCCGGTATGCCGTTTATGAAGGCCAAACCAGGTTATTATTTTTTTGTTGAACTTTTAGTACCGGCAACCGCCTCTACGGGTTTGGCTTGCTTGTTTCTCCACAAATCAAGCACCATAGGCACAGCTATGAATATGGTGGAGTAACTACCAAATATTACTCCTATCAATAGAGCGAACGAAAAGCCTCTTAAAGATTCACCTCCAAACAAAAAGAGAATAATCACTACCACAAGCACCGTAAATGTAGTCATTATTGTACGGCTCAATGTGTGGTTTATGGCTTTATTTATCAGGTCAGCTAGTTCGTTTTTATCTCTGAATGAATTCAAGTCGCGTCGGGTTTGGTTCAACACTTCGCGTACACGGTCAAACACTATAACCGTATCGTTTATGGAAAATCCCACTATAGTAAGTATGGCTGCAACGAAGACCTGGTCTATCTCAAACGGTATACCTAACAACCTTAGTATAGAAAACATAGCCAATATCATGAGCGAATCGTGAAACAGCGCAGTGATGCCAGCCAGGCTGAATTGCCATTTTTTGAAACGGAAGAGTACATATACGAATATTCCGGCCAGCGCCACTACTATGGAAATCATGGCGTCGTTTTTGATATCATCGGCTACGGTGGCTCCTACCTTGTTGGATGATATGATTTCAGCTTTGTTGTTTTTTATGGATTTCAAAGCATTGTTTAAAGCTCCAGCCACAATATTATCTGCATCAGATGATTCATCGTTTATCAGATAGCTGGTAGTAATTTTCATTTTTGTGTCTGTACCAAAAGTTTTAACTTCAGTACCTGCATTGCCAAATGCGGGAAGCAAAATGTTTTTCAGCTCTGTGGCTGTAATAGGTTTTTCAAATTGTACGATGTATGAGCGTCCGCCACTGAAGTCTACACCGAGGTTTAGTCCTTTTTGGATAAAGATGGTGAGTATACCTATGGCTATGAGCGATATAGAGAAGATGTACGACATTTTGCGTTTGCTGATGATGTTAAAATTCATGTTTTTGAACAAATTGCGCGAAATGAACGTGGTAAACTGAAGGGAGTTTGGATCTTTGTCTTTCACCATCCATAGAATAATGATTTTGCTGATGAACACAGCTGTCAGGAATGAGCAGGCAACTCCTATGAGAAGTGTGGTAGCAAAGCCTTTTACAGGGCCTGAACCCAACCATAGTAGAATTACCGCTACAATAAGGGTAGTGATGTTAGAATCGAAAATAGAGGAGAATGCTTTGCTAAAGCCAAGGTCAATAGCGTTGCGTAAGGCTTTGCCTTCGCGAAGCTCCTCTTTTATGCGTTCAAAGATGAGCACATTGGCATCTACCGCCATACCGAGAGTCAGCACTATACCGGCAATACCGGGCAAAGTGAGCACTGAGTTGAGCGATGCTAAAGCTCCCAGAGTGAAGAGTACGTTGAACAGAAGCGCTACATCAGCAACAAATCCGGCCTTATGGTAATACAATATCATGAAAACAATAACCAAACATAATCCTACCAGCATAGATTGCAAGCCTGCAATGATAGATTCTCTTCCCAGAGACGGGCCGACTATAACCTCCTCCACAATGCGTACGGGAGCCGGTAGCTTTCCGGCCATGAGTATGTTGGAAAGGTCTTTGGCTTCTTCCAAAGTGAAATTACCGGATATGGATGATACCCCATTGAGGATCGGTTGTCGCACTCTGGGCGCAGAGTAGCAATAACCATCAAGAATGATGGCTATGCGGCGATTGTTTTCAGAAGCTGCTGCAGTGGTAATCTTAGCCCATTTCTTTTTTCCTGCTTCGTTCATGCGCATTATCACTTCAAAGCCTCCGCTGCCTTGCACATCATAGTTGTATGATGCTGCAGTAATCACATTACCCTCCAAAGGCGCAGGTTGGTTTTTAGACTTACGGCAAGGAATGAGTTCAAGTGTGGGGTTTTCTTTCAGACTTTTTGCATTCTTGCGTTCCCAATAGAAAGTTATGTTGGGGGGCAACATGGCTTGAACTTTAGGCATTTCCAATATGCGGTTTATTTTGGCGGTATCCTTCACTGCATAAAGCAAAGTCTGGCTATCTCTGATGAGCAGTGAGAAGAGTTCGGAGTATTCTCTTTTCAACGATTGAGTACTATCAGCACTTAAGGAGTCTGTTTTTGCACTTGTGGTATCAGATTTTGTGTCGGTCACAGCATCTACAGCCAAAGATTTTTCAATTTCGCTGAGTTCTTTGCTTTTAGCTGAGGTGGAGTCGGTAGTTGCAGTTTTTTTGATAGACACTAAATATTTATCTATCGCTTCCAGCTTATCTGCCAGTTCGTTTAAGTGATACACTTCAATAAATTCAAGCTTTGCTGATCCTTGCAAGAGGTTGCGTACGCGTTGTGGGTTCTCTACACCCGGCAATTCAAGCTGTATCCGATGGGTGCCCTGTATTTTTTGAATGTTAGGTTGTATCACGCCGAATTTATCAATACGGGTGCGAAGTATTTCAAAAGAGCGGTCTATGGCACGGTCTATTTCAGAGCGAATCATTTTCTTTACGTCGTCATCGGTAGAAGAAGGCGTAATGCCCATGTTGCGGGTCAGAGAATTAGAAAATATAGTTACCAATTTTTTGTTGCTGCTTTTTTCGGCAAACGCTTGATAGAAAAGTTCAATAAAATTTGCCTGGCTGTTGGCTTGCCTTCTGGAAGCTTCGTTTAATGCCGCTAAAAATTCCGGATTGTTTGCGTTCCCGGCAGCTAATACTTTTAATATTTCCACCGGAGATACTTCAAGTGTCACGTGCATGCCGCCCTGCAGGTCAAGGCCTAAAGCCAATTCAGTTTCCTTTACTTCTTTGTAAGTATATTTAATGCCCAGCAAATTCAGCACAGGCTCTTCAAAAATGGAGTCTAAATATTTTTGTTTTTTCTCTAAATTGATTTTGCCATCTTTATCAGTGGCGTATTTCACCGCTTTCTTTTCAATGTTGCGGGCAATGAATGTAAACGATAACAGATAAATACATATAATGGATAGCAGTATGGTGATACCGATGATAAAACCTTTGTTTCGCATAGTTATTTTTATTTAATGATTTGTTAAAATGAATTTTTTTATTGAAGAGGTAAATTAATGACTAACATCAGCCGGTAGTCCAAACTTTATGGAGCATTTTTTACTATAATATGCCTGAATAGAGAGAAAAAATATTTACCGCACCAATTTGCAGTTCGATTGTTTTGTTTACTTAGAGAAAAGAGGAACAGATCATCAAACTGATTTTTTAAAATATCATTTTCACTTTGCTGCAAATTTCCTGTACAAAAACTGTACGATGCACCGGATGAAGCGTAATATGAATTTTTGTCTGAAGACGATTGTTTTTTCTTTTCTTCTTTGTTGGTTTTTGTGTGTTTGCAATTTTTCTTGTTTACTCCATCAGGATAAATATTGCCAAGTAACCCTGCCAACAAAAAGATAACGAAAAGTAATCTTATATACGATATATTGTTTTTCATATCCTAAAATAAGGAAAGCAAAGGTAAAGAAATAAATTTTTAAAAGCCAAAAGCTCTTGTATTCCCTAATTACCGAGCTGCTATTGTTTGGTTCGGCTTGTAAGGTTATCCAAGGTTGGTTATGACAATTCAGGATGCCATAATATCAAAAGCTATATAAACTCGGATTACGAAATAGCGGAAAAGTGTGGCGAAATGTTTAGGGAGGACTTAGATTATTCTTAAGTGAAAATGAGCCCCCTGCCGGGATCGAACCAGCGACCTACTGATTACAAGTCAGTTGCTCTACCAGCTGAGCTAAGGAGGCTAATAGTTGTAGTAAAATTAAATAAAACAACGATAGTTAACTAAATTGGGTGCGCAAATTTAGAACATAAAGTTTAATAACAAAAATATTTTAAGACTTAATGATTTTAAGTTCTTCGTTTAGTGAAGATATTTCATTTTGAAGGGTTTCAATTTTCTGCTCGATATCCTTTTTCAAAGATTCAGCATTTTTAGAACGTCCAAAAAATTCGATATTGGTTTTATATTGTTCTATCTCGCTGCGCAATTGTGAAATTTTCTTAGTGACGGCTTTTTCCATTTTTTTTATGGTGGCCATGCCCTCAGGAGTAGTTTTTAGCGACATCACTTCAAGCGAGAGCCGTATATTTTTCTTTTGGCCTTCATTGATTTCACGAGAAGTTTCTATAAATGTGTTTATGGCTTTGTTATAGCGAGTATAGATTTCTTTTTTAGAGTTTTTGGGTACAAAGCCTATTTTGTTCCACTCTTCTTGTAACTCTTTTAGCAGTTCAAGAGTTTTTGGAGTATCGCTGTTGTTTATGGATTCAATTTTTTCGCATAGTTCGGTTTTTTTATTGAGGTTAAGGATAAACTCTTTTTCTGCTTCGGCTTGTTGTTCGCGTTTTCGATTAAAGAAGTAATCGCATGCTGCTTTGAAGCGGTTATAAACATCATCTTTGACTTTGAACGGAACCTGTCCGATTTTCTCCCATTGCTTTTGAAGTTCTTTGATTTCTTTTGCAGTATGCTCAAAATCGGGGTTATCTTTTAACTCCTCTGCGCGCTCACACAAGGCGAGTTTTAGTTTTAAATTTTCTTGCCTCTTATTGTCGAGAGCTTTGAAGAATTTATTTTTGTTTCTATAAAATTCTTTGCACGCATCCCAAAATCTGGAAGACACTTCTTTTGATTTGTCAGCAGGTACCGGGCCTATAGTTTTCCATTGTTCCTGCAGAGCTTGCAGTTGCTTGGTTTTTTCTCTCCAGTCATCAATTTTGTTGGAGTTAAAAGAGGCAAAAACAATGGCTTGCTCAATTAGGGCATTTTTTTGAACATAGTTATTTTCATACTGAAGCTTTTGTTTTTCGAAAAACTCCTTACGTTTTTGATAAATTCTATCTGTGGCCGATTTCAGGCGATTCCACAAAGCTTCTTGTTCTTCCTTAGGTACTGGTCCGATGTCGCGAAATTCCTCATGGCACTCTTTAAGTTCTTTCAGCACCTGAATCATATCATCGCGTTCGTATAGTTTTTCTACACGTTCACAAATTTCTTTTTTAGCTTCAAGATTCTTTTTTCGGTCTAGTTCTTTTAGTTCAAAATATATAGAACGGTTGTTGTAAAAACGCTCTACCAGAGCGTTGTAGTTAGCCCATAGTTCCTGTGCATTAGCAGCAGGCACTTGTCCGGCTTTCTTCCATTCTTCCTGGATATTTTTAAACTCCTGAATGCTTTCGCTGGATTCCTCGCTTGCTAATAGCTTACGTAAGCGATCCAGGAGTTGGTTGCGTATGGCTAAATTTTTTATTTTATCTTTTTCTAAATTCTGTATGTGTTCACTCACCAAAAGGCGGATAGCCTCAAATTGTTTTTCAAATTTATCGGTAAGTGCATCTTTTTTGTACTCGAATCCGTCATCGGTTTCGTTTTCGGAAATGTATTTGGAGAGGGCTTCGCGTCGCTCTTGTTCTACGATTTCGTCAAAGCTATGCTTAATGTTGTTGAGTAATGTGTTGGCCTTATACACATTTTCTTTGAAGTTGAAATTTTCTAAAAAGCGAACAAGCTCTTCTTTCGTGTAATTGCTGAAGTCGTCCGCATGATGTTCTTCCAATGCCATATCAAATACATTGGGATTTCCTTTAGATTCTTCTTTCAACATGTCGTTGTCTTTCTCTAGCATAACAATAAGTTTTCCGTATATGTTTAGTTAAGGCGAGGATCTATAGGATAGTTAGCATATTGTTTATATTTTCCTCCCATGTTTTTCAATATCACTCTCCACATTTGGTCCGTTGAAGTTTCAAATATATCTTCTACGGAAATATGATTTACAATCCATACGTTTTTTTTCATTTCATCCTCTAGTTGTCCTTGCGCCCATCCTGAGTATCCGAGAAAGAATCGTATGTCTCTTTCTGAAATTTTATGATGGAGGATTCTCCATTTGAGTTCTTCGAAGTTACCCCCCCAATACAGATTATCAAAAATGTTTACAGAATCTGCCATGGGAGAATAGCCTTTGTAAATGAAGTGCAGAGTATCTTGTTCTACAGGCCCTCCAATATGAAGGCGTGCTTCTAATGTGCCTATATCCGGCACTATGTCAGATAAATACAGGTTACAAAGTTTATTCAATATAAACCCAAAGGAGCCTTCTTCTGAGTGACTGGTTATGAGCACAACCGCGCGCTCAAAGTTGTCGTCGCCCAAAAAAGGTTCAGCAATCAAAATGTTTCCCACACTAACAGAAGCCATGCACAGGTAAGTTTAGCGCAAAATAATATACATTTTTTTTTAAAATTAGTCACGGAAAAAGCATCTAACATTTTCGACTTTTCAAAATATTTGTTGCTAAAGCAATAATACTAAATAGCTTTAAATAAACTATATTTGGTTGCGTTTAAACTTCCAAATATATGTTGATTTGTTTATTTTCAACATCTGAAATAAAGGTTCAGGGCAACGCATACAGGCAACATCTTACTTTGATACATTCTTCATTTATAATATCTACGGCATGAGCAATAGGGAAAAAAAGATGAATCTTTCATCCATCAGGGTAGAATATGACCTTCATGAATTGAACGAAGATATGCTTGAAAAAGACCCCATGGTTCAGGCACAAAAATGGATGAAAGAAGCTATTGAAGCTGGCATTCAGGAACCCACGGCATTTACGCTTAGTACGGTCAATGCATTGGGCAGGCCTTCATCAAGGGTAATGCTCGTGAAAGACATTACTGACGAAGGTTTCTGTTTTTTCACCAACTATGAAAGTAACAAAGGTATAGACATAGCAGGAAATCCATATGTGAGTATAAATTTTTTTTGGATAGAATTACAAAGACAATTGAGGGTGCAAGGTGTAGCTGAAAAGATTTCAGAAGCAGAATCTGATGAATATTTCAATAGTCGCCCTTTGGGAAGTCGCATTGGAGCCATAGTTTCTAAACAAAGCCGTGAAATTCCGGACAGAAAATCATTAGATGCAGCCTATGAAAGTATGATGAAAGATACTGCTCATCATGAGCACATCAAAAGGCCGTCCTATTGGGGAGGATATTTGGTAAAGCCATATTACATGGAGTTTTGGCAAGGCCGACCTAACCGTCTGCACGACCGATTAGTGTATGAAAAACAACCACAGGGTTGGGTAATAAAAAGACTTTCTCCATGAAATTTAATCAATAGCATACCTTATTTTCCACAGATAACTAAAGTCCCAAATTCTCATTAGCCCAAATTTTCTAATGGCTGTCATTAGAAAATTTCGATTACGAAAGAGCTAATGATGAAAGATTTTATTTGAGTTTTAAGGTCATAATGAAGCACGGTTTATCGTGAGAAAATCTTACAGGTTACTCTTTGTTACTTTTCAAGCCGCAATTTGTGAGTTGTCTTCCTAACACCTTTATTGACCAGTAGACTCCGTTTTGAAACTACATTTGAAGTGTACTAAACAATACTTTCGAATGACAATTTTGTTGGGATACTACCATAACGACAACTTTTAACGTAAACATAATAGAATTTTAGATTACAGGGGTATATATAACTAACTGTAAAGAAAAAATAGAAGCTATGCTTTCTATTGCTGTGCATCTAAAACAATTTCCATACCCACAGACTGCAGCCATCCCTAATCCATTAAAATTGTTTTTAAGTAAATTTGAGCAAACCGCCGCCCTTTAGGGCGGCGCCCGAACTTCTTCGGAGGTTCACACTTTCTTATGAACCTGAAAAATTTCGAGAGGACCTGCGCGAGGGATGGGAGCCATGGCCTGCAAGGCCAGTGCGGAGCACCGAAGCGACAGCGGAGTGGCGGACAGCCCGGCCCCGCAGGGGCGCGCCCAACATAAAAAAACATTTCACCACACTTTTCCGATAATGCAGAATCGGGTTAAATATATTATCGAGAACACGAACTATACATGAACAGTGTAAAAATCACAATTCCCAGCGAAGTCCTGCAAATCCTCTTATGCCTTGCAAGGGCGCGTAGTTATAGCTGGTGTCAAAAGTGTATAGATGAGGATTGGTGACAGGGTCGTTTATGTTTTTATCAAACGGGTCGAAAGGGCGCATAATAGGGTGACGAGGTACGAAGTCTAATATGTTTTTAAGTCCGGCATACATCTCTATGTTTTTGTATATTTTTTTTGTCAATTGTAAGTTGAGCAGAGTAAACCATGGGGAGTATTGCGGCCGGAAGTCGTTAGGTAATACAGGCAATCGCATAGGGCCTTTGAACAAGCCGGTGAGGTCAACAGTGATCTTAGCTTTGGGTATGGTGTAACTTACGGCATAGGTGCCTGAAAACCGAGGGGCAAACAGTTGTTCTGTCTTTTTCGGTGTGCCCATGCTGTCTTGCTCTGTTTGATATACCTGCATGTAAGTGATGCCGGCATTAATTTTTAATGAGTTGATGAATGAGAAATCGAGGTTGAGTGAAACACCTTTGGAAATGGCATATCCGTTTAGATTTTCGTAAATGATCTGAAAAGGATTACGTTCAAAGTCTCCAAAGATTTTGTTTGTAAAATAAGTATAAAAAAAGTTAGCATCGAATATTAAGAAACCTGCCTGGTAATTCAGTTGACCTGTATAGTTTAAATTAGTGTTCCAGCTTTTTTCAGGTTTTAATTTCTCGGCAATTATTACCTGGCGGGCTCCCGTAAGTGCGGCATGGTCTTCGGTGAACAAATTCACCACTCTGTAGCCATTACCTCCGGAAAGACGCAATGTATGCAAGGAGTGTGGTTTATATTTAAAACTTAGTCTGGGAGTGTAAATGCTGCCATGTTCATTATGATGGTCGTAGCGAAAACCAGCCAGTGATACAAAATGCGGGGATATCTTCCATTCATCTTGAATAAATATTGCGGGCAATGTTGTGACGGCGGGTTTATTCACGTAAAACATGCTGTCGCTGCTGCGTGTGGCAGGAGTATTATCGTCATAGTGGATGAATCTGAAAGGACAACCCACCAGTATGTCATGCTTTTTGGAAGAACTATTCCATAGCAATTGAGCAAAGGCAGTATGTTGATTTGCTAAAAACTTTGTGGTGCCATAATAACTGTCTTGATGATGTATGTTATAAGAATATTCTAACCTGAATTTTTTTTTTGAAGCAGGAAGAATATACTTGCCGATGAGTTCAGTTCTGTTTGTAGTTACTGTTTCACCGTATATGCTATCGGAGCCTTTCCAAAGGGGAGTCCACTGAGTTTGTCCACCCCAACGGTTTTCATAAACATAACGCAGAGCCAGAGAATTCGTTTTGCTCAGTTCAAATTTTTTAAAAAGAGAAAATCTTTTTTGTAATGTGACATCCGTGAAATTGTCGGCATTTTTATCGTGTATGGTGTTGTACAGAAAAGCGTTTGCTCCTGTCAGAGCCTGTATTTTCCCTATTTTGTATTTTCCGCTTATGTCGGCATTATATTCATTCCATGTAGTGGTAGAGGCGTCTATTTTTAGCAGGGGCGAATTTGATGGATCTCTGGTGATGATGTTTACTAATCCGGCCACTGCTTCGCTCCCATAAAGTGTAGAAGCCGGCCCTTTTACAATTTCAATTCTCTTCACAAGGCTGTTGGGTATCCCTGATAATCCGTATACGGTAGACAGGGAAGACACTATGGGCATTCCGTCAATCAATATCATGGTGTATGGGCCTTCCATGCCGTTAATGTGTATGTCGCCGGTGTTGCACACGTTACAGTTTAACTGAGGTTGTACACCGTTGATCATCGTCAAAGATTCGAATACATTAGGAGTGGGATTTTTCTTAAAATAAGTGCTGTTGTATACTTCCACCGGCACCGGGCTGTCGAGTTTGCTAACTTCTCTCATGGTTCCTGATATCACCACTTCATCGGTTGTAGTGTATAATGGTTTCAAAAAGATATTGATAGCCTGTTTTTTGAGAGAATAGAGTAAACTGTCTTTTCTGTAGTCCGGGTGCTCAATGATTAAGAAGACTACATCGGAAGAATCAAATGGGTAAGGAATAGTAAATCTGCCTTCAGTGTCGGTGAGGGATGTATCGGCTGAATTTTTGAAATATACACTACATTTCGGCACGGGATGGCCGGAAGATTTGTCTCTGACTACTCCACTCAGAAGAACGTGCTGCGACAGCATTTGCTGACAGATAAGGCTAAACCAACAGCAGGATGCTACCGTTTGGATAGTTGTTTTCATACTCTAATATTTAATTATATGTAAATAAAAATGTTTTATTTGAAATAACAAAATTTATTTTTAGACTATTCTAAATTATATTTCAGGAAAGTCACTTTAAAAAAACTGAATACGACTTTTTGCAGTTTTCCTAAATAGTTGCTTACTTGTGATGTAAGATTTGCGCATCTGTATTTTTAAGCCATATGTCCGATAAGATAGCATTGATAGAAGATGACCCTTGGTTAGAGCCATACTACCAGGATATAAAAGATAGAATAGAGCGTTTTCGGAAAGCGTTAGATGACATAGAAAAATATGGAGGAGGGTTAGACCATTTTACATCTGCGCACAAATATTATGGTCTGAATTATGATGCTGAAAGGCAGGGATGGTGGTACAGGGAGTGGGCGCCGGCAGCTTCAGCACTTTTTTTGATAGGGGATTTTAACGGGTGGAACAGAACCTCGCATCCTCTTACCAAAAACTCCAACAACGATTGGGAAATATTTTTACCTGACCGTGAATATAAGGATACCTTTGTACATGGCTCAAGATTTAAAGTACATGTGCACTCAGCCATAGGTGCTCAGGATAGAATACCGGCTTATGTGCGCAGAGTGATACAAGATCCTGAGACCTATGACTTCAGTGGACAATTATGGAATCCGGAAGTTCCTTATGAATGGAAATATGACTATGACATAAATTCACTGAAGCACTTGCTGATCTATGAAACTCATACAGGCATAGCTCAGGAGCGGGAAGGTATAGGAACATACAAAGAGTTTACAAACGAAATTTTGCCGAGAATCAAAAAGGCAGGATATACGGCCATACAGCTCATGGCAGTAATGGAACATCCGTATTATGGTTCTTTTGGGTATCATGTATCCAATTTTTTCAGCCCGAGCTCAAGATTCGGAACTCCGGAAGATCTCAAAGAACTGGTGGATACAGCCCATGGTATGGGATTAGCTGTGATCATGGATATAGTACACTCTCATGCAGTAAAAAATATAGCAGAGGGGCTTAATCTTTTCGATGGCACCGAATACCAGTATTTTCACAGTGGAGGCAGAGGAAACCATGATGGTTGGGACTCTAAACTTTTTGATTATGGCAAATGGGAGGTGAAAAAATTTTTGCTTTCTAATGTGCGCTATTGGTTGGAGGAATTTCGTTTTGATGGTTACCGCTTTGATGGTGTTACTTCCATGTTGTATTTCCATCATGGTAACACGGAGTTTAATCATTATGACAAATACTTTCGTCACATGGTAGATTGGGATGCTGTGATATATCTACAGTTGGCCAACCATGTCATGCACACTGTTAGGCCGGGCAGTATTTCTATTGCTGAGGATGTAAGCGGTATGCCAGGCTTGACAAGGCCGGTAGAAGATGGAGGATTAGGCTTTGATTACAGGCTGGGAATGGGTATACCGGATTATTGGATAAAAATTCTGAAAGAGAAATCCGACGAAGAATGGGATATACATGAAATGTGGCATGTACTTACCAACAGAAGGTATAAAGAAAAAACCATTGCTTACTGCGAGTCGCATGACCAGGCGCTAGTAGGAGACAAAACTTTAGCCTTTTGGCTGATGGATAAAGAAATGTATTACCACATGCTAAAATCAGACCAGAATCTTATTATAGACAGAGGCATCGCATTGCATAAAATGATTCGGTTGATTACGATAACGCTGGGTGGTGAAGCTTACCTGAACTTCATGGGAAATGAATTCGGCCATCCTGAGTGGCTCGATTTTCCAAGGCAAGGTAACAACTGGAGCTATAAATACGCACGCAGGCAATGGTCTCTCCTTGATAATAAAGATCTCAAGTATGAATATTTAGCTAACTTCGATGTAGAAATGTTGCGACTGGTAAAAGAGGAAAACCTATTATCTTCTTTACCGGCACAACAACTCAACATGGACGATACCAACAAGGTAATCATATTTGAACGTAACAACCTTATTTTCGTTTTCAATTTCAGTGTTGGCAATTCCATTTTTGGATATAAGTTTCGAGTGCCCAAAAGAGGAGCATACAGAATAATCTTAAACTCTGACGATCCGGAATTTGGCGGATTCGGAAGAGTGGATAATCAAGTGCTTCACCATACGGATGAATTCAGGTATCTGAGTTTGTATGTTACCAATCGCACAGCTCTGGTGCTGAAATTACAGACCTAAGATGTTGTTCACTATGTTGAAAGTGCAGGATATACTGGTATCGGATGAGATTTTGCAAAATTATTTTGTATGTGACCTTATCAAATGCAAAGGAGCCTGTTGTACGGAAGGTGATTTAGGCGCTCCTCTAGCCGAAGATGAATTGTCCTGTATAGATGAAATATTAGAAACTGTGTGGCCCTATCTGAGTGAGGAAGCACAAAAAACCATAAATAGTCAAGGGCCTTACATTATAGACTATGAGGGTGACTATTCAACATCAACTGTGCATGGCAGAGAATGTGTGTTTGCTTATTATGATCAGAATAACATTTTGCGCTGCGCAATAGAAAAGGCATGGTCGGAAGGGAAAATAAAATTCAGAAAACCTATATCCTGCCATCTGTACCCGATACGGATAAGTAAAAACGAATATCATGAAGTAATGAACTATCACCGTTGGCACATTTGCCATGCGGCTTGCCACAAAGGAAAAGCGCTGGGAGTGCCATTGTATGTTTTCCTAAAAGAACCCTTAATACGTCAGTATGGAGAAGATTGGTACAACGAGTTGGTGAGCTTGGCTAATGTACGACAGTCTGCAGATGAATAATTTTTTCTTTTTATTCGCTGAATAATTCTATAATTTGGCAACCCAAATCAGTGAGCATGAAATCTTTTTTAAAAGGTACAGGAGTAGCGCTGGTCACTCCATTTACATCAGACGGCGCTGTAGATTATGATTCATTTGAAAAACTGCTTGAATATGTAATAAAGGGAGGGGTTGAATATGTATTGGTAAACGGTACCACCTCAGAATCGCCTACTACCACTTTTGAGGAAAAGCAAAATTTATTGTCTCTGGCGAAAAAAGTAACTCAGAAACGGATACCCATCGTATTTGGTTTGGGAGGCAACAACACGGCAGAAATTATAAAAACCATGTCCCGGATTGATTTTGAAGGAATATCGGCTCTGTTGTCGGTAAGTCCTTACTATAACAAACCCACCCAAGAGGGAATATACAAACACTATGTAGCCATAGCCGATGCCAGCCCTGTGCCTGTGGTGTTGTACAATGTGCCCGGTCGAACATCATCTAATATTTCTGCTCAAACCACCATACGCCTCTCAGCACATCCGAATATTGCAGGTATAAAAGAAGCCTCAGGCAATTTCGAACAAGCTCTTGAAATCTTGAAACATGCTGGAAAAGATTTTGTATTCATATCGGGAGATGATTTGATCACTGTACCCATGATAGCAGTGGGAGCTCAAGGTGTGATGTCCGTTTTGGCAAATGCCTTCCCTTCTGAGTTTTCCACTATGGTGCGCGATGCCTTGAAAGGAAATTTTTCAAAAGCAACTGAGCAACTGAAAAAATTTGTAGAGCTCAATACATTCTTGTATGAAGAGGGAAACCCTGTGGGCATAAAACAAGTTCTCGCATGCATGGGCTTATGCAAGCCTTATGTGAGGTTACCTTTGGAGGCCGCTTCTGATGGATTGAGACATAAAATAGAAAGCGCTTTAAAGCAATTGAATATCATGTTGAAATAAGGGTATGCCTATTGGAATACCTATATCATACAAATCTAAACTTATGATCACACAATCTCTCCGCAAGGATTAACCCATTTATGCAATAGAGGGATTAGTTTCAAAATATCAATTTCGTTGTTTCTGAAGCCATAGTATTACAAAACAGAATAGCTGACGTTTCGCCCGAAAGGTTTTGTATTGTTTTGCAAGCAAGGAATTTTTCTAATGACTACAATGATATTAGTTATTCTAAAAAAAACAGCACCACGTCATTCGTTTTGTGGTGCTGCCATCTCATGCTTTTTGATGTTATTTTTTTATTTTAAAAACGGCTTCTCCGATTTTGGTGCCTTCTGTATATATCTCTACCCTGTGCTGTCCGGGTTTATAACTGCTTCCTTTTTTGTATTCAAAACTTACAGGTTGTTTTTTGTTATCAAACAAAACTTTTTGTTTCATAGCGTAGAAAATTTCTTTTCCATCGTACTGGAAGCTGCCGCCACCTGTGGAAAGGTCGAATAATGAAGCGCCATCGGGTTCGATAATACGCAGAAATATTTCGCGGCCTCCTTTTTCAGCTACTTCGTTTTCACCTAATGTAAAAGTGATTTTTAATTTATCTACTTTTTTCGCCTTGAACTCATCTCCGGATAGGGGTTTTCCCTTAGGAGATAATGCTACTATTTTGAAATCGTATGCAGCCAGCTTTGAGGCTTTTTGCACCTTGTCTTCTAATATGTTTTTCTGTTGCAAAATTTTCGATATGGAATCTTCTCGAGCAACAATAGTTTGTTTTTGAGCAATGATTTGTTTTTCTTTTTCCTCAAGCATGGCTTTGTATTTTTCTACTTCGGCCATTGCTCGCTCTCGTATGCGATTAGCGGCATCTATTTGAGATTGTATGTTCTCATACTTTGTGCGGTAGTTGGCGGCAGATCTGAGAGCTTGGTCACGAGCGGCTTCGAGCTCACGTATCTTTGCTCCCAGTTCAGTAGTGTCTCCTTGTAATTTAGCAATCTCTTCTTTTTTAGCTTTAAGGTCTTCAATGGCTTTATTCAGCTCGGTGGTAAGGCTGTCTATTCTTTTCTTACCATCGTTTATGGTAGCCTTTTGTTGCTTTATTTCCGAGTTTTGTTTCAAGTTGAAAAAGAGTTGTATCACATTTATGGCAAACAATATGATGATGAAAGCAATGAGTAGCCCTCTGTTGTTGCCTGATTTTTTGGGGTCTTCGGGTTTAGTTACTTTTTGTGCCATGTAAGAATGGTGTTTATGTAAATAAAAATTCAATTTGTAAAAATAGGGATATACTTGTTTTTTTCAAATATATGCAGAAGTTTGTATCGAGCAAAAATTTTTTAGTGTTCATACCGAATAATGCCTGATATCTTGTTTGACCTTTCTAAGGAATACTGGGAAAACCGATACATCAACATGGATATCGGTTGGGACACCGGAGCAGTTACTCCGCCGATAAAGACTTACATAGATGGTCTGTCGGATAAAAACATACGCATGCTAATACCTGGCTGTGGCAATGGATACGAAGCGGAATATGCATTCAGGAAAGGCTTTACTAATGTACATGTGCTTGACATTGCCATTACTCCTTTGTTGAATTTCAAAAAACGAGTTGCCGATTTTCCGGAATCTCAACTATTGCATAAAGATTTTTTTACCCTTACGGGTAGTTATGATTTGATAATAGAACAAACTTTTTTTTGTGCTCTTGATCCGAAGCTTCGTAAAAGCTATGCGCAAAAGATGTATGAGTTGCTGGCTCCTGAGGGGGTGTTGGCGGGGCTTCTCTTTGATGATCCTTTGAATACAGACCGTCCACCGTTTGGAGGTAGCAAAGAGGAGTATTTAATGTATTTTGAACCTTTATTTAAAGTGTGCATTTTTGAAAGTTGTTACAATTCCATACCCCAAAGAGCCGGAAGGGAGTTATTTATAAAACTAAAAAAAAAGTAAATGCTGAAGATACCTAAACTCAAACATACCGATAGTGGAAATTTTTTCCTCATCGCCGGTCCCTGTGCCATTGAAGGGCGAGAAATAGCTTTTGAAATAGCTGAAAAAATGGTTCAAATTACAGAACGCCTGAAAGTACCATACATATTCAAAGGCTCTTATCGCAAGGCAAACCGCACTAGAGCCGATTCAT
Organism: Cytophagaceae bacterium; assembly: GCA_025054875.1. GTDB lineage: Bacteria > Bacteroidota > Bacteroidia > Cytophagales > Cytophagaceae > JANWYS01. The sequence goes on along the minus strand of JANWYS010000015.1, from coordinate 2,925 downwards.
TTACGGGCATTGGAGATGAAAAAGCATTGCGTATTCTTAAAGAAGTAGGAGATCATTTTGATGTGCCTACCACTACAGACATACATGAAACTACGGAGGCTGCTCTGGCTGCACAATATGTAGATGTGTTGCAGATACCGGCTTTTCTTTGTCGCCAGACTGACTTGCTGGTGGCCGCTGCCAAAACCGGTAAAGTAGTGAATGTTAAAAAGGGGCAATTCATGTCGGGAGCATCCATGAAATTTGCTGTCGAAAAAATAGAGCTATGTGGGAATAGGAATGTCATACTTACTGACAGAGGCAATTCGTTTGGATATGCCGATTTAGTGGTAGATTTCAGAAATATAGTAGAAATGAAAAGTTTTGGAGTGCCTGTGGTCATGGATTGTACTCATTCATTGCAGCAACCTAATCAAAGCAGTGGCGTAACCGGAGGGCGACCTGCATTAATTGCTACCATTGCTAAGGCGGCAATTGCCGTGGGGGCTGATGGGTTGTTTATGGAAACACACCCGCGGCCTACCGAAGCTAAATCGGATGCGGCCAACATGCTTCCTCTAGATCAGATGGAAGAGATGCTTCACAAATTGCTAATGATAAGACGAGCCATACTATAACACCATAATCCGGCCATATTTCGAAAAACGCTATGTGGGCATTCTGATGTACATATGGATATATGCAACTCTATTTGTATTTTTGCACCCACGCACCCGTAGTATAATGGATAGTATTTCAGATTCCGGTTCTGACGGTAGGGGTTCGAATCCCTTCGGGTGCACAAATGCCGGAGTGTGCTTGCAGCCGCTATGCCTCCTGTACAAGCTGGCATACACAGTCTACCCATGTTGCATTATCGTTAAGACTCTCTACCAACTGCCATGTATGGCCACCGTTTTTAATAAATATATCTCTGTACTCTATGCCTCCCTCTATGGTGGTTTCCAGGCAATCAGAAATAAAAGAAGGCGAAAAAAACAAAATGCTCTTGATGCCTTTTTGAGCCAGTTGTACGATTAGTTCATCGGCATAGGGCTTTATCCAAGGGGTTTTCCCCAGTCGTGATTGAAAGGCTACAGAGTATTTATCCGGAGGGATATTCAGTTCTTTTGTAAGTAAACGGGTAGTTTCGTAGCACTGGGCACGGTAGCAGTAATAATTTTTTGTGTGGTATTTGTTGCAACACTCAGAGAGTTTACAGTAATCTTCGACGGAAGCTTTTAATATCTGCCGTTCGGGTAGGCCGTGGTACGAGAAAATATAGTGTTCGTAATCATAACTATTCATGTAGGCTTTGCCAATTTCAGCAAAAGCTTTTATAAAGAGAGGGTGAGCAAAAAAGTTAGAAATGAATTTAACGGTTGGTATGACTTCCCATTTTTTTATGATACGCATTACTTCCTCTATGGCAGATCCTGTGGAAGCCGATGCATATTGTGGGAATAATGGCAATACGACAAGTTTTTGAATATTTTGTTTTTTCAGAAAATCAAGAACCTCTTTTAGTGAAGGGTTTTGATAGCGCATACCCAAAACTACAACATATGAAGAGCCTAAAGATTTTTGTACTTTCTCGCAAAGCGCTTTACCCCAGAATAAAAGTGGTGAGCCATGTTCTTGCCAAAGTTCTTTGTACACTTTAGCTGATTTTGGAGCACGCAAAGGGGCTATTATCGCATTGATGAGCAAAAAACGATTGACGGGCGGAATATCTATCACTCTTCTATCCATCAAAAATTGTTGAAGATACTTTCGTACATCTCTCACAGATGGGCTATCCGGAGTACCAAGGTTTACAAGCAACACACCAGTTTTCATGTTGCAATATAACTAAGTTTTTTTATACCGGATTTTTCAGTTGAGGTTAAGTTTGGAGGCTTTAAGGCCATTCAGATTTTTTGATATTTCCGAATAAACCACCAACCCCTTACCTTTTTTCAGTGGTACTGACCTTTTCAGTACCTTTATACGATGGTTACATCTGCCTTCCGGTAAACCCAACTCTTCAAGAACCTTCCTGATGCCCGTCTTGCCAAGCAGTCGCTTCACTTGTAGCATCCCACCCCAAGGGGTAACACATTTGTCCGTGTATTCGTAGTCCATTTCTTATGTAAGTTTTGGTTATATCCCCAAAAAAGAAATCTCTTTCGGAAAACTCCTTGAAAATTCCATATTGAAGCGAAAAATCAGTGTTGAAATTGTATATTCAACTGAAAAAACCGGGATTATAGCAGTATTGTCACAATGTTGCATAATGTCGTATTATTTTACGAAGATTGACGTCATAAATGTATAAAATACTAATAGATTTTGTATTATAGCGATAAGAAAAGTGTTATGGGCAAGTTTAAGAAACGACACAACAGAATAACTCAGACGAGAGAACCTCCGATTTTTGCCTCGTCTTGACAGAAATGTCATGACTAAAGAAAAATTAATTCATAAATGTGGAGACCAGAAACCACAAAAAAACGGGGCGCATCCGAAAAGCCAAACGAGTAGGAGAAAATAATAAAAGAAAAAAATATGAATTGGTATTTAAAAGTTTTAAAACAGTACGCTGACTTTAGCGGAAGAGCAAGAAGAAGTGAATATTGGTATTTCGTCTTGTTTAATATGATTTTTGCTATAGTTGCAGTTATCCTTGATAATATTTTAGGAACTGCAATTGAAGGTGTTGGTTATGGACCAATTTATGGACTTTATGCATTAGCAGTATTGGTACCGGGTTTGGCAGTTACAGTCAGACGACTTCACGATGTTGGTAAAAGCGGTTGGATGTTCTTAATAGTATTATAGAATTAGGCATTTAAGCGATAATCATTTTATATGTTCTCGGCGGGTGTGCTATCATTCTTCTCATCAGGTTCTCGAAGATGCCCTCTTTCATCAAGTGCCTGTTGTAGCGGTAACAGTACTCGTCCA
>JANWYS010000159.1 GCA_025054875.1 Cytophagaceae bacterium | reverse complement strand
CATCATTATAGCATACGCTATAATAATCTCCTTTGAAAGTTGTAAGAAAGACGATACTAAAACAGCCACAAAACCCTCTTTAGGGGTGGCTAAGGTATCAGGTATTGTAGATATTGACACAGATTTTGACACTCCAGGTATTCAATATTTGTCAGGAATTAAAGTGATAGCACGTGCAAATTCAGCTGAATTAGTTAATAATCCATCCGGTACGTATTCATATCCTCTTATAGTCAAAGAAACGTTTACCGATGCTTCAGGAAAATATTCATTCGAACTTCCGGTTGGAGATAAGGAAATAACATATACTATCGAAACTCAGGATAAGGAATATATGGAAACCCAATATGGCGGAATAAAACAAAGAGTGGTATATAATGGAGTTTTTCAAACTATAACTCTTTACAAAGGCTCTGATAAGGTGCTTGACTTCTCATTCTATTGATAAGCCTGTGTCATTTTATACATCCCATACTTGTTTCTGATGGCATGAAAGGGTTTAATCAATAATTAATTTTTTCGTCATTCCCGAAGAAATTTCGCGGACAACATACATACCTCTACTGAGTTTATCCTTCAACTCAGTAGGTTCTATTTTTATTAATCCTCCTTCTCCTTTTTTCTCATAAATTTTCTCTCCGGAAATGTTGTAAATCTCAATAGCACTGTATGCTTGAGGAGCAATACCTTCTATATAAACCGAAGAGGCATGGCCCGGGTTAGGATAAACCTGAATGGCATTGTGTGGAGAGGTAATAACACTTGAGACGGACAAAACTTCTGAATAACTGTATCTATCATCGGTTTGTACGATTTTTAGTCTGTAATAACAAGCCCTATTATGAACTTCCGGATCGTCGAATAGATAAGAGGAATGACTGCCACCAGCCAATACTTTTCCAATAAAATGAAAATTTACGCCGTCGAATGACTTTTCAACATCGAAATAGTTCATATTATATTCCCTAGCGGTAGACCAATGAAGACGGCAATGTTCGCCGTTTCTTGAATATGAAAATGTTGTGATATCGGCATAAAGTGGAGCGCTGCATCCGGCTCCGATACCTATCCAGTCTATAAACACCGTGCCGTTAAAGTAAGTATTGTATGTGCCATTACTGCCCGTATGAGGGAAGCTGTAATAACCGGGATTTATAAAAAATACTAATGAGCGTATATTGGCACTATCTACAGGTCCTACAGAGGGGCCGAAATGATTGCGAAAGCGGCCAGTAAAGTCAATGGTAAAAGTCTGATAGGTAGTGGTAAGTTCGAGATTATATGCAGGTATGTTATCTATGGCTCTACCTGTACCATCAGCCATAGATAGTCGTAGTAAAGCATTTGAAGAGGCTCGAGCACGTATATGCAAGAGTGGCTTATGCGCGGCACAGGCAAAACTTATGGGAGTAGCCATCGTTCCGTTATTCAGAGTGTAGGAAAAGCTTTCCCACTCTCCATAACCGGTATTAGTAATGATCCATTCTGAAGCGGTTTCGTTATGAGTAAAAGCTCCCGGTATTGGAGTGATCCAATTCACGGTGTTATTATTAAATTGATCAGAAAATATGCATCCTGAAGGAGGCGGGGCTATATTGATATAGTTTATCTTGGTTTCCGTATCAGGCCCCACCATATTGGTTACAGTGAGCGACACGGTCTTTTGTCCGCTGGTTGAATAGCTCACGATATGCGGTCCTGGTCCAGTGGCTGTAGCCGGTGTAGCTCCTGCTCCGAAATTCCACGTATAGGTTTCGCTGCCTGCTAAATTAGTGCTTGTGTTAGTAAAAACAATATGGTTTCCTATACATGTATTGAGAGGCGTAGCCACAAAATTTGCGTCCGGAGGTAATCCTGTTTCATAAACAATGTTTATATAGTTTAAATTAGTGCCGGTGCCGGAATATCTTAACCTTATCAGATGCTGTCCTGCGGTAAGCACTATACCTGTTACGGGCAAATTTGTCCAGTTTTGCCAACCTCCTGTATTAGGAGTTGCGATATTTGTACGTACTACAACTCCATCTACCAATATATCAAAACGCCCGGTAGATACAGCAGATGCTACACGAAAGTTTAGAGTATAACTACCTGAAGTGTTTGAGTTGACAAGGTATTCGTTCCATGTTCCCTGGTCAGTCCATCCCACATTTAAGCCTCCTCCGACATCGGCTGTGGGTTGTGTACCTGTGCCGCGACGGCGATAGTTATTTTCAGCCTGCACAATACCTGGGATGTTGTGTACAGGATAAGTAGCACCAATGTAAGCAGCACCCAATGGGGTAAGTACGCCATCTGAACCTAACAAATTAATAGAACCATTAGAGGAACGCCCTGTAAACCATGAATAGCGGTATACATCGGGGTCGTTTTCAAACGCATTTACTACCTGTTGCAGGTAAGGTATTTTTGTTGCCATAGGGGTAGTTGGATCCCACCATGCAAACTCTGTGACCCAAATAGGTCGCCCAAAAACTTTCATATTGTTTACCAATGCAGTTGTGCCTCCCACTGTAGGTTCGTATACGTGAAACGCAATATGATCTACCCTGCAAGTTGGACACAATGCAAAAAATTCATTATGCCATGTCACGGGATTAGTATAACCGGGCACACATACACTCCCGCCACAGTAGGCAGCCGATGCACTTACTATTTCCAAATTGCGGGCATTAGCAATAGCTTCTATTTGCGGCCATAGGGCAACAGCTTGTGCCGGAGTCAGATTTGCCTCCACATTAAAGTTTGGCTCATTGAAAGCCAACAGATATTTTGCATCCGCACGTATGTTATTGATAACAGTGGCCGTATTAAAAGTACCCCCCCATACCATGGGCACGTATTCCACTCCCATAGATTGATAGTAAGAAGCTATTCCGGCATCCGGAACATCTGTCCAATTATACCACCATGAAATACCGGATCTTACCGTATTTAAATCGTTAACTGAATGATATCCGTATGCCATGCCTCTTTTGGGGCTCACCTGAGCTTTAGAAAAATCCAGTTGAAAGCATACAACTATGCAGAAAAACAATATATACTTTTTCATAAACCATAAATATTTCACACTTTATTAAGTATATAATTGTTTTTTTAAAAGTTACTTTATCTCTATGTTTTTAGTGTTTTTATCCTCTTGTAATATTGCTTGTTACATGACCTGTTGAACGTATACAGAACAATCAAACTATACCATAAAAGCGTTTATTATACTTTTTTAACAGGTAAACTTCTTTTAAAAACTAATCTTGAAAAATTCCTGATAAACCCGGATTTTTCAGTTGAGGTTAGGTGTGGAGGCTTAAAGGACATGGAGATGGTTTAATATTTGAAAACAAACCGTC
>JANWYS010000158.1 GCA_025054875.1 Cytophagaceae bacterium | reverse complement strand
AGGAGTTTATCTCTTGCAGATGTGGCTTGTATCTTGAGTTCGAAAAATCCTCCAAAGCAGTAATGAATTAAAAACATTCTATAAACCTGTTTTTTTGCAACAGAAAAAATTTTTTGCTCACAATGCAGTTACTGTGTATGAATTTATTAACGTCTGAATTTACTATTGCAATTGACATCAAGGTCGCTACTGCATGAGAATGGGTTTAATACAATATGAAATGGGTAGTGTAGACCATGAAGCTACACTACCCATAATTTTCAGTGTAGTTGGTATAATTAAACAACTTGTTCCTTTATGGATTCGCGCATTTCCTTTGCAGAATTTACCATTTCAATCAAGGCTTTTTTAGTTTCTTCCCATTGACGTGTTTTCAATCCGCAATCAGGATTTACCCAAAGATAGTCGGCAGGAATCACGCTTTTGGCTTTCTCAAGCAAGTGTACCATTTCGGCTTTTGAAGGCACTCTTGGCGAGTGTATATCGTACACACCCGGCCCGATGTCGTTCGGATATTTGAAGTTAGCGAAAGCATCTAACAGCTCCATTTGCGATCGTGAGCATTCTATGGTTATTACATCAGCATCCATATCGGCAATGTGTTGAATGATGTCGTTAAATTCTGAATAGCACATATGTGTATGGATTTGCGTTTCATCTTTTACTCCGCTTGCAGATATACGGAAGGCACGGACAGCCCACTGTAAGTAGGTATTCCAATCGGCCTGGCGCAATGGTAATCCTTCGCGTATGGCGGGTTCGTCTATTTGTATAATCTTGATACCTGCTTTTTCTAAATCTAACACTTCCTCACGTATGGCTAATGCTAATTGTTTACAGGTCTCTGAACGTGGCTGGTCGTTGCGTACAAAAGACCATTGCAAAATGGTGACCGGGCCGGTGAGCATGCCTTTTACCGGTTTTTCAGTAAGCGACTGTGCAAAGGACGACCAATATATCGTCATAGGTTTAGTACGCTGTACATCTCCGTAAATAATAGGCGGCTTCACACAACGACTGCCATAGCTTTGCACCCATCCATTTTCAGTAAATACAAACCCCTCGAGTTGTTCACCAAAATATTCTACCATATCGTTTCGTTCAAACTCTCCATGCACAAGCACATCTATACCGATTTCTTCTTGCCAACGAATGGCTTTTTCGATTTCTTGTTTCAGCAAGGCATCGTATTGCTCTGCGCTTATTTCGCCTTTTTTGTATTTGGCTCTCCAGCTCCTAACTTCGGTGGTTTGCGGGAAAGAGCCTATGGTCGTTGTCGGGAACAAAGGAAGGTTCAGATTTTTTTTCTGTTTTTCCTTACGCACAGCAAAAACATTCTGACGTTTGGTATATTCATCAGTAATGGCATTTACACGCTCTTTTACTTCAGGCTTGTGTATAAGAGCAGATGTTTTGCGACTTTCTATGGCTATCTGATTATCTCTCAATTTTTCTGAGGCTATTTTGTCATTTTTATTTTCGGCCAGTTGGCGTATCGTAGCCACTTCATTTATCTTCTGTTTTGCAAAGGCTAACCATTGTTTTATTTCAGGGTTTAGTTTTGTTTCTGCATCCAGGTCACAGGGTGAGTGCAGGAGAGAGCATGAAGGAGCAATGAAGATGCGGTCGCTGCTTACTTTGTGAAGCGCTTTATTTATAAGAGCCAGTGCTTGTTGAAAGTCCGTTTTCCATATATTCCTTCCATCTACCACACCAAGCGAGAGAGACACGTTTTCGGGCAATCTTTCCAGAAGATCATCCAGTTGGTCGGGATAGCGTACCAGGTCTACATGTATAGCGCTAACGGGCAATGATGTAGCTACTGATAAATTATCTCTCAATCCCTCGAAATATGTGGCAATCATTATTTTTAGGGTTGGAAATTCTTTTTTGATCTGAGAGTAAACATATTTGTAAGCTTCGTGAGCTTTGTGGCTCAGGTCTAGTACCAAATAGGGTTCATCAAATTGCACCCATTCAGCACCAAGAGCCTCTAATTTTTTCAATATTTCAACATAAACTGGTAAGAGGTTGTCCAGCAAATCGAGACGTTGGAATCCGCTTTCCTTTTCCTTGCCCAATAATAGGTACGATACTGCCCCTATAATAACGGGTTTAGCATGTATACCAGCGTTTTTAGCTTCGAAGAACTCGTTAATGATTTTATTGGAGAATAGCTTGAAAGGTTGATTTTTCCGAAATTCCGGAACGATATAGTGGTAGTTAGTATCGAACCATTTGGTCATCTCCATGGCAGTAATGTCGAGCCCGTTTTTCTGATATCCTCTCGCCATGGCGAAATAGAGGTCTAACTCGTGATTTGAATTGTTTAGAATCACATCGTGATAACGATCAGGTATTGCTCCTACTGCAAGGGTCATGTCTAGTACATGATCGTAAAACGAAAAGTCGTTGCATGGAATCAGGTCCATGCCGCCTTGTTTCTGCAATTGCCAGTTTTGGCTACGTATGTATTTGCCGGTTTGAATGAGTTCATTGGCAGATATTTTGCCCGACCAATATTGTTCGCAGGCCTTTTTGAGTTCTCTGTTGCTACCAATTCGCGGATAGCCAAGGTTGTGTGTCAGCATCTCTTTTAACTTTTAAAGAATTAAACATTGAGTTAAAAGCTCTTTTACAGTACTTCTCAGCACTTCGCGAAGGAATCTTCAGTAAAGGCAAAATGGATTAAAAACACTTATGTGTAGACATAAGCAATGGAAAATACATACCCGACTAAAGCTCCAAATCGCGAGAGCATCGTCTCTCAGAAAAGGCAGGTCTCCTGACTTACAGCAGCTTTGCCGCCCTTCCCGCTACACGCAGTGGGCATGTATTGGCAAAACCTCTTTATGCTGCTTACAGTTGCGCGACAGTTCGTGATTTGCACACGATTCCCTATTAATACACAATTAAGCGTAACCTTTCCCGGTAGATTATAGAAGTATAAAAGAACTGTTTATCTGCAAATATAATAATTTTACAACTAAGCTGAACTTGGTTTTATAAATTAACAGGCCTGATATATCATCTATCATCCCATCTTATGCAGTAGAAAAAAATTTGGTCTCATAAAGTAACAGAAGTCAAAGCTGATGAATTGATCAGTATCTGTGTTTTCTATTGCTATTCAACCTGGACTCTGCATTAGCAGAAAAGAGTGTTGAAAGGTTTTTTATGTTGGGCGCGCCCCTGCGGGCCGGGTTGTCCGCCACTCCGCTGTCGCTGCGGTGCTCCGCTGAAGCTCCGCACTGGCCTTGCAGGCCATGGCTCCCATCCCTCGCGCAGGTTCTCTAGAAATCTTTCAGCTTTATAAGCAAATGCATACCTCCGAAGTAGCTTGCAAAAGGGACTGAGCAGTCT
>JANWYS010000157.1 GCA_025054875.1 Cytophagaceae bacterium | reverse complement strand
CAAGTCCTCGCACTTCAGCTGCACAAGCCCACGCCGTGCTGCGGGCTTTCCGCTGCTATCGCTGGCGGAGGAGCGTGTGACCTTACATGCATCACACACATCCGTAAGCACCCCATCACGGTGTGCAACAGGCGCTGTAATACCCCTATTGGCGGGCAGCAATGTTTTTTATTGCAATGTATCAGAAACTACTCTTTAAGACGCTCACTACAGCAGCTTTACTGCACAAAATGAGATAATACCACCATCATATCTACAAGCAAAAAAAATAACTTATACAAAGTAGTCTTGTTCATTCATGCTGTCTACTTTGGTTCCTCTTCTTTTTCCTCTTCACTTTCATCAAGAGCATCATCTTTCCATGTGTCGAACTGCATTTTTTTATATCCAAGATAAGGGTCAGCATATACTTTTTGCATATAATAAGCCCAGATGGGCAAAGCCATTTTAGCCCCTTGTCCCCATTGCATAGTTCTGAAGCGAATGCTTCGTTCCTCTCCGCCGACCCACACACCGGATACCAACTCCGGAGCGATGCCAATGAACCAACCATCAGAATTGCCTTGTGTGGTACCGGTTTTGCCTCCAATTTCTCCCGGGATTTTATAAATGGTTTTTAAAGAACTTGAAGTTCCTCCGGTTTCCTCTACTGACCCTTTAAGCAGTTCTACCATATAGTAAGCTGTTTTTTCGCTGATTACTTCCTTTGATTGGGGTGAACACTGGTAAAGCACATTGCCATATTTATCTTCTATACGTTCGATCAAGATGGGTTCATTCCATATACCCTTGTTTACGAATACAGAATACGCATTGACGAGCTCAAACACGGAAACATCGCTGGTACCCAAACAAAGAGTAGGCACCGGGTCTAATTCACTGGTAATACCCATTTTTTTTGCAAAGAGTACAAGACTGTCTACCCTTACCATATCAATCAGTTTTGCACTCACGGAATTTACAGACTTTGCGAGAGCTTCGCGTAAAGTCATATATTCGTTGGTGTATACACCGGTGCTATTGCTGGGAGTCCAGGGTTTACCGCCATGAGAAGTTACGGTGTGAGGCACATCCATCATTTTACTGTCTGGAGTAAGTTCATTTTGGTTTATAGCCAAAGCATAAAGTATAGGTTTAAAAGCAGAACCGGGTTGACGCTTTCCTTGTTTTACATGGTCATATTTGAAATATTTATAATTTATATCACCGACCCAAGCTTTGATTTTACCTGTAGCCGGGTCCATAGACATGAATCCTGCATGTAAAAAGTGAAGATAATAACGCAGAGAATCTATGGAATTCATAACCGTGTCGCGCTCGCCTTTGTAAGTGAACACACGCATTTTATACGGTATGGAAAGCATCTTCTTAATTTCGGCTTCATTATTTCCATATAGTTCTTTAAGATGATGGTAGTGGGCGGTACGTTTTATCATTTTGTCAATAAAACCGGGTATAGGGTTAAAATCCTCGTCTGTCCAAGGCTCACGACCTTTCCAATGGTTGAAAAATTCTTTTTGCAAATAGCTCATATGCATGGCAACTGCTTGTTCGGCATACTTCTGCATTCTGGAGTCAATCGGCACATATATTTTTAATCCGTCTTCATATAGTTTTTTGTTATGCTGCCTGCACCATTCCTTTAATATCGGTTTTATATAGGCCCTGAAGTGGGGAGCCAAGCCAGAGTTATCGTCATCACCGCTGAAATATAGGGTGATCTTTTTTTCTGCAAGGTCATCATATTCTGCTTTAGAGAGATACCCATATTTCAACATTTGCTTGAGAACGGTATTTCGCCTCATGAGTGCGCGTTCAGGATAGCGGCGAGGGTTGTATACCGATGGCCCTTTGAGCAATCCTACCAGTAAAGCAGCTTCCACTGTATTGAGTTGTTTAGGCTCTTTGTTGAAATATCGCTTTGCAGCACTTTTTATGCCGTAAGCATTGTTGCCAAAATCTACTGTGTTAAGATACATGAGCAAAATTTCTTTTTTGGAGTACGACTTTTCCAGTTGAACCGCTACTTGCCATTCTTTAATTTTATCAATCACAATTCCGGATATAGGGCCTTTGTAGTCTTCCTCTTCACGAAGGCTGAATAAGTTTTTAGCTAGCTGTTGAGTGATGGTGCTGGAACCTCTTTTTTTTCCTGTAATCAAAGAGGGAACAATAGCCAGTATGCCTTTTATATCTACACCGGAATGGCTTAAAAACCTCGCGTCTTCCGTGGCTATCAAAGCTTCAATAAGCACTCTCGGAATATCTGAGTATTCTACAGGACTACGATTAAAATTAAGATAGTACTTGCCCAGCAAAACTCCATCTGATGAATATACTTCAGACGCCAGTTCGCTTTTGGGGTTTTCCAATATGTCTGAAGAAGGGGTACTGCCAAACCAACCGAACAAATTATTCCATACAGAAAAAATAAACAGGTTCAATCCTAATATAATTCCGGCAAATGTCAACCATGATATCACTATGATTTTTCTATATGATGGCATAGCATGTTCACATCAGTGATGATGCGAATTTAAAGTATTTTCTTGCATTTATCTCTCTTTTCGCAAAACTAATAACAGACTCTACATTATGAATGCAAACTATTATGCTGGTATGTAACCGTTACTTTTAGTGCGTTGTCATTTTTAGCACTAATATCACATCAACATCAGGTTGTATTCTATCCACGTTGTCTATCACGATGTGAGAGAATAGTATGTATGGTCACACAAATACCTCAAAATAATTTCGCATCATCGGCAAAGTATGGTGAGATGTTTTTTTGTATAGGGCGCGCCCCTGCGGGGCCGGGCTGTCCGCCACTCCGCTCTCGCTCCGGTGCTCCGCTAAAGCTCCGCACTGGCCTTGCAGGCCATGGCTTCCATCCCTCGCGCAGGTCCTCTCGAAACTTTTCAGCTTCATAAGGAAATGTAAATCTCTGAAGTAGCTTGCAAAAGGCATTAATGTGGTATGTCCAAATCTACCTGAAAACAAACGCCACAATACGCTTCAAAAGCGATTGCAAGCTGAAACCAAAACGTTATTACACTTCAAAGGCGCTCTCCTTCAATCCATTATATACTAGAAATGAATTTCAAGCCGTGAGACATCAAAAGTGATTGTTTGTAAAAATTAGAAATCAATAATTATATTGGAATGCATTGGAACAAACGTGTTGGAATTCCTAAGATAATCTCTCTGAGAGACAAAAGTAAAAAGAGATAAAAACTCAAAATTGAGAATCAGATACAACACCAGATGAAGAAATGTTTCTCCTTCATTAAGATAAGAATTTATTAAAGAAAATCAGTGTATCAACGATATGTGTTTTCCAATATTCCCAATCATGTTTACCTGAAAA
>JANWYS010000156.1 GCA_025054875.1 Cytophagaceae bacterium | reverse complement strand
AATATTTCGCCATACTTTTCTGCTGATGCGAAATCCGGAATTAATCCGTTTCAGGTTTTTCAAAAATGCACTAAGCTAAACTGGATGTACAAATAAACATTGATAAAAAAACAAGTTCACACAATTCTACGTTTCAATAGCCTGGATTGATGCTCCATCCGTAAAATGCTCAATCGCCACACTGTCGAGCTTACAGACTGTGGAATGTAATATCAGAAGTAACATACACTTAACTTTTGATTTTTACGTTTTTTTGTAAATTTCGTGCCTATGAAATTGGATTCGATATTGTTTTTTGTAATCGTTGCATGCGTTGCAGCATGTACTCAGAATACCGACAAAGGAAGTAATCCATCTCTAACAGAGGGTAACTTAGCTGTAGTGGCTGATTATACATACAAGCCTCTGTTGGAGACTAACGTAGAAACATATACTTCTCAAAACAGAAAAGCTAACATCACTGTCGAATATACCAACGAGTTAGAAGCAATACGTAAGTTGCTAGGGCTGAACGCAGAGTTCATATTAATGTCTCGCAAACCAACCGAGCAGGAATTAAATCTTATAAGAAGTAAAAATAAAATACCTAAAGTCTATCACTATGCGAGCGATGCGCTGGCGTTTATGTTATCTTTAAAAAGCAAAGATAGCATACTGACCAGTGAGCAAATACAAGCCATTTTAGAAGGAAAGAGTAAGTATAAACTAGTGGTAGATAGAAGCAACTCGGCCAATGCTTTGTATTTAAAGTCAAAATTTGATTTTGATGAAAAGTCGGGCAATATATTCGCAGTGGGTTCGGATAGTGCTCTGTTAGCCATAGTACAATCAAATCCTGACTACATAGGTGTTATAAGTAATATCCTCATTGCTGATTCGGAGAATCCTACGGCAAAAAAAATTCTCAACAGTGTGAAGGTGCTCAGTATATCTCACAAAGACTCTGCTGGCAATATTATCACATCAAAACCTTTTCAGAAGGATTTGGCAGAGGCTAAGTATCCATTCATAAGAAATATATATATCGTAAATCTTGCCCCTACAGTAAGCCTGGGTACGGGATTTGCAAACTTTATGACTACCGATCGGGGACAACGCATTATACTTAAGGCCGGATTACTACCCTCCCGATTTCCGGGAAGAGAAATAAAAATAATTCAATGAAACTAACATCCACTACACCTAAAACACAAAACAACCTATGAAAAAGAAATTTTGCTTAATGTTTTTTTTAATTGTAAATCTTTTTGCACATACATATTCACAGACCTTAAAAGAGGTAACCCAATACATGCTGCGCGAGCAATACTCCAAAGCCAAAAGCAGTCTGTTAGCTATGATGAAATCTGACCCTAAAAATTTCAATTTACATTATTACATGGGCAGTATATATCTGGAAAATGATATGACCGACTCTGCAAGATATTGGTTTATGGAGGGTATAAAGGGTAACCCGGAAGCAGCGTTAAATTATGTAGGTATGGCTAAAATCACACTTGCTACCAATCCTACGGAAAGTAAGGCTAATGCCGACAAAGCTCTGTCACTTGCCAAAAAAGATGCAGCTGTTTATATGGCGTTGGCAGAATATTATCTATCGGGAGATAAAAAAGACCCTGCACGTGCTTTGGAAATGGCTAACAAAACCATAGAAATCAACAAACGCGAAATGATGCACTACATCATGATAGGCGATGCTTACAACGAAAACAACGACGGTAGCAATGCTGTAAAAAATTATAAACTCGCCATAACAATGGACCCTAAATCGCCTGTACCCCACTGGAAAATAGGTCGTCTGTATTTGAGTGTAAAAAATTACGAAAGCGGCGAACAATCTTTTAAAGATGGATTAGCTCTTGATAACACCTTCTCACCTATACACAGAGATTTGGGAGAAATATACTTCCGCAAGGGAAAAAATGCAGATGCTATTGCTTGTTACAAAAAATACATAGAACTCAGAGACCGCAGTAATGATGTAGAGCTAAGATACGCCTCTTTTCTGTTCTACAACAAAGATTACACAAGCGCTTTAGCTACACTGAATGCTTTGGAAAAAAGAAATTATGACAACATCGCTCTGTATCGGATAATGGGATATTGTTATTATGAGACAGGAGATATGATCAAGGCTAACGAATACATGCAAAAATTTTTCAGCAAAGCAGATGAGAAAAAAATCATCACCAACGATTATGTTTACATGGGAAAAATATATTCAAAAGACAAAAAAGATTCGCTAGCTATAATTTATTACTCTAAAGCTTTAGAAAGAGACCCCTCAAAAGTGGAATTGTACGGAGAGTTAGGTATGCTGTACCTGACGAACAAACAATTTGACAAAGCTGCTGAAATGTTCACTGCCAAAATAAACAAAACACAACCAACAGCTAACGATTATTTTCAATTGGGTAGAAGCTATTATTTAAATGAAAAATATACACAAGCCGATTCAGCATTTTCAAAAGTCATAGAGATGCGCCCGGAAATTACCATGGGCTATTTGTGGAAAGGGCGGTCGCTGGCCTCCATAGACACTACTCTCAAGCAAGGCCTGGCAAAACCGGTTTATGAAAAACTTATCGAGGTAGGCAAGGCAGATCCTGAAAAAAATAAAAAAGACCTTATAGAGGCTTATTCCTATTTAGGTTATTATCATTATGCTATTACCAAAGACCGCGCTAAATCTGATGAGGCATGGCAAAATATACTTAAACTAGACCCTAACAACAAAAAAGCTCAAGAAGCCTTGCAACTCAACAAAACACTTCGTTGAAAATTTGGTTTTACATATTTACGGGAGGAGGTTTAGGTAGCCTCCTGCGCTTTTATACATCCGCATGGGCAAATCCTTTATTCAGTGCTCTACCGGCGGGTACTTTCTTATCTAACATGATAAGTAGTTTCTTATTGGGTATAGCTTCCGCAGCCATTGAATATGCCGCTTCCGGTAAAGTTTTTTTTCAATACTTTGTCATAGCCGGACTGTGCGGCGGGTACAGCACTTTCTCCACGTTCAGTTATGAAAACCTTCAGTTGTTAAAACAAAACCAATACGCAATGTTTATCATGAATACATGTATAAATGTTTCCGTTTGTATTCTCTCAATTATGGGAGGTTATAAAACAATCAAAATATTACTCTGACAAAGAGGTATCCTCAAAAGCATGCGGTAGTAATTCAATATCAATATAGCTTAGGTTAAGTTTTTTTGATATTACATTTAACGTATGCCTAATGAAACTCAAATTCAACGTTGGCAGAATAAATGTATTCGTGAATATTTTTTCTGTTGGGCGCGCCCCTGCGGGGCCGGGCTGTCCGCCACTCCGCTATCGCTTCGGTGCTCCGCTGAAGCTCCGCACTGGC
>JANWYS010000155.1 GCA_025054875.1 Cytophagaceae bacterium | reverse complement strand
ATTAATCTTTCAAAAACAACTCACTTTACACACTTTTTGGGACAGCATCCAAAAAACCCGAACAAACACCATAGCTTTTTATATTTTTTTCTATTTTCGCAGCTAATAAACATGTTCAAAACAAATTATTCATGGGATTGTTAGACTTTTTTACCAGCGATTTGGCCATAGATCTGGGCACAGCCAATACGTTAATCATCTACAAAGATAAAATTGTGGTAGATGAACCTTCTATCATAGCCATGGACAAATCAACCGGAAAAGTGTTGGCTGTAGGTCGCCAAGCCATGCAAATGCATGAGAAAACACATGAAAACATAAAAACCATACGCCCGCTTAAAGATGGTGTTATCGCTGACTTTACCGCCGCCGAACACATGATAAGAGGGCTCATAAAAATGGTAGATAAAGGCGGACGCAAATGGCTTGCTCCTACCTCGCATCGTATGATGATATGTATACCCTCAGGTATCACAGAAGTTGAAAAACGTGCTGTAAAAGATTCCGCTGAACATGCAGGCGCCAAAGAGGTGTACATGATATACGAACCCATTGCTGCAGCCATTGGCTTGAACATTGATATTGAGCAACCTGTCGGATCCATGATTGTAGACATTGGCGGAGGTACTACTGAAATTGCTATCATTGCCCTGTCTGGCATCGTGTGTGAGCAATCCATACGTGTGGCTGGCGATGTCTTTAACAAAGATATATTAGACTACATGCGCCGCCAGCACAACCTCCTCATAGGTGAGCGCTCTGCAGAAAAAGTAAAAATAGAAGTAGGCTCTGCCCTTACCGAATTGGATAACCCGCCCGAAGATTATGAAATACGTGGGCGTGACCTGATGACGGGAATACCCAAAGTAATCAAAGTTTCGTATTCAGAAATTGCTTTTGCTCTGGACAAGTCTGTCTCAAAAATTGAAGAGGCTGTGTTGAAAGCATTAGAAATAGCACCCCCTGAGCTCTCAGCCGATATTTACGATAATGGCATTCACCTTACCGGTGGAGGGGCACTCTTGAGAGGGCTGGATAAAAGATTATCCATGAAAACGAAACTCCCCATACATGTTGCTGAAGAACCTCTGCTTGCCGTGGTCAAAGGTACAGGAGCAGCCTTAAAAAATCTTGAACGCTACAAAGCAGTGGTAATACGATAACCTGAGATATCCGGTATATCTCCATTTTATGTAATGAAAAAATGAGTTCGAAAAAAAATTGAAATCATTGCTGATGAAATAACTGCAACTCTATTTTTTCATAGCAATGCTTTGAAGGAATTCATTCAGACAATTACTCTAAAGGCTCTATTGAATAAAATGGAGTAAGATAAGTTCAATCGCAGTAAATGTTGTATCTGTCTTTAATTAACTCAAAACCGTAGGTTAGAGAGCTCGTAAAGTCTTTACATGCCGAAGCAGTGTCTTGCAGCGACAGGTGTGCCATGCCCCGGTAATAATAGGCCTCGCCCATCTTAGGTTTTTGTTTTATCAAGGCAGAATAGGTATGGATAGCTTTAGGTAACTCGGTCAGGTAATAATAGCAAAGACCTTGTTTCAACAGCGCTTGTTCGGAAAATTTGAATGTTAAAAAACGACCATAATCGGTTATGGCCATATCATAGTTTCCCATTTCAAATAGTATATCTGCACGATAGTAATATGCGGAATCCAATCGGGAGTTAAAAAACAATGCACTGTCTAAGTCTTTTAAGGCAAGTTTTTTAAGGTTGAGTTTTAAGTGGCACATACTTCTGTCGAAATACAAAGTATCTTTTTCTGTGTCGAAAAGCAACAAACAATTATTTATTTTGGTTATAGCCTGCTTGTAATCGTGTCTTTGTAGCATGTCTATACGATACATAGCTTTGTGAGCTTCAAAGAGTTTAGGGTTAAGTTCTACGGCCTTGGCATATTTTTCGTAGGCATGATCATAATATCCGTACTGGTGAAGTTCGGAAGCTTCGGCAAAATATTTATTAGCTTTGTTTAATCGTAAGTAATCGTATAAAAACTGCACGAGCATGATCATTATGAAATAATATAAACATGTAAAAACATTAATTTTGAGGTTAAAATAATTAGGCTTCTTAGGCCGGGAATGAACGTACGTATAGTGGGTATTTTGTCTGGCTTTGTGTTTTTTTACCGAAGTATTGGGCGGGGTTGTGTGGCCGGTATATGTAGTGAAAAAAGGATTCAGGAGTTGTTGGTCATATATATATTTTTTTTTTACATCAGACAGGGTTTGATACGCTTCATTAATCTTTTTGAATTGCTCTTCGTGATATTTACTGCCTTGGTTTTTGTCGGGATGGTAAATTTTGGCTAATTTTTTGTAAGCTGCTTTGATTTGCTCCTGAGTGGCCGTTGCAGGTATACCCAATATATCATAGTAGGTAACAGGCATGCATCATGCAAAGGTTCAAAGATGTTTTCTTATTTTCTCGGCTATATTCTGCATTTCGTCTTTAGACAGGGTGAGTCTGGGTTTGTTGAAATTGGTATCTTGCATTGAATTTATGGGTAGCAAATGTATGTGGGCATGTGGCACCTCAAGCCCTATTACGGCTGTAGCTATTCTGGCACACGGTATAGCTTTTTCCAGCCCTCTTGCTACATGCTTGCTAAACTTGTGAAGCCTGGTGAATACGTCATCTTCAAGATCAAAAATGTAATCAGTTTCTTGCTTGGGTACCACCAGCGTATGTCCTTTGCACACAGGATATACGTCCAAAAAGGCTATACAATGTTCATCTTCGGCCAATATGTATGCCGGAATTTCACGATTTATGATTTTTGTAAATATTGAAGCCATATTACAAGCTTATGTTCAACACTTCAAACTCAATTTTTCCGGCAGGTACTGTTATCTCAACTGATTCACCTACTTTTTTTCCCAGCAATCCTTTTGCAATCGGAGACTTAACTGATATTTTACCCTGCTTAATATCAGCTTCCTCTTCTGCTACCAAGGTGTATTCTACTATAGCGTTGTTTTTTTTGTTCCTGAGTTTTACTTTAGTAAGTATAGATACCTTTGAAGTATCAATTGTGCTTTCATCTATCAGGCGAGCATTAGCCAGAAGTTCTTCCAGTTTAGAAATTTTTAATTCCAGCAAACTTTGAGCATCCTTAGCAGCATCATACTCTGCATTCTCACTAAGATCTCCTTTGTCGCGTGCTTCAGCTATTTGCTTAGCGATCTCTGTGCGGCCTTTTGTTTTCAGCTCATTTAATTCATCTTTCAATTTTTTAAGGCCTTCCTCAGTATAGTAAGTTATTTCTGCCATACGTAATATGTTAATTTTATTATGTCAAAAATGATAATAAAAAAACAGTTGCCTACCAGACAACCGTTTAGTATTTACT
>JANWYS010000154.1 GCA_025054875.1 Cytophagaceae bacterium | reverse complement strand
AACGTTTTCCTCTGGTCTTCTGAGTCCGTCGGTGTTCTGTTGGGTCTTTCTTGTCTGGCCCGGTCTTGGCGGCCTCTGAATGGCAGTGGATTGTACAGGCTGTGTATCTGTCGTGTTTGAGGCGGTCTGTTTCGCCTGGATGTTTTGTTGAGCGGGCCTGTCTGCGGTAGGTGTGCGCTGTTGGGCGGTCGGGCGCGTTTGAGCGTGTTCGTCAGCTTCGTGCGCGTGTGTGCGTCGTTTGATCATTTCCACTCAACGCCCACTTTCCCGCCGTAGGACTGCATGAGAGTAGAGAAATGAATAGCAAATATAAACCACATTCAGTCCACCACGAGCAGCTTCCCTCGAGTTATTGTATTATCTTCAAAGACAATGGTGTACAAATACACACCAGTTGATATGGCAATACTGCTCATGTCAATAATATCTTCGGAGGAATATCTCTGATATAAAATACGACCAGTAATGTCTTGTATGTATAGATTAAATTTTACACCTGAATAGTTATTGAAATATAATACCCCATTTCGCCGAACAGGATTTGGCATAACACGGACTTTTTCTGATTGTAAGTCCTTGTGAATGGAGCGAATAAAATACTGCTCAGTATATTTTTTAATACACTTGAAGGTATTTAAGTGTACCTCGTAGTATTTTCCCGAAGCCAAACGAACTGCAGCTTTAAAATATTGAACATCAGCCTGAGGCGGAAGTGTGTATTCAAAAATATCCGAGTCTCCGGGCAGGAACAATTGGCCGGAGGGCTGAAAACTAATGGAGTAAAATGGCGAGAAATGTGGGTTTCTGACGCGATATTCTCTCCCAGATTGACCGACGTAGAAACTTAAATTGGCGGGCGCCTTAGCGATCATGCCTTTGGGTAACTCAAAGTATACGTATCTAATGGGAGAGTTACATTCGTTAATTACCCTGCACGAAAACACCCGGTTGCCCAATGAATCTATATTCACTTTGAGCAGATGAAAAGAGAGACAATCTATCTTTTTTTCATCGCAGGGTCTATCCTTAAATTTAACATCAACCGTAAAGCAGCATGAGGAATAATTGCCGCAGCCATCCATAACTTCATAGCAATTTTTAGTAATTCCCAGAGGAAATTCCTCTCCACTTGCCAAGCCTTCTGCGATTTTGATCTCATAATCATCGCAAAAACAGTTGGACGCTACAGATGGATATTCGTAGTGCACCTTCGCTTTCTGTGTATTATCCTCTAAGTAAATTTCCTTAGACTCAGGGCATGTTATATTTAGGAAATATTCGTTTCCTACTTCTGGCTTCCAGTACTCTATATTTGTAATTAATAAGGTGTCGCATTCTCTGTTGGTGTCCCGTATTTTAGATATTATGGTTTGTGGCGTGCTGTAATAGATTCCGTTTATATTCACACTGTCACCTACGCAGATTTTAACTGTATCTCTTCGGATCGGTGCAATATTTAAGCATCCATCAATTTCGTTGAGTTTTTCATAAGGCGTTGTACTTATGTTTATTATCTCAAAAGGGAGATATTCTGAAACACTGTAATTTATGTCTTCAAAATTTTGCTCTACGATATTTTCAAAAAAAGTCTCCAAATTTCTTTTAGAAGTGCAGCATCCTAGAGTTTCTCCGTCAGCATCGACTTTGAAGAATACGATATCTCTACCTGGACTTATGTGGCTTAGAATATCACTGACAGCTGCGTAATGCCCATTGTCATCTTGAATAACATGTTTAACAGGTGTAAAAGTATTAGAATAAGCGTAGTTATTATTAAAAACTACATTGCCCGCACTATCCAATAAAGACATGATAGAATTCCTCTGTCCAAAAACTATTCCCTTATCTCTTGTCAAAGTAGGCCTTGATACACCAAGAAATATGTCTATATTATACTCTTTTGAAGAGTAAGCTTTGCTCCATAGGAGTGTTCCATCAGTCGTTATTTTCATCAATATTAAATAATTCTCAAAATCTGATATCTTTCCGCCTAAAAACATATAGAACTCAAGTTCATTATCATGCAGTGCGCCATGGAAAATCATTGGAGAAATATTATTTTTAATTGAATAATTATTAACGTCCAGTAAATCTCCATTCGATAATCTAATTTTGAAATACAGTATCTTGTCTCCAGCTATTCCGAAGCCATATCCCAAAGAGTCATCAACATGATAAATGGCGTAGCCATCTGATTTATGGAATTGCAAACTGTCAAAGACATACAAGCGACTCCACTTTGTCACGGCATTATCGTCTACTAAGGATATAAAGCATCCTATGTCTCTTTTTTCTTTATTGTTAGATAGAGGTCCAGATACTATATAACCTAATTTACATGCTTCAATATTTCCTAATGTAGGTGAATTGTTTACTGGGTCTTTTATCGTCATATGCCAATTTAAAATACCATTTGTATCTACATTTAGAAGCCATGGCCATCTGACATTAAATGCGTGTGTATAGCCGTATCCCATAAGGCTATTGCCGTCATGGGAAAAAACAATTTTGCTTAAGTATTCCGTTTTATCGCTACCATAGTTATTCTGCCATAGAATTTTTCCCATAGAGTCAACGCATATAATCAATCCATCCTCTCTTTGAAAGGAAATTCTTATGTCTCCGCATATGTAATACTTGTCTTTTCGTTTAATTAAATAACGACTCATTTGCCAGTCTTGCGAGGACGGTCTCTCATACATTTTAAAAATTGCTTGCGCTGTGGCATCGTAAAAAAATAAACTGGCAAGTAAGATGATGGAAAATACTTTAAACATATAAATATTTATTTGAATTTTATTGTTGAAATAATCTGCTGGAGGCAAAGCTACCTCCAGCAGATTTGCTTAGATACTATTCGGTTATACTACAATCTGAGTTTAAAGTGCATTTTATTACTATGTGTTCTTGTGATATGGGAGCAGATGTACATCCCTTTACATCGTATGCGTTGAAGGGGTCTGTATGCACTCTCATCCCATCGTCTCCCCAAAAGTCCAATAGCCAGAATACTTCGTTTACAGAGCTACTCTTGTAGCAATACTCAAATTGTGTTGCGTACCAGTAATCTTGGAGCGGGGGATGAAGATACCAGGAGATATTGAGGCCTCCCACGTTGTTGAATGTTGTCCATTCCGTTATAGGCGTTATCTGAGAAGTCTGTTTACTTACTTTTACTAGTCGCAATTTGGTGTTCACTCTTATGCGACTTCCCTGGTCTGCTTGATCCGGGCACGTTGGATGACTCTCGATAAATCTAAGCGCCTCGTAAAGATAACATAGAGTATCGCTAGTTCGATAATTAACATCAGGTTTAATCACCACATGTATGACTCCATCCTCATCAATTTTTACTTCTGAAGGTATGTCCGTTTTTTCATGAATGAATAAACTATCCTGATGGCAGGAAATAAAAGCAAAAACCAAAAAAATAAAAGATATTTTTCTCATTGTTATCAATTTATTTGAGTT
>JANWYS010000153.1 GCA_025054875.1 Cytophagaceae bacterium | reverse complement strand
AACTCAAATAAATTGATAACAATGAGAAAAATATCTTTTATTTTTTTGGTTTTTGCTTTTATTTCCTGCCATCAGGACAGCTTATTCATTTATGAAAAAATGGACATATCTTCAGAAGTAAAAATTGATGAGGATGGAGTCATACATGTGGTGATTAAGCCTGATGCTAATTATCGAACTAGCGATACTCTTTGTTATCTTTACGAGGCGCTTAGATTTTTTAAGGATTTTCCAAGTTGTCCAACCGAAGAAGAGCAGGCGACTCGCACAAGGGTAAATACCAGGCTACGACTGGTAAAGGTAAGTAAACTTACTCTACAGGTAACGCCTATAACAGAATGGACAACATTTAACAACGTGGGAGGTCTCAATATATCCTGGTATCTTCATCCCCCACTCCAAACTTACTGGTATGCGACGCAATTTGACTATTGTTATAGAAATGATGCTATGAATGCAGGTTTTTGGCTATTAGACTTTTGGGGAGACGATGGGATGAGGCTACATACAGAACCTTTTACAGCGTATGATGTTAAAGGATGCACGTTTGCTCCTGTATCGCATGGAGATATAATAGTGGCATGTACTTTAAACCCAGATTGCACTATAAGTGAATAAAAGTAGAACGGCCTTGTGGTGGGCAAAAAAATGCCTCCCGCAAGGCCGTTAAAAAAATGACTATGCTATGCTTAAGGAAATGCCTCTGGTTTTATTATTTAGTAATTTGTTCTTTTGCGCTGCCTCCACTCAAGTAGTGTTTAAAATGTATGAAAGCCCTTCTTTACAAGAGTGGCAGTCAGCTCGCCACTTAGTTAAGAAAAAAGATAAGTACTACATCTGTGGAGAGATGTCTCATTTTCAGCCGATACTTGGCTGGGAATGGAATGGAATAATCATGTGTGTTGACTCTGGCGGAAGCATCATATGGCAAAATAATTATGGAGGTAATGGGGCGGAACTACTAAACAAAATTGTATCTTCTTACAACGACAATTCTTTAATGGCATATGGTTACACAGAAGCCTTTTTTAAGAAGAGGAGTGCATGGCTCTTAAATATAGATACGTCTGGCAATATAAATTGGCAAATGACAATTAAAGACTCTTTAAATTATCTATCGTTTCCAGAAAATATTGAGTCTTTTAAAGGTGGCTATATAGTATCTGGTTCTCTTAAAAGAGATAAAAAAAGTATAGGATGTTTTATATCTTCATTAGATAATGAAGGCAATACAAGATGGAGTAATCTTTATGTATTTGATAGCTTACAGTCTAATAGGGCAAACTATGCTATTTACCATGTCGATGACTCTTTGGGATATGGCTTTGGAATAGCTAGAGATAAAATAATATATTTCCAGATTAACCTATTAAATGGAGACGTAGTAAAGGTTAATAGTTATAAGTTAAAAAATGACAATGACATTTTTCCAATGATCCTTTATGGTTCTTTGTATGATTATGAAAACAATTTCTATGTATTATTGGGTGGCAGAGTTTCCGACTTAATTAATTATTTGATTCTATTTAAAATTTCAACTGATGGCATGATTTTTTGGAGCAAAGCCTACTCCTTTCGAGATTATCCTTTAGAGTTATTTGTTATTTCGAAGCCTACAATTACGAAAGATAAAGGAGTTATTCTGGGTAGCCGATACTCAGTAATATCCTTATTAGATAGCTTAGGCGACGTAGTTTTTAGTAATGTGTACGCATATACTTCTAATCAGGCGCCCATTAGGCATATTGTTCAAGATGATAATAGAGGATACATAGCAGTTGGTGATATTCTAAGCAATTTAAGCCCAGGTAGGGATATTGTATTTTTTAAAATTGATGCTAATGGGGAGACTTTAGGATGCTGCACGGCTAAAAGAAATTTAGAGATTTTCTTTGAGGATGTAGTAATTCTAAATACCGATCCTATAAATTACACTCAGGCGAACTACCATCCTTTTGAAAAGATAAATATAAGTACAAATTTCAATAGAAAATTAAATGAGATGGATGCTTGTTTGAACACATCGCCAGTTCGGAGGGATACGGTAAGGATATGTGAAGGAGATAGTGTAAGGATAGGCGGAGTCTATTACAGTAATCCACAGACTGTAGTTTCAACCATAAAAGATAGCAATGAAGAGTGTGATACTTTGCTATTTACGACTATAGAGTACTGGAGACCAGGCGACGGAGACGCATATAGTATGAGATTGGCATGTCCTCAAGATATTGAAGTGTATTTGGATATCGATGCTCAAAAAGCAAAAGTATATTACGAGTATCCCGAGCTCACTACCGAATGTTACTGCAATAATCATCAGATAAAATTACTGGAGGGAATACCGAGTGGAGGAGATTTCCCCTTAGGTGTAACTAAGAACTGTTATGAGGCAAGGGACGTTTGCGGGAATTATTCTTCATGCTGCTTTACGGTTGATGTTAAATTTAAGGATAAACCCTGCGATGAAAAAAAGATAGATTGTCTCTCTTTTCATCTGCTCAAAGTGAATACAGACTCATTGGGCAACCGGGTGTTTTCGTGCAGGGTAATTAACGAATGTAACTCTCACATTAGATACGTATACTTTGAGTTACCCAAAGGCATGATTGCTAAAACACCTTCTAATTTAAGTTTATACGTCAGTCAATCTGGGAGAGAATACCGCGTCAGAAACCCACATTTCTCGCCATTTTACTCTATTAGTTTTCAGCCCTCCGGTCAGTTGTTCTCGCTCGGAGACTCGGAGATTTTTGAATACACACTTCCGCCTCAGGCCGATGTTCAATATTTTAAAGCTGCAGTTCGTCTGGCTTCGGGAAAATACTACGAGGTACACTTGAATACCTTCAAGTGTATCCAAAAATATACTGAGCAGTATTCTATTCGCCCCATTCACAAGGACTTACAATCAGAAAAAGTCCGTGTTATGCCAAATCCTGTTCAGCGAAATGGTATCTTGCATTTCAATAACCATTCAGGTTTAAAATTTAATCTATACATATACGACATTACTGGTCGTATTTTGTATCAGAGTTATTCCTCTGAAAACATTATTGATATGAGCAGGATTGCTATATCAACCGGCGTGTATTTGTACACCATCGTCTTTGAAGATAATACAATAGCTCGAGGGAAGCTGCTCGTGGTGGACTGAATGTGGTTCATATTTGCTATCCAGTTTTTTCCTCTTGTGCAGTCCTACGGTGGAAAAGAAAGTAGGCGTTGAGCAGAAATGACAAAGCACCACAGACGCACCCACGACGCTAACGAGCACACCCAAACACGCCCGACCGTCCAACACCGCACGGATGCCGCACACAAGCACACCCGCCGACCTGACCGGCCAACACCACAGCAGCACCGAATAGTCCGCCTCAATCACGACAGATACACGACCCGTACAATCCACCCCCATTTAGAGGCCGCCAAGACCGGGCCAGACAAGAAAGACCCAACAGAACACCGACGGACTCAGAAGACCAGAGGAAAACGTT
>JANWYS010000152.1 GCA_025054875.1 Cytophagaceae bacterium | reverse complement strand
GAGAAGCTATTTTTATATAGGTTTATTAACCTCTTTAATTGGCGTAATGGCCTTAAAATGTAGTTTCCCAATCGATAGTCTTTTGATTTGTAAATATAATTATGGATTTCATTTTGAGTATTTTTGATTAGTTCTTTTAATTCTTTATTCTGATTTTCCAATTTAAAAATATGTTCTTCTCTGCAAATAATCATTTCTTTTAGATAACTTGAAAGAATATTGTAGTTTTTACTGACGATATAACCTACAATTTCTACATGATTTTTGAAAGAATCATTTAACATTGAAGTCTCTTTTTTGCGATAAAGGAATAAGGGGTCTTGAATAACATGTATTTTCCAATTTAATGCGGTAGCGCAAATCCAAAAATACCAATCTTCGTAGCCTTTTTTCATATTTTCATCATATCCCTCAAGTTGTTCCCATACTTTTTTTCTTATTAGAGCACACGCTACACAATTATTTCTAAACAAAAAATTTTCTATACTACCTCCCGTTGGCTTCCAGATGAAATTTGATGTACCAAAGCATTGTGCCCATGCAGAAACAGCTCCTACACTTGGCTGCGTATCTAATATTTCAATGGCTTTCTCTAAGAAAGAAGGTTCAAACATATCGTCAGCATCTAAGGTGAGTACGTACTCTCCTTTGGCTTCTCTAAATCCTGTATTTCTTGCAGCAGATAAATGCTTATTAGTTGTATGGTGAATAACTTTTGTCTTAGGCTTATTATAGTTAGTAATTTTATCTATTGAAAATGGATCCGTAGAACAGTCATTAACAATGATAATTTCTACATTGGTATAAGTTTGATTCAATATGCTATCTACTGCCTCGTCTATATACAGGCCGTCGTTAAAATAAGGAATGACTACGGAGATGAGCGGTTGCATGTAATTTTATATGTAAAATTTTCAGGCGTTAATATTGAATAGTGCTCTGTAATTATTTGAAAAAATATCAGGATGAAAGTTTTGGACTACATATTGATAGGCATGAAGGCTCATTTCCTCACGCATTGCGGGCTTGCGGGCAATCTTTAGTATTTTTTCTATAAATTGTTCTACTATCAGATTTTCATCTTCTACGTTATCAATCAGAAAACCTGTCAGGCCATCGGTAATGTAATATGGTATGCCGCCTACTTTGGTGCTGATAGGAATAGCTCCATGCGCCATCCCTTCAAGTAAACTCATAGGAAAGCCTTCCCTTGAAGAAGTGATAAGTATTGCGTGTGATTTTTTATACAAAGAGTTCAACTGATGCTCATCGGTAACGATACCCCAAAATTTTAAATTCGGGCTTATATTTTCTTTCAGATACCCCGCAATATGAAACTCAACATCTTGTATGCCAAGCTCATACATGCGTTTGGCTATATTTTCAACTATATGCGCTCGCTTTTCATGGCTGTCCTGTCCGGAGTAAAGTACTATCATTTTATCGGATGATTTGGCCGGTAAATCATTGGGTATAGCCACCTGATTATGAACAAGCAAAATGCGCTTTTTCAACTCCGGTGTTATATTATTATTTTCATACTGTTCTTGCATATCCTCAAATGTTTTCTGATTAATCACAATTCGTTGATTAAGTGCAGATACATGTGGTAATGAGTACTTTTCATAACCCCATTCATGTGGGTGATGAAAGGCATGTATCAAATCAATTTTAATAATTTGAGGGTCGCTTATATAAGGTAGAATGTCGTAAAACAGTTTGCTGTTTGCACCAAATAGAATCTGCTTCTTCTTTTTGCGATTAATACAAGAGGCAATAAAACGAAGCATATTTTTTTCACCCATTGAATGAATAACATAATCAAGTTCAATGGTATTGGCCGATTGCTCAAACTGTTTTTTAAAAGTAGTGTCTTTGGAATAAGAGGTAAACAGTACCAGAGGCTGATAAGCGCTGATAGTTTTTGTTATATCTGCATGTACACGCTCAGCACCACCCAAATGATAGAAAGGGAAAAACAGAATAATATCATGTTTGCGCAATTGCCTCCAGAGGAAGAATTTAATACGCCATTGATAGACCCAATTACTTGCTTCTATCTTTTTTCTATTAATAAATAACTTCAAATATTTTATTAATACTTTTAATAAAGTCAGGCTGAAATTTTTATTACGAAGTTGGTTTTTGATAAAAATAAAATACAGCCGTTCAATTTTTTTATTGACTCCGTTAGCACTACTTGTACAACTGATAGAGTTATGGTGAATGCGATAGTGCAGTTTAACTTCTGTTATTTTAGCAAACGTATGACCTGTTGTACTGAGCCTTAGCCATAGTTCCCAGTCCTGGGAATTAGTACATTCCTCATTATATCTGTACCTTTTCAGAATTTCACTTCTGATTACTATACTAGGGTGAGCTATGCAATTGCTGTGAGGTAAGCGGTTAACTATTTTCTCATGTGTGGTTGTATCAATATCATCCTGCCAGTAACCCTTAATAGCTCCTTCTGTATCTATTAGCGCAATATGAGTCGCAACTAAACTGACCTGCGGATTTTCTTCCATAAACTGCACCTGTACAGCCAGTCTATCAGGCAGGCTAATATCATCTGCATCCATACGAGCAATATATTTACCTCTGGCAAGTTCTATGCCTTTATTTAAAGATTTAGTGAGTCCTATGTTTTCCTCATTTCTAAACAAGCGTATCCTGCGGTCAGTGTAGGAACGGATCATGTCCACACTGCGATCAGTTGAGTTATCATCGATAATAATAAATTCAAAATCGGTAAAAGTTTGACAAAGGATGCTATCCATGGCCTCTTTGAGATACTTTTCACCATTAAATACGCACATCAAAACACTGACTGTCGGAGTATTAGGCTCGGTCTTCATATGATTTTGTCTGTTGAGTAAGCTACAAAGAAAGTACGAGTAAAATCCACGTCTGATAGGTGGGTTTTTCTATGAATGGTTGCGCAGTATCAAAATCTATGTAGTTGTACAGTTTACTGTTCGGATTTTTTAACAAATCACCAATAAGCTCTTGAAATTCAGGTTTTTGTAGCCATTCTCTTACGGGGGCGCCAAATCCTTGCTTACCTCTTTTACGGATGTTTTCCGTCCATTTGTCGGCAAAGGCGGCGCGAAGTACAAGCTTATCGGTTTGATGATTGATTTTGAGCGAGTAAGGCAAAGAAAGACAGAACTCAGCCACATCTACATCTAAAAAAGGAGTGCGCAACTCGAGGCTGTTAGCCATGGATGCTCTGTCAAGCTTTACCAGAATGTCTCCGGGCATATAATCCGCTACATCCCAGCGCAATACACCATCCATCGTGTCAGGTTGTTGTGGTTTAGGCACAGACAGATGAGTTATGCCTAACATTTTTTTGATATCTGTTTGGTTGAAATAAGTATTTTGACGGTCGTGCATATCTAAAAGTGATACCCCCCGGGGGGCTGGTGCACTGCGTAATAATAACTTTTTAATCCACTGTTTCAGCGTATCGGTGAAGCTGTTTTGATGGAAAGTAGCTGCTTCGTAAAGTTGCCTGTAC
>JANWYS010000151.1 GCA_025054875.1 Cytophagaceae bacterium | reverse complement strand
CAGGGAATATGAAACTCCGAAGACACCTGCAAAAGGGTAGCGGTTGGCACAAATCTTTCAGGAAGTGAAAATACTGCACAATCATCCTTTGCTATTGAAACCCGTCCACAGCGAAGATCCGAACACAAGGCTGTACTTTTTTCTCTAACACTGAATATGAATTTTTAAAATTTTTCTATATTTTGTGGCTGTGTTTTTTGTGCCAAATTTATTCTGATAATCGTGGAACAATTTTTGCTGTAGTATTTTAAATATTATTATGTCCTATATCGAAATGAAAAAGACAGTATTGATTCTCAGTTTTATTGTTTTTTTTGCGGGAATAAGTTTAGGGCAATCAGGTATGGAAATCATTGCCGACATGAAACCTCACATGAAGTCCGGAAATGCCCGCGAGATGACTAAATATCTCAACGATATTGTAGAGATAAATATTGATGGAGAGAAAGGCAGTTACAGTAAAACTCAAGCAGAGTTTATCCTGCGCGATTTTTTCAAAAAATACACCCCATCCGATTATCAGCAAATCCATAAAGGAAGTTCTGCAGACAATGCTATGATGTATACTATTGGCAAGTATACATTCACCGGTGGTTCATACAGAGTGTACATTGTGTTAAAGAAATTGAGAGGTTCTTATTACATAGACACAATAGATTTTAGCCGGGAATAAGAATTGATAAAAATAACCTATAGTTTTATAAGCCCTGATACAATATTCCGGGCTTTTTTTAATTTTGCGATGTGCACTACCTGACCGAACACAACATAAATGAATTCATTAAACTTGCATTTGCTGAAGATGTAGGCTCAGGCGACCATTCTTCTCTGGCCTGCATACCTGCTAATGCCAAGGGTAAAGCAAAGCTCATAGTTAAAGATAAGGGCATACTGGCCGGCATTGAGCTAACCACGCACATTTGTAAATATGTGCAGCCGTCACTCGGCATAGAAGTATTCATACAAGATGGAACATTCGTTAAAAGCGGCGATGTAGCTTTTCACATATACGGACACATACAATCTATCCTTAAAGCCGAACGACTGATTCTGAATTGCATGCAACGAATGAGTGGCATAGCTACTATTACAAACAAATTCATATCGTTAATAAAACATACTCCGGCCAAACTTCTGGACACCCGAAAAACAACACCTAACTTTCGCCTCCCTGAAAAGTGGGCTGTAAAAATAGGCGGCGGAGAAAATCACCGCTATGGATTGTATGATATGATAATGCTCAAAGATAACCATATAGACTATGCCGGCGGCATACGCAATGCCATAGAGGCCGCCGATGCATATATTAAAGCCAACAATTTAGACCTTAAAATAGAAATAGAAACCCGCAACATAGAAGAGGTAAAGCAAGTGCTCGACACGGGAAAGGTGCACCGCATACTACTGGACAACATGACTCCGGCACAAATAAGTGCAGCAGTACAACTCATTAACAAAACATACGAAACCGAAGCCTCCGGAGGTATTAATGAATACAATGTGTGCGAAGTGGCCGAAACCGGAGTGGATTACATATCTGTAGGCGCACTCACACACTCTGCACATGCCTTGGATATGAGCTTAAAAGCCTTCTGAAAAATTTTTTAAACACTATGATAGTAAAAACAAAAAAATATCAACTCCCTAAAAAAACCTACATACGAGTTGCCTTTTTTGCCCTGCTCAAAAGACAATGGTGGTACATCGTAGGGCCCTTGTCTATCGCATCTTTAGCTTTCGCATTCCCTGAATACAAATGGTGGTTTATAACTCCTGCAATCCTACTGATTATTGGTTACATACTTTTTTGGCTCATACAGTTTGCAGGCGTTACTCAATTGCCTCAAGGGCAGATTTTGTTCGAAAAATTTTGGTACGAGATAGACAGTCAAAAAATAATTCTGCGCTTAGACGCTCGCCGTGGAAGCCACATACAGTGGGATATGATTAAATTTGCCTATAAAAACAAAGACCACTTCTTACTTGTGATTAACAAAGTACAAATCATTCATTTGCCGTTTAAAATATTCAACCATGAAAATGACATCCGGTTTTTAGAAACCGTTTTAAAAAGAAAAGAATACATAAAGTAAACAGACGTTCATACTAACATCATCAATAGATCTCACCCATACAAGAGTTCAACGAACAATGTAATGAAGTCGTTGAATAAAAGTAATAATACATTGATGAATTTTGTGGTAACGATTAAGGGGAACACCCCCTAAAGTGTTATGAACCCGGATTTTTCGGTGGTATCCCACCTGTACAATTTTTCGGTTTACATTACCGTTCTTTGGATTTACTTTGTACGAATTATTTAATTTGTGGTTTTAATAATCTATGCGCATTGTTGAATTGGCTCATTTTTTCAAAAGGATCGAATTGTTTGGTACTCGTATATATCAAACATTGATCGGTTTATCAAAAATAATAGTTTTGTCAGATTGGTTTATGAAACTTCCCCGAGCCTTGTCTGATGAATGTTTAATTATAGCTAATGGTCCCTCCATGTCAGAAACATTGAACCAATATGAACATAAAATAAAAGAAAAAGTTTTACTCACTGTAAATAATATAGTGAGTAGTTCTCACTTTTTTAACCTTAAACCTCATTACCATGTCTTACATGATCCGGGATACTTTTTGTATAAAAACAGGCCCGACGTAATAGCCACATTCAATGTGTTAAAAACTCAAGTAAATTGGGAGCTCACACTTTTTGTACCTTACATATTCAGGAAAGATGCAGATATAGTATGGTTGCAAAAATCAAAGGGATCTGTAAAAGTAGTACTTTATAACTACGCAATTATGCATGGTTTTGATAGAATTACCTTTTTGTTTTATCGTAAAAATCTCGCCATGCCACAATTTTACAACGTTCTGGGGCCATCTGTTTTCTTGTGCCTGAACATGGGGTACAAGAAAATATGGATTACCGGAGCTGACCACTCATGGTTTAAAGAAGTAGAAGTTTCTGAAAATAATGAACTATATAGGAGAGATACTCATTTTTACGATACATCTGCTGTTCCTCCAACACCCATAATTGACGAAACTAACCAACCAATTAACATAGGTAGATTTTTAGAGTACATATCAAAGGTATTTAATTCATATTATACACTTGAACGATATAGCAAAACGTTAGATGCGAAGATATTTAACGCTACTGAATATTCTTTAATAGACGCTTTTGAAAGAAAGAAGCTGTAACTCTATTGTTTGTCCATTTGTAAGAAATTTACATGTAAAGCTTCATTTCAAAAAATGCATCAATTGATATTTCAACTCTGCCAATTTCCAATCAGTTTCATTATCAATATCTTGCATTTCCAATTCTGAAATATGCAAAGGTATAGAAAATTCGGAAAATAGTTTTTTAGTGGCTAAAAATCTGCTCACCACAAAAAAATAAAACTGCCCCACATCGTGATACGCAGGTGGTAAATCTTGGGAACGCTTATTTAAGTTTTCAGGAAAATTCATTTGCAATTTGCCATTTTCAATTTTTAGGCTTCGCCAAATAGGATAACTAAATGCCGCCACAGGAATTACACTATCGGCATTAGTTTCCAATAACA
>JANWYS010000150.1 GCA_025054875.1 Cytophagaceae bacterium | reverse complement strand
CCCAAAATTGTCATTCGAAAGCATTGTTTGGTATACTTCAA
The DNA here is from genome assembly GCA_025054875.1 of Cytophagaceae bacterium. Taxonomy (GTDB): domain Bacteria; phylum Bacteroidota; class Bacteroidia; order Cytophagales; family Cytophagaceae; genus JANWYS01. Next base: position 3,740 of record JANWYS010000150.1, on the reverse strand, counting down.
ATAGGCTATATTCTAAATTAATTATTATGTTTGCATAGAAATTTATAGCTAAGAGTTTAAACGACTTAATTACTCGGTTTGAACACCTAACCTCAACGGAGAAAGAAATTTTTCTCTCCCGCATATCCAGCCTGGAAGAACTCCGTTTCTCCCGAATAGAAGCCGATGTACAATCTACTCGCCTGACTATCCGCTGATGTCCATATTGTCATTCATCTCATGTGGTTAAAGTGGGCAAACCCATAAAGGAGCTCAACGTTATCATTGCAAGAAATACGGCAAACATTGCAGCGACACCAACTGTACAAGTGCTCTATCCTATCCACATGAAAGCTCTGTTGGGGAAAATAAATCGCTTGCTTGCTGAAGGGATATAGCCTGAGAAGATATTGTCAGGAAACAGGTATAGCCATGCATACGGCCTTCAACAGGCGGCAAAAATACTATCCTGCCTATTGGAAGAGTTTACCCAACTGCAACTGCAAGGGGTTGTGGAGTGCGACTAAATGGTGTTAAAGAAGAATGAGAAAGGCAGCAGAATGCTTGCCCGAAGGCCACGTAAGCCAGGTAACCAAGCGGTAGAGGATAAAAATGAAAGGATGAATGTATTAGCGGGAATTAGCCGTAATAGTAAAACGGGCATCAGCGCTATCATGGAAGGATGCAAAGCCAGCAGGGTGCAAGTGAAGAAAGCACTTGAAAATAAATTAAACCCAACAGCTTGTTGATTACCGATGAAAATAAGATGTATAAAAAAGTAACTCAGCAATACGGGCTTCAACATAAAGCTATTAAGAGTGCATGTAATAAGCACTATAAACCCAAGGCAGGGATACATCTGCAAACGGTGAATCATCAACACAGGCGAATTCGGGATTTTCTAAGTCCTTTCAATGGTGTAGCCACTAAGTACTTGCCCAATTACCTGAACGGGTATTGGCTGAAGCAAAGGCCATATACCTTCAAAGAGAAGTTGGAAAAACTGGCACGACAGACTTTGACCGTTTCTATGTGTCTTACACTCCTAAATAACTTGTGTCAAAATAATATTTTAATTAGAGCATTGCCTTTAAATGAAGTTTCCAAACGAAGTCCAACGTCAACAAAGGTGTTAGAAAGGTAACTCACAAATATTATGTTTTGAAAAGTATCAAAGAGAGAGCTGTAAGATTTTCTTACCATAAACCGTGCTTCATTGTGACCTTAAAACATATATATAATCTTTCATTATAAGCACTTTATAATCTAAATTTTCTAATGACGGCCATTAGAAAAATTGGGCTAATGACAATTTTGGGTTTATTTTTCAATGTCAATTTAGAACGTATATTTGTATCAGATACTTACAAACGAAATCGCATCCATATGGAGAAAGGTTACCTATATGCATTTACAGCCATGATGGCCTTCATGGTTAATCTGAATTTACTTGCACAAAGCTTACCTACCGACAATGACACGAAAAAAATTACCTATCAAGAAACCGTCATTATAGACAGTGTAACCAGAGATGTGCTCTACGAACGTTGCAAATATTGGATTGCCAACTACTATAAAACCGATAAGTATGATGTAGACGACAAAGCAAATTTCAAGGTGTTGAAAGAAGGATTTTTTATCGTAAAACTTACTTACGATATAAAGTACAAGGCAGAACACAATGTAACCTACACGGTATCCTTTCATTTGAAAGATGGCAAATACAGAATTACCATAACTGATTTCACTATTTACAACGTTAGCACAGGGCCTAAAACCAAACAATCTCTTGAGGTAGCGCTATCTAAAATGAGCTCTCAAAATAAAACAGAACTTACCGCACAAGTCAACAAAGAAGTGAACAATATAATTGAAGACATAAAGAAGGTGATGAAAAAAGGAGCTGTTGAAGATAAAGATGATTGGTAATACACTCCACGCATGACCTTGTATGTTACTAAAAATACATTCATACTTTTCATGTCTATCTCACATCATTTTTGTTTTTAATCTAAAAAGGAAATATACGAGTGCTGCCATTAAAAGTAAAGGACAAACATTTATACGGTGAACACAACCAACAGACCCAAAAATAAAATAGGATTAACTACTGCCATAAGCATTGTAACTGCAAATATGGTGGGGACCGGAGTATACACCAGCTTAGGATTTCAGGCTATGGACATTGACTCAGTGTTTGCTTTGCTCATGTTATGGGTAGCCGGAGGAGTCATGGCGTTGTGCGGAGCCCTCACTTATGCAGAACTATCATCCGCCATGCCACGTTCAGGAGGGGAGTATAATTTTCTCACGCGTTTGTACCATCCCCTTGTCGGGTTCAACGCTGGCTGGGTTTCCATAACACTGGGTTTTACTGCTCCCATGGCCGCCTCATGTATGGCTTTTGGCAATTATTTCGGAAGCATCATTGAAAGCTCTTCCTCCGTTGTAGCTACCATACTGTTATGTGCTGTGCTTGTAATAAATCTTTTTGGCATACGTTCAGGCGGAAAAGTACAGCTTACCTTTACTCTCATCAATATAAGCCTCATAGTGGTGCTCTCTACAGCCGGCATAATATGGGGCAATCATGAGCATTTCAAAATAAGTGCCACATCAGAAGATTTGAAGCAAATATTGAACCCATCATTTTTTGTTTCGTTGGTATATGTCTCTTTTGCTTATTCGGGGTGGAATGCCATAACATACATAACCGAAGATATAGATAACCCGCGCACCAATATACCACGTGCATTGTTTGCTGCGTCTACTTTGGTAATGATATTATACCTATGTTTGAACTTTATATTTTTGTATAACGTACCGATTGAAGAGCTCAAAGGCAAGCTGGAAGTAGCTTTTGTTGCTGCCGAAAAAATATTTGGAGTAGCAGGGGCAAAAATTGTGGCCGCTATCATATGCATTGGGCTCGTAGCCTCCGTAAACTCAATGATGATGATTGGACCGGGAACGGCCAAAGTCTTGGGAGAAGACTATCCATTATTTAAAAAACTGTCATGGAAATCTAAATCAGGAAGCTCGGTTTACGCTCTGCTCTTACAGTTTTTAATTGCTCTCATCCTCATCCACACAGCTACTTTCAAACAGGTAACCGTATATATTGGCTTCACGCTAAGTATGTTTACCGTACTTGCAGTAATAGGCATATTTATATATAGATATAAAAACAAATCAATAACGCACTACACTACCTGGGGCTATCCTCTTACACCCATACTTTTCATCGTTATTGAACTTTCCATGATGGTTTATGTAATGATAGAAAATACTTATGAGTCCCTTTTAGGATTGCTTACGATAATGGCTGGAATAGTAGTTTATTTTGTTAACCACTATTTAAAAAAAGATAAACTCATTAATCAATAGAGTTCTTTATAAGTACATAACGTAAGATAAACCCTTTTTATCCCAGTTTATGCATTAGGAATGTTGCGGTCTGAAGATAAAAGATGTTGCTTTAAAAGCATAGCTGTAGAAAACATATCTTTCTAATTTTCACAGTCGGCCAGTTTTGGCTATTCAACTTAGAATTTATTTCTTATGCATAAACAAGTCCATTTATTCACTAATTTTTTATCCCGGATTTTTCAGTTGGATATAAAATTTCAACCCGGATTTTTCAGTTGAATATACAATTTCACACTGATTTTTCGCTTCAATATCGAATTTTCAGGGAGTTTTCGAAAGAGATTTCTTTTTTTGTGATGTAACCAAAACTTACATAAGAAATGGACTACGAA
>JANWYS010000014.1 GCA_025054875.1 Cytophagaceae bacterium | reverse complement strand
AGGCCAGTGCGGAGCTTTAGCGGAGCACCGTAGCGATAGCGGAGTGGCGGACAGCCCGGCCCCGCAGGGGCGCGCCCAAAAAACAGCATGCCACTTTCCGCATTTTGTGTGTAATTCGGGTTTAAATTAAAGTAACCTTAAATATGTGATAAAAAATAAGCACAATGCTAAAGGAGTATGATAGGAACCACCTTTACGACAGGGCCATCAACCTGCCGTAAGGAGTAAGAATTATTGTTAAAATGTGAATAAATAAAATTGCTTTTCGAGAAAAAAATAACCTTATTTACATTGATTGTTCACATACAATCAACATGTCACCCATAATTCAGATTGTAGTAGAATGGGAAAAAGATATAAACGAACGCATGAGGGGAAGGAAGCCGTAAGGCGATTTGAAGAGATGATAAAAAATGGCCAGACACTTTTTTTTGATTTGGCAGAATTTGAGCTCATCATAGAACATTACATCGAAAAAGGGAAGTTTAAAAAGGCAGATCTTGCATGTACTCTCGGCATGGAGCAGTATCCCTTTTCTACTGAACTGTTCATACACAAGGCTCATCTTCACATGAGAAAAGAAGAATATGACCAGGCATGGGAATTGCTTGAAAAAGCTGAACTCTATGAGCCTAATCAGATAGATATCATACTTCTTAAATCCAACATCCTATCGCAGAAAGAACTGTATGATGAGGCACTTGAATATCTTAATAAAGCATTGGATACGGTAAGCGAAAAAGATGAAATATACTTTGCCATAGGCATGACGTATCAAGACTGGGGTAAACTGGATGAGGCTATCGTTTATTTCAAAGAGGCCATAAATCACAACATCAACAACGAAGATGCTTTGTATGAATTGGCGTACTGTTTGGATGTGACCGGCCAGCTTGAACAAAGCATATCGTATTATCAAAAATTCATAGACAACGACCCATACTCTGATTATGCGTGGTACAACATGGGAATCGTGTATTTCAAACTCGGCAAAATTCAGGAGGCTATAAAAGCATATGATTATGCAGTGACGATAAATGAACAATTTTCATCCGCCTATTTTAACATGGGCAACTGCTACATGCACTTGGAGGATTATGAAAAAGCCATAGAATGCCTACATCAAACCCGAAAACTTGAGCCACCCAGCGCGGATGTATATTGTAATCTTGGCATATGTTACGAGCGTCTTGGTAAATACACAAAAGCCATGGAGTATTTCAAACGTGCTGTAAAAATAGATCCCTTCTATCATGAAGCATGGTTTGGTATGGGCAAGTGTATGGAGGCACAAAACAAACATATGGAAGCGCTGCACTTTTTTAAAAAAGCCCTCAAATATGACAAAGAAAATGCACTCTACTGGCTGGCAACTGCAAATAACGAGTACAAAATCGGAAATCTTCACTCTTGTTTGGAAGCCTACGAGGAAGCCTGCATATTAGATCCACAGAACACAGAGGTATGGCAAAACTGGTCTTATGTACACTATGAAAATGGCGAAATTGACAAAGCTCTAACCCTCATCATGAGCGGCATAGACGAAATGCCCGAAAACGCTGAGCTATATTACAGGGCCGTTGTATACCTTATTAACCTGGGCAGATACAAAGAAGCTTTTTTATACCTGGAGCAAGCTCTGACTCTCGATTTCGATAAGCATGTTTTGTTGTTTGAATTTTTTCCTAAATTGGAAACCCAAAAAGCGCTGTATAAAATTATAGATCAGTATCGAAAAAAAGATGTACAATAATTTTTCGCTTACCAAAATTCCGGAGCGCACCCTCAAACCCCGCACCTCCGGATTAACCATGGTAATGGACAAAGGGCTGAGTGTGCGAGATGTAGAAAACCTCATAGAAGTTGCCGGAGACTATATTGACTTAGTAAAACTCGGATGGGCTACTTCTTACGTTACCCCAAACCTGCACAGCAAAATAGAAGTATACAGACACGCAGGTATACCGGTATATTTTGGAGGTACATTACTTGAAGCTTTTATCATCCGTAATCAGTTTGATGATTATTTGAAAGTACTCGATAAATATGATTTGAAGTATGCTGAGGTATCCGATGGGTCTATTACGCTTGAGCACGACAAAAAATGCGAATACATCAACATACTTTCAAAAAAAGTAACTGTGCTTTCCGAAGTAGGCTCTAAAGATGTAGAAAAAATAATACCTCCCTATAAATGGATAGAACTCATGCAAAAAGAATTAGATGCAGGAGCATGGAAAGTAATAGGTGAGGCACGGGAAGGTGGCAATGTAGGCCTTTTCCGCTCAAGCGGCGAGGTGCGCTCGGGATTGGTTGAAGAAATACTCACTAAGATACCTTCAGAGAAAATCATCTGGGAGGCTCCACAACGCGACCAGCAGGTTTGGTTTATCAAGCTTATTGGTGCTAACGTAAACCTTGGTAATATTGCTCCATCCGAAGTAGTGCCGCTGGAAACGCTTAGACTGGGCTTGCGTAGCGATACATTCTCTTATTTTTTGGATAAACTCTAAGCTCTTGGAAAACATAAAAAAAATACTGGATTTTTTCCTCCATCTGGATCATCATCTCAGTGCGTTATTCATTCAATACGGAACGTGGATATATGCCATACTCTTTTTAATCATATTTGTTGAAACGGGGTTGGTTGTCATGCCATTGTTGCCCGGCGATTCATTGCTTTTTGCCGTGGGAGTAATGGCAAGAAAAGAATCGTTGGATCTTGCAACTTGCCTGATTTTACTCACTATTGCAGCTATTGCCGGCGATTCATTAAATTATGCTATCGGAAAATATTTAGGCAATAAAGTTTTTTACTCCAATTCGAGATGGATAAAAAAAGAATACTTGTTGCGTACACAAGAGTTTTATGAAAAACACGGCGGCAAAACCATCATAATTGCACGCTTCATCCCCATCATACGTACTTTTGCCCCTTTCGTTGCCGGCGTGGGAAAAATGAATTATAAAAAATTTATTTCTTTCAATATCATAGGAGGTATTGTTTGGGTGTGTGGTATCACGATGTTGGGCTACGCATTTGCACACATAGAATTTGTTGAAAAAAATTTTGAGACAGTTATTTTCGCCATCATCTTTATATCTCTATTGCCTGCGATAATAGAATATATAAAGCATGCACGAACTAAGAAATAATGGATACATTCATTTTAAAAAGCGGCAGTTATCAATATGATTTATTGCAATTGCTCTAATATCATTCGCAGAGCTTCTTCGCTTTGGTAGCCGGTAATCCTCTTCATAAGACGTTGATTTTCGTAAACCTCTATCAAAGGAAGAGCTTCTATGTTGAGTAGTTTGGAAAGTTGCTTAGCTTTATCAACATCTATACGCACGATATGGACACGTCCTTTATACTCATCAGATAATTTTTTGAGAGCGGGTTCCATTTTTTTGCAGGGAGCGCACCATGCCGCATGATAATCAATGAGTATTTTGGAATGGGTAGACAAAAGTTTTTGAAAATCTGCATAAGTGAATTCCGATTGCCCTTCCACAGAACTCCCGGCATGAGAGAGCGGTAAGTTATTATTTTGCCAGGCCATCAAACCACCACGTAAATCATATATTGTGTTGAATCCTGCCTGAGCAAATGCTTTCACTGCACTGTTGCTCCTTCCTCCCGATTTGCAGTAGACAAGTACAGGCTTTGTTTTGTCTAATGAATTAATTCTGCTTTCAAAATCCGAATCATAAATATTGATATTTACAGCACCTTCGATATGCCCGTGAGCATACTCTTCAGGTGTACGAACATCCACTATGTATTTCATCGGCAAACTGTCGGCTTTTTGTTTGAAAGCCACAGGTGAAAGAACTTGTGTTGTACTGTTTGCCTGGCTGCTGCCACTTTGCGTACAGGAAAGCAGTAAGACTGAAAGCGCCAATATATTTAACAGAGAAGCGAACGCAGTATTATACATGTTATACATATTGCTTTATGATTTGATACAGTTGATGAGCATTCATTACACCGGAGGTGCGCCATAGAACCTCTCTGTTTTTGAAAAGCATCAGAGTGGGTATACTTTGCACCTTGTAAGTAGTGCTTACTAAAGGGTTTTTATCAACATCAATTTTGAGTATTATGAGTTGATCTCCCATCATCTCTTTTAACTCATCAAGAATAGGAGGCATCATTTTGCAGGGGCCACACCATGTGGCATAGAAATCTACCAATACAGGCGTATCGCCGGCAATAATTTCGCTGAATGATTTTTTTTCTGTTGTAGTGTTCATAACTATATCTATTTTATTTCTTAAAAGTTAATGTCTTCTGATTTTTTATCTTTGTTTTTGTATGGAATTGTGCAGGTGCCTGCCGCACATCCATAGTTGAATAGCCCCATAGAGGCAAAGTACACTCCGAACAATGCCGGTAGCCATTGCCTGCTCATTATGCTTTGGGCTACTATTATTATACCCAGCAGCAAATATGTTGCTCTGATGAAGTTCCAACCCGATGTAATTTGCTTTATCATGATTTTTTTCATACACGTTATGGGTAGTAAGGAATACATATATCTAACATTCTGCAGAATTCATTAATTCCTGATGTAATGTTAAGATAGTTTGTTTTTTAAACTCATCCAACCGCCGCCGTTGTACACTTCTTTATATCCGTGTTCCAATAATATAGATTTTGCTGAGGCGCTACGCATACCACTTGCACAGCAGGTAATGACGGGTGCATTTTTGTTGATTTTAGATAAGTTTTTTTCCAACGTTCCCAGGGGAATATTGATAGACCCTCTGATGTGGCCGTTTTTATACTCTTCGGGTGTGCGCACATCTACAATAATAGCACCTTTGGCTAACAAATCGGCAAAATTTACGGAAGAACCCAATCCTAATATGTTTTTTATCGTTTCCATCATATAGCGTATACTTTTAAGTTGTTATTTATGTTTTGTTGTGTTCAAATTAAATATCCAATACAAAGGGCATGTTCTTAGCACTGCAGTGGAAAAAAGAATTAAAGCCGCAGCTATAAGCAATAATGCTATATTCCCGACAACTACATCGAGAAAGTAGATTATCGTTAATATCAACGCCAGAACAATACGAATATATTTATCTGCTGAGCCAGTGTTTTTTTTCATAGTTGTAGTTGTTAGTTTCAAATTTCTGCTACAAAGTAAACACAATTATTCAGGCTGAATTGTGATAAAAGTTACAGAGCAGAGATAACAGTGATGGTATTGCGGGAAAGAGTAATCTTCTTCTGTTTTTGCAGTTGATGAAGTAAACGGGTTATGACTTCTCTGGGAGAATGTAGTTCGTTGGCAATATCCTGATGAGTTATTTTTAACACGTTGTTGCCGGTGGCTTGTACCCTTTTGAGGAGATAGTTCCAAAGCTGTTCATCGAGTTTTTTGAAAGCAAGTAGTTCTATGGTTTCCAAAAGTTCTGAGAAGCGTTGAGCTTGCAAGGTGCTTACATATTTCTTCCATTCGGGGTGATTAGCCCATTCATCTACATACTGAATAGGTACTAGCAAAATTTCGGTGTCTTCTTCAGCCACGCCCTTTACACTGCTTTTGCGCTGAGCCATGCAGCATGTAAGCGACATGGCACAGGTTTCTCCGGGATATATGTGGTATAAAAAAAACTCTTCTTCTTCCTCATTTTGCGCCATCACACGTATGCTGCCTTTGAGCACTATGGGTATGTACTTCAATATATCACCTGAATTCATGAGTACTTCACCGGCTTTCATTTTTTTGAGTTGACCAACTTGGTACAGTTCCTTGTTAAGTTTTTTATCTGTAAATTCGAAAGTACCCATTAAAGTATACCGCAAAGTTTACTACTCTTTAAATCATGAGTTATAAATTAATGATTACAAAACAAGAAAGAATATGCTACAAAAACAATTAACACTATCAGTAGTTACCTTTTTCCTGACAGGCACAATGCTGAACGCACAAAATGAATTGGATGTGCTTAAAAACTTAGGAAAAAAAATAGCGCCGAGAACTCCGGAAAAAATTTCAAAAATTGCAGCTGATAGCGCCAAGGCAAGGGCTACCGAAGCACGCTATAAGAGCGAGAGCAAAACATTAAACTATGCAATATCTCTCAACGACAATGCAGGATTGTTTGAGAATGATAAAAAGTTAGACAAAAGTTCGCAATGGCTCATGTCTACTTCAAATGTCTTGCTCGATTCAAAAGATTATCGCGACAAAGCATCTGCATACAACAATTCAGGAGAGCTCTTATATTCCGGCGGGCAGTTTGTGCTTGCCGAACAAGCCTTTAAAAAAGCCATAGAAATATACGAATCAGCTGCAGATACTACCAGTGCGGCTTACGCCTTAGCAATAAGCAACATCGGATTGGTATATCACACTATGGGCAGATACAACAAATCTGAACTATACACCTTGAAAGGTATGCAACTAAGACAAAAATATTTCGGCGATACCAGCCGTTTGTATGCATGCTCGGTTAATAATATGGGTGTTTTATGTAAGGATATGGGAAGATATTCGGAATCCGAGTCATTGTTGAACAAAGCCATAAAGTTGGTGTCAAACTCAGAGGGAAAAAATAGTATGGCTTATGCAATCGTGATGAATAACAAAGCCGTGCTGCTTCAAACGCTCGGCCGCTACGACGAAGCTATGACCTGCATCAATGAAAGCATAGCCACCAGTTCAAAATTAATTGGAGATAAAGCCAACAATACCTTGAGGCTAAAAACGAATTACGCTTTGCTGTTGAAAGATATGGGCAAACTACAAGAAGCTGCCGATATCTTTAATTCAGCCATTCAGATAAAACAAGAGCGCCTGGGTACCGGGCATCCTGACTATGCACACATGTTGCTCAGTCAGGCAAGTATATACATGTTGATGGGTAAATATTCCGACGTAGAGCGTTATCTGCAAAGAGCAGCGGAGATTTACAAGAAAAAATTTGGTGAAAACAGCCCGGCATATGCAAAAGCCATCGGATATTTAGGCTTGTTTTACAGACTTCAGAGTAAGTACAACCTATCCGAAACGATGTTAGCAAAAAGTTTAGAGATACGTACAAAAACACTTCCCGAAAAACATCCTGAACTTATTGACTCAAGGGAAAATCTTGCTCTACTCTATTGGCAGATGAACCAACCCGAAAAAGCCGAAGTGCATTTTGATTATGTAATTCAACAGAGTCTTGATCTGATTTCCCGATTTTTCCCCTCTATGAGCGAAAATGAAAAAGCAAAACTTTGGGATAAGATGCGGCCAAAAATATTGAATTACTATGCCTTTGCTGTGTCGCAAGGTACTACTAACCATGCTATAAAAATGTATAACCTGCATATCTCCACAAAAGGAATTTTAATGAGCACTTCCAATAAAATAAAACAAGCCATACTCAACAGTAAAGACAAAGCTCTTATGGCTGATTATGAAAAATGGATTGATCTTAAAAACCAACTGGTGAAGTTTTATGCCTATTCTAATGAAGAACTCAAACAAGCTAATATCAACTTAGACTCATTGGAAAATGTAACTAACGAGCTCGAGAAAAAACTATCTTTAAAATCATCGGTCTTTACCCAAGGGGTAAAATCATTAACTACCAGATTTGAGGTAGTGAAAGAATCGCTCGCTCCATCGGAAGCTGCTGTAGAAATTATTAACTACAAAAAGTTCAATGGCATGCTTACCGACACTTCGCTGTATGTAGCCATGATAGTTACTAAAGATGATCCGGCTCCAACATTCGTTCCCATTGAAAACTCCGACAAGTTAGATAAAAGATATTTTAACTACTACAACAATTGTATAAGGCTACGTACGATTGATGAATATTCTTACAATATGTATTGGAAGCCCATAGAGCAAAATCTGAAAAATAATAAAATCATATACCTATCATTGGATGGGATATATAACCAAATCAACATCAATAGCCTAAGAAACACAGAAGGTAAGTACGTAATAGATTACTTAGATATAAATTTTGTATCCAACACAAAATACATCAAAGAGTACAAAGCCAACATGATCTATCAGGACAAAAATAAGCTGGCCGTATTGATTGGATTTCCCAATTATGGAAATACAGGAACTGTGCCGCCTCTGCCAGGCACTCAATCGGAGGTAAAAACCATCAATGCCATGCTTACGAACAATGCCTACAAAACCATAGTACACACACAAGATAAAGCAACCGAACAAAACCTAAAAGCGATATCGTCGCCCACTGTGCTTCATATAGCCACACATGGCTTTTTCATGAACGACGTGGAAGAAACGGCTAACAGTAAAACCTTGGGTATAGAAACTGACCGTGCCAAAGAAAATCCGTTGCTCCGCTCAGGGCTCATGTTGGCGGGCGCCGAAAAAACCATCAATGCCATAGATACTAAAGAACTCAACCATCATGATAACGGCATTCTAACAGCATACGAAGCTATGAATTTAGATCTGAACAATACAGATTTAGTGGTGCTGAGTGCTTGTGAAACCGCCAAGGGCGATATCAAAAGTGGTGAGGGAGTATATGGCTTACAGCGTGCCTTTCAAGTGGCAGGAGCAAGTGCATTAATCATGAGTCTCTGGAAAGTAAACGATGAAGCCACTCAAAAACTCATGTCTAACTTTTACGCTAACTGGGTAAAAACAAAAAACAAGCATTTAGCATTTGTTAAAGCTCAGCAAGAGCTAAAGAAATTATATAAAGACCCTTACTACTGGGGAGCTTTTGTTTTGTTAGGTTGAATAAAAACAGATTCAGCGTTAGAGAAAAAAGTTCAGTCTTGGGTTCGGATCTTCGCTGTGGGTGCTACTCAATGGCAACGGACGATGAGGTGGTTTTTTTCTTGAAAGATTTAGTTTCGGGCGCCGCCCTTTAGGGCGGCGCCCGAACTTTCGCGACTCATTCTTTTTTGTTCTACTGAAAGGTTCTACAAAAAGGAACACTAACAGACTGCTCAGTACTTTTTGCGGGCTACTTCGGAGGTTACATCTCCTTATGGAGCTGAAAAATATCGAGAGAACCTGCGCGAGGGATGGGAGCCATGGCCTGCAAGGCCAGTGCGGAGCTTTAGCGGAGCACCGAAGCGACAGCGGAGTGGCGGACAGCCCGGCCCCACAGGGGCGCGCCCAACATTAAAAAAAAACCTACTTTTGTAATAACTTTAGTATGTCTATGATACCATATGATGCAATTATAGTACTTCAAATCATGGGCTGGTGATGGCACGAAACCCTTATGAGTTAAAATAACATGTAGTGCCCAAATAAAAATGTAAAACATTGAAAACTATTGTTTTAACCGAAAAAATGTATGAAGTCAGGAAAAAAATCTAAACTTTTTTCAGGTCGAGGCAAAACTTTCATTGACTCTCTAACGCTGAATATGAGTTTACAAATATGAAAATAAAACCATTATAATCTCTGATTAGTAGGCTACCATACGATTTCAGTAATTATCGTTTAGACTTGTCAGACATTGCAAAAAATTTTAACACAACAAATCCGACCACTCCAGATAGTAGTGAAGCAAACATTATCCCCAACTTAGCCTGTTCTATCAGTTTAGTATCCGTGAATGCCAATTTGGTTACAAATAGTGACATAGTAAATCCTATGCCTGCTATGAAACCAACGGCATAGATATGTTTCCATGTTGTACTTTCGGGTAGTGTAGCCCACTTGCACCATACCATAATTTTGCATACGCCGACAATACCTGAAAACTTCCCTGCGAAAAGGCCAAGCATAATGCCCAGAGGAATGGAGCTGAATAAATTTTGAAAAAAATTATCTGTTGAAAATTCGATACCGGCATTAGCCAAAGCAAAGATGGGCATTACAACATACAATACCAGAGGATGCATAGCATGTTCCAGTTTTTGAAGCGGAGTAGAGGCTTTGGCAGATAGTTCATTTAACTCATTTATTAAATGCATCTGTTCTGAAGACAACATAGATTTCTCTCCCGGAGTAGCTTGGGAAAATTTATCTTCCAGCAGACGAAGTTTAAAAAGAAAACTTTTTTCATCTACTGCGGTTCGTGCCGGTATGGTCATGGCGGCCAACACACCGGCAATTGTAGCATGAATACCCGACATCAGAAAAGCTACCCACACCCCGGATATGCCTATTATCGCATAAAAAACAGTATTTCTCACTCCCGACACATTTGCAATCATCAAAACACACAGAAAGAAAAAACCAATCAATAAATTCAACTGGCTGATTTCGGAAGTATAAAAAAAAGCTATTACCAATACTGCCCCCAGGTCGTCTACTATGGCCAAAGCAGTAAGAAAAATTTTTAACGATACAGGTACATTCTTACCCCCTAATGCCAACACACCCAAAGCAAATGCGATATCTGTAGCCATTGGAATGCCCCATCCGGCAAGGTTTTTACTTTCAGAAAAATTTATTGCCATATAAAAAAGTGCAGGCAACACCATTCCACCCACAGCAGCCATTATCGGTAAAATAGATTTTTTGAACGATGAGAGCTCTCCCGCTATGAATTCACGCTTAAGTTCTAACCCTACCACGAAAAAAAATACTGCCATCAATCCATCATTTATCCAATGATGTAGAGATTTTGAAAGTTTAAAACCATGAAATCCGATCTCAAATTTATATTCCCACAAATGTTCATAGCTTTCTTTCCACGGTGAGTTGGCCCATATCAATGCTATTACCACAGACAAAAACAATAAAATGCTGGCGGATAATTCACTCTTTATGAAACGACTTACAGGTTCAGTAATTGCCAACAAAAATCTAATCTTCCTCATATCTCATGCTTGTTGCCTGAATTTACTGTTTCTTATACCATAAAGAAAATAGATGAGTATGCCTATAAGCATCCACACGATGAGTCGCACCCATGTATCGAGGTGCAGAAATATCATCATGCCCAGGCAACAACAAATACCTAAAATTGGAACTACCGGTGTCCATGGCACTCTGAATGCACGAGGTGCATCCGGCATCTTTTTGCGCAGCAGCAATACTCCTCCGCATACCAGCACGAACGCAAATAATGTACCTATGCTGGTCATCTCTCCCACTACTCGAGCCGGCACAAACAAGGCAAACAAACTTACAAATACCATGAATATGACATTAGATTTCCAGGGCGTGCGAAAGCGTGGATGCAACTCCGAAAAAACTTTTGGCAAAAGCCCATCTTTTGACATGCTGAAAAATACTCTCGATTGCCCGAGCAATAAAACCATGATTACCGACACATATCCGGCAAGTATGGCTAATATGATGCCTTGTTTTAACCATCCATAAGGGGTATGCGATATAGCTACAGCAACAGGGGCTATACCGTCTTGCCCCTTGAATTCCGTATAATTAGCCAGGCCGGTCATCACATGAGCAAATAATATATACAAAACCGTACAAATAGCTAATGACCCCAAAATTCCTATTGGCATTCCTTTGGCAGGATTTTTAGCCTCTTGCGCAGCAGTAGATACCGCATCAAAACCTATGTAAGCAAAAAATATTGTTCCGGCGGCACGTAGTATACCCGTCCAACCATATTCTCCGAAGGTGCCGGTATTTTCCGGGATATATTCAGCATAATTAGAGGTGTCTATATATGGCCAGCCCAGAACTATGAAAAGTATCACTACCGATAGTTTTAAGGCTACTATCAATGAGTTCATAAGTACAGATTCCTGTGTACCTTTTATCAAAACAAGAGAAACCATAATGATCACCACAGCTGCCGGTACATTCATGATACCATATACAGTTACGCCTTTAGCATTTGTTATGCTATCAAAAGGCGACATGCACCATTCCGGCGAGATGTGAATATTCATGTTGGATAAAAATTTTACCAAATATCTTGACCAACTTATCGCCACCATAGCAGCTCCTATGGCATATTCCAACACCAAGTCCCAACCTATTATCCATGCAATAAATTCGCCCATGGTAGCATATGAATAGGTGTAGGCACTGCCTGCTACAGGAATCATGGAGGCAAATTCAGCATAACATAAGCCCGCAAATGCACAGCCCACAGCGGCAATAACAAATGATATAGTAACCGCAGGCCCCGCATGATATGCTGCCGCAGATCCGGTCATAGAAAATAATCCTGCACCGATTATAGCTCCTATGCCTAACAATACTAAATTAAAAGAACTTAAAGTACGCTTCATCCTTACTTCCTCTGGATGCTCGTGCAAAATGTCTTTTATGGGTTTTCGTACAAATAAATTTTTCATAGAAAATATGAAATATGACATGTCCAAAAACATAAATTTAAAATATTGATTGCAACAACTTAGTACTTTGAGTATTTTTTTTAATGTTATATCTTTTGCATGTAAAACTTTTGCCTTTGCCTTGTCATAAAGAATTATTCTATCTTAAATTTATATGTATGAACCTTATACAAAAACTCCGCTACCGATTTGACAATTCTTTGTCGCGCGGCCCTATATCTGTTTTGTCATGGCTTGGAATAGTCATCCTGTTGTTTTTGGTGGTCAGTTCTCTTGTCATTATAGCTATAGAGGCCATTGTAGGCCTGGACGTAGAAAAACGTACCTCTTTCTGGAGAGCTTTTTATGAAGGCTTTTACCAACTCTTTTCATCAGGTGCTATCAATTGGGATGAACCCAGTATGCCTTTTCTGATTTCAATGGCCATACTATGTGTAGTCGGACTTATATTTGTCAGCATTTTTATCGGTTTGGTATCATCCGGCATTGCGTCTAAAATAGAGGACTTGCAAAGAGGACGCTCTAAAGTGATGGAGAAAAATCACATAGTGGTATATGGATGGTCATCAAAAATTTTTGAAGTCTTGCATCAACTCATATTAGCTAATGAAAGTGTTGCTCACAATTGCATAGTTGTTCTGGCTAATCAAGATAAGGTAGAAATGGAAAACGCTATACGCGAAAAAATTGAAGATAGAAAAACTTCTGAAATCATAGTACG
Source organism: Cytophagaceae bacterium (assembly GCA_025054875.1). Lineage (GTDB taxonomy): Bacteria > Bacteroidota > Bacteroidia > Cytophagales > Cytophagaceae > JANWYS01. The sequence goes on along the minus strand of JANWYS010000014.1, from coordinate 23,141 downwards.
CTCCGGAACTACAACCGATGTTGATGACGTAAATATAGCTAATCCTCAACAGGCCCGCTCCATACTCATACTCCCAAACGAAACAGAACATTCGGACATAGATGTGATAAAAACCCTGATGGCTATCGTCAACAATAAAGACAGAAATAAAAACAAATACAACATTGTAACCGAAATCAACGATGTGTCAAAAATTGCGGTAGCAAAAATTTTAGGTAAAGATGAAATATCCATAATTCAGACATGGGATATAATTTCCAGAATTATGGTGCAATCAGCTCGTCAACCCGGCTTGAGTACGGTAATTACAGAACTCTTATCCTTTCAGGGGAATGAAATTTATTTCAAACATGATCATTCATTAGGAGGTAAAACTTTTAAAGATATAGTGTTTGGATTTTCAAATGCAGTGCCTATGGGTATACGACGGCGTGATGGAAAAGTATTGCTCAATCCTGAACCTAATACTGTAATCCAAAATGAAGACAAGATTATATGCATTGCAGAAGACGATAATAAAATATCCTATTCAGAAAAATCTGAAATCATCATATACAGAGAGGCTATTCACAAAGATGTAGCTGCAGCACCCGCTAAATCTAAAATATTAGTTATAGGATGGAATTATAAAGCACCTACCATTATTCGGGAATTAGACCATTATGTGTTGCCGGGTTCTGAACTCACTGTTGCTGCTTCTGTGGATTACGCCGAAACACAACTGACAAATTTAAAATCCACACTTTCTCATCTGATGTTACACTACCTTCAGGGAGATACCACAGATTATGCATTTCTACAGTCATTAAAATTAGACACATATGATCATTTGATTATACTATGTTATGATCATCTGTCATTGCAAGATGCCGATTCGAGAACATTAATTACCTTGATTCAGGTGCGCGACTTATCTGAAAAATTACATGCGAAATTTAACATCGTCACAGAAATGCTCGATTCCAGAAATAAATCCCTTGCCGAACTTGCCAAGCCTGATGATTTTGTAATAAGCGACAACATAACAAGCCTTATGATGGCTCAACTCTCCGAAAACAGGGAATTGCTCACTATTTTTGAAGAACTCTTCAGCGCTCATGGTGTTGAAATCTATTTAAAGCCTGCGGCAGATTATGTCAAGTTAGACACGGATATAAACTTCTATACACTTCTTGAAGCGGCCTATTTACGCAATGAACTTTGTATAGGATACAGGCTGAACAATAACCAAACACAACCTAACTTTGGTGTGATAATTAATCCATCAAAAGAAGAAAAAATCAGATTCTCTGCCGGCGATAAAGTAATCGTAATTGCCGGATAGAACGGCATGAATCCGATTGGGATACATCGTTTGAGGTCATACATGTTAGGTCTTTATGCTTTCAAATTCGTACTCACCATCAATTAATGATTAATTAACGGTGATAATTTTCTTTTTGGAAAATTTTAGTGTAAAATTCATAATGTGCTTACTACGTTTTGCTCTGTTGTGCATACTTATTGGTATGCATCTGAATGTAGGTGCCACTGGCAATCCTATGGGTGCTCGCTCTGTAGCTATGGGTAATGCTTCTGTGACTATCAGTGATGTGTGGGCCGGATTTACCAACATAGCCGGTTTAGCTACAATCGAAAAATCTAACATCGGATTGGCCTATCAAAATTTATTTGGTATCAGTGAATTGAATCATGTAGCGGCTACATATTGCATGAACACCAAATATGGTGTACCTTCTGTCCATTTTTTAAGAGTAGGGAGCAAACTACTAAACCAGCAGTGGGTGGCCGTGGGTTACGCTCACAAAATACATAAGGTAAGTTTAGGGCTAAAGGTCAACTATGCGCAACTAAGCGCCGAAGAGCTGAACACAAAGAGAAACATAGTATTGGAATTTGGCGGTATAGCAGAAATTACAAAAGAATTGTTTTTTGGAGCTCATGCCTGCAACCTCACACAGTCTAAATGGGGAGAAGAGGATATACCCACCATTCTGAAAGCCGGGTTTTCATTCAGGCCAAACAAAAAAGTAATGTTTAATGCAGAAACAGAAAAAGATGTGCTCATGAGTCCTGCATTTAAAGCGGGAATAGAGTATGCTATCATAGAAAAGTTAAAACTTCGCACGGGTATATCTACCAACCCTTTTATGGCTTTTGGAGGATGGGGAGTAGAGAGTAAGAACTTGCGTTTAGATTACAGCGCCGGATTTCACATGCTTTTAGGAATGAGTCATCAGATAAATATTTCGTGGTGTTTTGCTAAAAAACCAAAACAATGAAGATACATTCACATATATACATCATGTGGATGCTGTTATGCCCGTCTGTTTATCATGCTTATGCACAGGAAAAATTCAAACAAAAAGAAATAGATATTGACCAACTTATTCTTGAAATTTTTCAGCAACAAACTGATGACAAAAATTATGAAGATTTTTACGAAGTGTTGTATCAGCTGTATACAAACCCAATTAACCTGAATGAGGCTACAGTAGATGAACTGCAAGATCTTTATATATTAACGCCGTTGCAAATACAGGATTTCATGCGCTACAGAGCAATGTGCGGAGAATTGGTTTCCATATATGAACTACAGGCTATACCATCATTTGATTTGGGTACAGTATACAAACTTCTCCCTTTTGTTGAAATAACTCCCAAAGTGTTCTCTACTGAAGATATTTTGCGCCGTTTCAAAGAAAACAGAAACCATTACATTTTTTTTCGTGCCGACCGCACCTTACAAACCAAAAAAGGATTTAAGCCGGATAAAAACGGTGATGTTCCATTTACAGGTGATCCTTATCGGTTTTACCTGCGCTACAGAAACAGCATCGCAAAAGATTTCAGTGTAGGCTTTACCCTCGAAAAAGATGCCGGCGAAAAGTTGATGTGGAATGCCAAACATAAAACGTACTTTGCTGATTTTATTTCTTTCCATGTCGGAATATACAATAAGGGTAGGCTTAAAGCCTTGCAATTGGGTGATTATCAGTTGCAGTTCGGACAGGGATTAATACTGGGTGCAGGCTTTTACATAGGTAAAGGTGCAGAAACGATTACCACTGTAAAGCGCTCCAACAGTGGTATACGTCCGTATACTTCTGTACTCGAAAACGGATTCTTCAGGGGCATGGCAGCAACCTACGCATTCAATAAATACACTGAGCTCACTGCTTTCTATTCATCTACACACAGAGACGCTAACATTCTTGAAGATACCTCTTCATATGAAAACGATGTGATTACCTCATTTGACTACACCGGAAATCATCGTACCATTAAGGAACTCAGCAAAAAGAATAACACAAACGAACAAACAACAGGTGCCAACCTTTCATTCACAGACCTATCAAAAAGACTGCATGTAGGCACAACTTATGTATACACAGCATTTAGCAGGCCTGTGAATGAAAATCCGCAAGTATATAATCAATATGATTTCTCCGGCAAATCAAACCATATTGCGGGTGCGGACTTCAGCTATCTATGGCGAAACTTTAACTTTTTTGGGGAAGCAGCTATGAGTAAAAGCAAAGGTAAGGGTATGGTAGGTGGTTTTATCTGTTCTATGTCGCCTAAGCTTGATTTTGCAATGGTTGGACGGTTGTACGAAAAAAATTTTCATAGCTTTTACAGTGTGGCTTTTTCAGAGAGTTCTACGCTTATAAATGAACGTGGGACCTATTGGGGCATAAAAATAAAACCTACTCATAAGTGGGTCATATCGGCATACTATGATCGCTTCTACTTTCCATGGCTCAGATACTTGCGCGATGCACCTGCCGGTGGCAATGGTTTTTTGATGAGGGCACATCACTTCTTTACAAAAAAAATTTCTATGTACGCACAACTACGTTACGAAAATCAGGAAAAAAATCTCTCCGACAATCTCACAAAAACTGACTATTTAGTGCCTAGTGAAAAATACAACTACCTGCTGAATGTAGACTATAGAGCCACGGAAGTTTTCACCTTGCGTTCACGCGTTGCGGGGAGCAATTACAGGCAAAACAGAGGAAAATTTTCGCAAGGCTTCGCATTGATACAGGATTTTATTGCAGACTATAAACAAATTTCGCTGAGTACACGTATAGCTGTGTTTCAAACCGATGATTATGAAAACCGCATATATGCATATGAGCGCGATGTTCTCTATGCGGTGTCTATACCTGCTTACTATGGCAAAGGGGTACGTACATATGCTATGATTAATTTTCCCATGGGACGCTATTTTGAAGTATGGCTGCGATATGCACGAACAGTATACTACGACAGAGACATCATAAGTTCAGGATTAGAGGAAATAGAAGGTAATATACGTTCGGACGTGAAAGTACAGGTGCGATATAAGTTTAAATAGAGTAATTGCAGCGATATAGTCATATGTACTGCGTGAGGGATTGTAGCGGAAATCCTTTTTGCGGGGCGGGTGTGTGCGCAAGGGCAAAAAGATTGAAGCGGAAAGCCCGACCCGCCGCAGCAAAGGATTAGCGAAAGAAGCGGCGGGGCACGCCCTATCCATTAAATACGCATGACAACTTTTTATGCCGATTGAAATTACTCTTGAAGTGCAACCTGATGCTTGTAAAAAACTCTATAGACTAGTCACAATTATCTTCGATTCACTCTCAATGAGTATTGTGTTATACTTTGTGAGTGGACTGTTGGCAGGCCCGCTTTCTACGGTACCATCAGGTAAAAACACCGCACCGTGGCAAGGACAATAAAATTTTTGATCCATAGCGTTGTAATTTATAGTGCACCCATTATGCGTGCAACTTAATGAGAAGGACTTGGCTTCAGCTGCGCTTACCCTTTTAACTAAAAAATCACCAAAATAAAAGGCATTGAAGACAGCCGTTCCGCCTACAGTGCTGAGTTGAGTGTATGTGTTGAGGTTTATTTCAAACTCAGTGTATATGGATATACCGAAGTCAGTTGTATCCTGAATGGAAGTAGCATTCGCATCGGAAACACGAAGCCTTGCGGAAGAAGATATGATGAATGGGACTGTCCAATTGTAAGTTCCTGTGTTAGGTATATTGGTTTCGATAATTTGCCATGAAAAGCCATTGTCGTAGGATATATGCAATGAAACATGTGTTATGTTTTGGGCTTCCCATCTAATGGTATATGCAGACCCTGCTTTCAAGGCTATCTGTGTGGCCGGTTCTGTGAGCACAATACTTTTTGTTGCAGCATCTTTTGTGATGATGGTGAAAGGAGCTTCGGATGTATCTTCAATGAACGTATCGGAAGTATTTTGAATTTTTACTCTACACCGGCCTGAATTAATTCCGGATAGAGGAAGTGAGTAATTGCTTATATTCGCTGAAATATTTGTTGCAGCAGTGTTCCATATCAACCCATTATCAAAACTGATACAAATGTTTATGTTATGAATATTTTGTGCTTTCCAATGTATCGTAATAGATTCCACATCTGTGAAAACCTCACCACCATTGGGTGACAAGAGTTGGAGTGATTTTTCGGGTAGATGGTCATTGAATTCATCGAGGTGATCGCTTGCACAAGAATATAATGCCGCTACAGGCTTTAGAAGCACGAAGCCCTTAAACAACGAACCTATTTTGGATAAAAATTGTCTTCTGGAACTCAACTTCACATGATAAATTTAATATTCTCCTCCGATTTTTCTTTGAGAGAGGCTGGAATTTTTTTCAAAATCAGGAAGTTGTGCAGGCACGGTTTTTAGCTTAGATGTATCGGTTAAAGCTTTCATGAAAGCAATAAGATCTTGTTTTTCAGTTTTAGTAAGGTGCAGTTTATCAGGCATCAGAGTCTGGTTAGGTATATTCATGCCCAAACCTACTCCACCTCCTTCGTTATAAAAATGAATTACTTCATCGAGCGTGAGTAAAGCTCCGTTGTGCATGTAGGGAGCGGTGAGCTCTACATTGCGCAGAGAGGGAGTTTTAAATGAACGAAACCAAACCGAATAATTTCTTGAATCTCTTCCCGGATCAGTATCAGGAACGGGATTTTTGAAGTCGTTGTTGGCGGGAACTCCCAGTACTTCGGATTCGGCCTCCAGGTAGTAAGGAGGCACCATACCTCCAAAGTGAGGAGGAAAGTGACATGTGCCACAGTTGGCTTTGCCCATGAACAGATTGAATCCTCTCTTTACTGCCGGATTGATATCTTGAATTTCTTTGCGCATGTATTTATCAAAAGGGCTGTCAAGAGCGATAAGAGTGCGTATGTATGCTGCAAGGGCACTGTTTATGGTATGTTCGTTAATGGGATTTTTTTCATCAGGGAAGGCTCGTTCGAAAAGTTTCTTATACTGAGAACTTTGATTCAGGCGATTTATTATAATAGAGTAATTACTGTTAAACTCATCGGGATCATTAGTGACGTGTTTTACCTGGTCTTCAAGAAAGGCTGCGCGCATATCATGAAAGTAAGCAGACTGTAAGGCAGCATTTATTACAGTTGGAGCGTTTCTTTGCAAATGTCCTTTGAAGTCAAAAGCGATACTTTTCGGCAATCCATCAGTAAAAGCTTTGTCAGGTTGGTGGCATGATGCACAGGAACGCTGGTTGTTGAATGAAAGCACCGGATCAAAAAACAATAAATTTCCTAAAGCGACTTTCTCCTGAATCCTGCTATTGTAGAGGTTTTTAGCATAGTAATTCGGGTTTATGAAATTTTTATCAAAAGGATTAAGTGCTTTGTAATTCACCGGGCGTGTAGCCCCTTTAGCTTCTTCATATGTCTCCAAACCGCTTGCTAAATGACATTTGCCAATTTCTGCATATAGCGGAATGATATAGTCTCGCATGAATGTAAGATGGTCGAATTTTTCAACATTCGTATGAGTATTCAGATAATCCAGCCCTTGTTTGAGCAGACTGTACATGCTGTCGCAAGGGTGTGGGGAATATTTTTTGAAGTAAGGTTTGTAGTATTCCAAAGCGGTGAATATGGCTTGCCATGCATGAGTTGACTCCTGAATAGATTGGCGCGCTATGGGCGAATCGAGGCCGGATAAGCCTTGAGTTGCAATGCGCCACACTTCAAAACGAATAGCTTCAATGACAAACCAATCTTTTATTTTGTCTACAGGATATGCTTGTTTCAGTAAGCGTATATTTTCTATTAACATATGTATCTGAGTCCTCAACACAGCAGTGTCAGGTCTATCGGTGGCATGAAGCAGTTCTTCTATTACCTGAAAACCTTGTGGTTCTAAAACATGATAAGAAGATTGAGATTGATCCAACCTTGGTATATTAGGGCCATTAATAGATTTTATGCCTGGTTCGAATGCTTCAACAAGAAATTCTATTTTCTTGTACAATGTTCTGCAAAGTTGGAACTGTCTTCGGAGTATTTTTAGATCTTCTTTTTTGGAACGATAGTTCTGAGTCAGAGTTAAAAGATGAGTAATTTCTTTTTCCAGTTGTTCTAATGTTTTTTTATAGTGTTCTCTGATTTTTACAACCGGAACATCATTTTCTGAGGGTTTAAACGTCAGAGCAAGGAGAGTGAGTAAGAAAAGTGTTATACTGATTGTAAGGATGTGATGACGCATATTTCAAGAGTTAAACATCGCAGGTGATTATACAAATTTGGGCGCACCGCTTTGCGGTGCGCCCAAACAAACTTAATCTTCAAAATATATTTACTCTACGATGAGTTTTTGAACTTCGTTTTCTATAGTTTGTATGAAATATACTCCCGGAGTCAAGTCAGAAATATTTATTTCTTTTACTTCCCTTTCTACACGTATGCGGTTGCCCAAGTTATCATAAATGGCTACATCCGTTACTTTGTTGAAATGCAATTCACGTGTTGCAGGGTTAGGATATATTTTAAATGAAGAAGAGTTATCCTCTGAACTGGTAGTGAGGTCTGTGGTATTATCGTTCATTAAGATGTTGAAACCGGTTACCGCAACTGTAATAGAACGATTCCATGGAGCTACGTTGGCGGTGTTGGGGTGCTGAAGGTTTACAAACATAGTTTTACCATCGGGAGTGAATACAGCTCCGGTAATTTCAACACCTCTTGGCCCGATCATAAATAATTTCAAATCATTTACAGTTGGGTTTTGTATGGAGGCATCCAAGAAATAAAGTTCGCAGAAGCAACCGCCGGTGTTGCAGTTGGATAATCCCAGATAGGCTGGTACGCGGCCATGAGAGGAACCATTGAGGTCTTCCTGTATTACCAGCCATGTTTTGCCGTTGATAGTTACATGGTCTATACCATCAGGGTTAGACAGATGATAACCTTTTATCAAGGCATTACCGTTAGTGGCGGGTCCTCCTTCGAGGTAGGAGCGCATGTGGTTAGTAACAGGGTCAAATTCAATTACCCTTCCGAAAAGGTCTTGGATAGCAGTAGTGGCATAGTTAGGGAATTTTTGTTTCAGGTGATATTCGAGTTGCCCGTTAAATTTTTTTGCAGGATTGTATAGATTGTCACCTGTGTTGTTGTTGCCGGTTTCACATATATATAGTTTGCCGTTCACATAAGTCATCCATTCATGGCGTATACCCATAGTAGCCCCCGCGCGAAGTGCTACTGCCCGGGCATTCATGAGAGAATCTCTTTGGCGTGCCGGACTGTGAGAGGGGTCGTTGATTTGTATCCATGTACCTCCTATGCCGTTTGCATTTTGTTTATATGCATAAAGTATACCGGAAGACAGATCGCCGGCAGTGTTAGCTACAAACTTAAAAAATACGGCAGGAGTGGCATCGTCGGTGAGATATACGGTTTTTTGATCGGGCATAACGTATGCTTGCTCATGGTCAAAGCGGCCCATGGCATAATGTTTTTTAATAACCTGAGCTGTTACAGGGTTAACCTCAACGATATAATTCATATTTTGGAAACGTTTCAGTGTAGCACCGCTAAATACGCCGTGTCCGGGTGGTACGGTATAGTCGGAAGTATCGCGTATACCATCATTAATACCATCTCCTCCCTGGAAATTAACTCCATGCCATAGACTTAGGTTGTTTGGTATACCCCATTCCTCAGCAGTGAGTACAGTACCCCACGGAGTTTTCCATCCACCGCAGTTGGCTATGGTAAGCCCTACGGGAGTGAAGTTGATGTTTTTGTAATATATGGGTTTACCGTTGTTTGTACCTTGAGGAACAACTTTCCAACGGCCATCAATTTTTTTTACTTTAAATTGCGTCATACCGCCACCATCTCCAAAATTGTCACCTCCTCCAAAGGTTGGGTTATCATTTCCCCGTACTATCATTTCATTATTGATTACTACATAGCCCGAATCGCTGGAGTTGTTGATAGGAGCAAACGAAGTAAAATCTGCCCATTCTTTTACTTTACCCCATGTATTGCTGTAGGCATCGTAGGCTGTGCAATCTGTGGCGATACATAGAATGTCGAAATCCATCGGATAAGATGGTACACGTACGGTCTGAGTGCGGAAGTTAGTGTCTAGTGGAGCAAACGGTAATGAGGTTTGCCCATAGCTTGCTGTAAATAGCAATGCTATCAAAGTAGTCAGGTAAATTTTTTTCATAGTAGTAGTAGGTTATCTTGTTGCAGCAAATATGTTACAGTGGTTTTAACACATAATGAATCTAAGATTAAAGAGTTGTTAAATAACTCATAGCTGACTTTTAGTATGTTTAAACAGCGTTAATATGAATTTAATATTCCATTCATTTTTTAGCTATATTTTTGACACATGAAAACATTGATCTACAAGCCTAAATCGGATATGGGTAAAAAAACCATACAACGCATTATCTCAGGAAAATTTTTGGATATATCCCTCACATCGGACAAATATCAACTGGTCAACATCCGTATTTTTAATCTGATAGGAGATTCTAAAATTTCTGTGTGGGAGGAAATATATTCAGGCGTGAATGCTCTCACTATAGACATTTCAGGATTGATTCGCGGCAGTTATCGGTTGGTTGTGAATTATCCGGATTGCCGTGTCAATGAAGAATCGTTTACTATATGTTGATTTTTAACGGCGCATTCCGAAGTAAATATTAGCATAAAGCCACGTGAATGCTTTCTTGTTGTAACTGGTGGCATTGGCCAGGGGATTTAATATGATGATGGTTTCATTAAAAATTTCAACTCCCACACCGGCTTCCAATCCTGATACACCATTGCTGAATGTACCAAATTCAAAGCTCATTCCTGTTTTAAAATTCAAGCCGGGCTTTAGTTTTGATTTTTCTATGCCGGTGAGTATGCCTGCACTTCCTTCAATTCTATTAAAGTCGTGAATTTTCGGATCGTAGGCTTCTATAGTTACGGTGGAGCCATTGTTGTATTGAATGAAATAAGGTTTAAGCAATCCGAAAGATAGGCCTCCTGCCATCAGCAAGTCTACTTGTACACCGTCTTCAGAGGCTTTTCTGAAAAGTACTTTTTCGATGCCTGCTTGCAGACGGGTTACGAAAAAATAATTTTGTTTGCCCGCAATGAATATGTTTCCGGTAGATTGATTTTGGTATCGTGTTTCGTTCGGATGTTTTACGTTTACAATTTCTGCACTCAGGATTTTAAAAAGTGTTGAGTGTTGACGTATAGAATATCTCCCCATGATACCTCCCACCAAGCCGGCGTTTGTGTTAAAATTGATTCCGCCTATTATCTCTTTATCGTAATCGGTAGCAGCTGTTTCTTCCTGAGCATTGCAAGGAGATGCTATTGCAACAAATGCAAATAGCAACAACAATGCGATATAGTGTGTTGCCTTTTTCATTTTTAAATTTACATTTAAAAGTACTTATTTTATCATAAACATAAAAAGCAAAAACAATGTCACATCAAATATATGTATGTTATAAAGGTGGCCTCACCACAGAAAGCACACATCTTAAATCAGGAAAAGTGATCCATACAGACGCACCTACAGATAATCATGGGAAAGGTGCATCGCACTCTCCGACCGATCTTGTGTGCTCGGCTCTGGCTAGTTGTATGCTCACGGTAATGGGCATATACGCTCAACGTGAAAACATTGATATAGATGGCACAGAGGCACACGTCACCAAGATTATGGCCAATGCTCCACGCAGGATAAGCGAAATAAAAATTTACATGCATATACCGGAAAATAAAGTTGATTTGCTCACAGATAAACACAAAGAAATTCTTAAACGTACGGCAGAAACATGTCCAGTAGCTTTAAGTTTGCACCCTGAGATTAAGCAGATATTGGTGTTTAACTTTTAATCTGGTTTAACAGTATAAAAAATTTCAAGCTGCTACATATGACGAGCAGTCGTTACTAAAAGTAGTTATATCAGTGTTTTCTATGCCATGCATGATGAAGCATCTTGTTGAGTTTCGGAGAAAGTAATCTACCATTCACTGTCTTGTTTTAGAAAGAAAAATTTCAGACTCTAAAATCAATACTAATCATTCTTGATGAAGCTTTTGGTAGTTGTATTTTCTGATGCTATATAACAAATGATGTTGTGACAGCAGAATCTATTTAGTTTTATCCAGATCATGAACAAGAAAAAAATTAAGGCTCAGGTTCGCAGCTTCGCCATGAAAGGATTTTTTCTGCTATACGACGTTTAAGTAGTCTCTATCCTAAAAATATTTGGAAAATATTTGGGTTCGGGCGCCGCCCTAAAGGGCGGTGCCCGAACTATGATATAACGGTTCGCTCTTTTTTGTTCCGCTGAAAGCTCCACGAAAAGGAGCTCAAACAGACCGCTCAGTCCTATGTACAACTTTGGGTTTGTCGGTGGTTTTGAAGAGAAGTTGGTGGGGGATTTATGCGTGGATGTGGGGTAAAGTCTAGTGTTGTATCTTCTAAACTTCCCGGTTGGAAATCGCCCGGTATTCCCTTTTGCAAGCTACTTCGGAGGTTTACATTTTCTAATGAAGCTGAAAAATTTCGAGAGGACTTGCGCGAGGGATGGGAGCCATGGCCGGCACGGCCAGTGCGGAGCTTTAGCGGAGCACCGCAGCGATAGCGGAGTGGCGGACAGCCCGGCCCTGCAGGGGCGCGCCCTACATAAAAAATTTCATCATACTTTTCTGCTAATGTGAAACCCGGGGTTGAAATGCACAAGAAACATCTTACACAGCCGATAGCTATAACGAATCTAACACACAAAGTGAGATAAAAAAAAGTGATACCCTGTTTGTTACAATAGGGAAAAGTGTTTTATTGATCATGCAACCCTTTTTAAAAATCTACGTTATGTAACTTAACAATATTTTCAGTAGTGAGTTTTAAAAACTATCTGAAACAATTCTTCAAGCTCAGCATACCGGCTATTTTGGGTCAGATTGGGGCTGTATTGATGGGTATAACAGACATGGTTATGTTGGGCAACGTCAGTAAAACTGAGTTAGCCGCTGTTGGCGTAGCCAATCAGATATATTTTATGTTTCTAGTATTTGGATTAGGTATAATGGCAGCTTTGGCTCCTTTAGTTGCTGCCACCAAAGGAGCCAATAAAAATACCGATTGCGGTGAGCTTTTGAGAGCAGGCATAGAAATAAGTTTCATAGTAAGTATAGTATTAAGTATGATTTTGTACGTCTTTTGCGAAAACTTTCACATTTTTAATCAACCGTATGAAATCGAAGTAATAGCAAAAAGATATTTAAAAATGCTCACCATTTCGACTATACCGTATTTACTGTTTATTGCAATAAAGCAATACAGCGATGGTCTTCATTTAACAAAATCTTCAATGTACATTACTTTAGCAGGTATCATAGTTAACGGATTGCTAAACTATGTATTTATATATGGCTTATTTTCATTGCCACCATCAGGAGCTTTAGGCGCCGGGATAGCAACTTTATTCACCAGAATATTAATGGCATTAAGCTTTGTTGTTTACGTATTTAAAAATGATGTGTATAAGAAATTTCTTCCCAATTTGATATCCACATTCAATACTATGCCCGTAATAATGAAAGTATTGAAAACAGGAATTCCAAGTGGATTTCAAATGCTTTTTGAGGTAACAACATTTAGCGTAATTACTATTATGGTGGGATGGATAGGAACAGAATATTTGGCTGCTCATCAAATATTGATCGGACTTGTAGCAATAGTCTACACTATTTCAGCAGGCTTCTCAATAGCAGGCTCTATAAATGTTGCAACTGCATTGGGTAAAAAAGATAAATTAGCAATCATTAGGTGGAGCAAATTTACAATAATAATCATCAGTATTTCTACGGCTGTATTAACCGTATCATTAGCATGGTTCAGAGAGCCGATTGTGAGTTTGTTTATACATGAACATGAGGTTATATGTATCGTATTTGAAACTTTCAAAATAATGTGTCTGCTACTAATGATTGATGTATTCCAAACAACAAGCATTGGGTTGTTGAGAAGTCTGGAGGATGTTAAGAGTTCGTCATACGTTACTTTGTTGGCATATTTTCTATTAGGTACCTTGCTTTCATATTATCTGACGTTTATATATGATATGAAATTGTACGGCATATGGATCGGCATCTCAATAGGAGGTTTGTTATCTAATGTCATATTGTGGATTCGATATTTTTATCTATTGTCTTCTTTGAAAAACAAAATACTGTAATACTAAAGAGAGAGTATTTGCTGAAAAAACCATTAACATGATTTTGTGGAATGTTATTATTGTTTGCTCATTTCTGATAATAGTTTTAATAATTTTTTTTTTCTCACTGTACAAAAAAGAAAATATAAATTATTACATAGCTGGTAGTGGGTTATCTTGGCCATATATCGGAATATCCATAATTGCTGCGAATATTTCAACAGAACATTTTATTGGAATGTCCGGATCAGGATATGAAAATGGAATGGCTATTGCAAGCCACGAGTGGACTGCTGCAATAGCCTTGATAATTATCTCTCTATACATACTACCTAAATTCATGAGTGCCGGTATAAAAACCTTACCGGAATACCTCGAGTACCGATTCAATCATTGGGTAAGGCTCACAGTAGCCATTTTAATGTTGATTTTTATCATATTCATACAGTTTGCTTCAATAATATATGGAGGGGCGCTAGCTATGAAGATCATTTTTGATGTGGATTTATTTTTGGGGATGTTTGTTTTGTCTCTACTTTCATTATTGTTTACTTCTTGGGCAAGGTTGTCAACCATAGCTCAAACGAACGTAGTTTTTGTTGCAACTTTCATTTTAGGAGGATCATGGATTACTCTAAAAGGCATTCACTATATCGGTGGCATTGAAAAGTTTGTTGCATACTCTGATGACAAATTAAAATCATTACTGCCAATTGATAATGATTTTATGCCTTGGACTAGCGCATTATTAGGAGGGTTGTGGGTGGCTCAATTCTTTTATTTTGGATTTAATCAATTTATAACTCAGTATCTACTTTCGGGAAAATCATTGTCAGATGCGCAAAAGGGAATATTGTTGGCTGCTTCTTTAAAACTGTTTGTACCTTTCATAGTTATAATTCCCGGTATTATAGCATTTGAAATCACTCAAATAAAACCTCACGACAATGACCTGGTATACCCTATGCTTATTGATTTTTTAGCAAAGTTTCATTTTGAAATTAAAGGCATTGTGTTTTGTATTCTGCTAAGCGCAGCTATTAGCAGCTTGAACTCTATGTCCATAGCAGCAGCAAACATTTTCATAAATGACATTTACATAAGATTTTTCAGAAATATTACTGAAAAAGATAAAAGTACTGTGAAAAAATATGTCATAGTAATTATCGTTTTTATTAGTTCAATATGGGCACCTTTCATTGCAAAGTTTCATGATAGTTTTGAATATATGCAAAAATTCGCAGGAATGATATCGCCTGGCATAACTGCCGTATACATTTTAGGATTATACAACCGAAAAACTACTTCTCTTTCTGCCTTATTAATTTTGGGTATCAACCCAATATTGTATTTGGGAACAATTAACTTTTATCCCTCCATATCATTCTACAATGTAATAGGAATAAATTTTCTTATTTTAATCGTCATAAGTTGGTTGCTCAGTATATTATTTCCTGAAAAAAATCCAAAGACGGTGCATGAAAAATACGAAATAAAATTTGAACGCAACCTTTTGGTGGTTATATGGAGTATATTTTTAACCACTATGATTTTTTTCTTATATACTCTTTTTGAATAAAAATTGACATCATCCCTAAGTATATACATAGAGTTGGGAAGAATAATTGATTTAATATTACCATTCATCGCATTCTTCGCAACATACAGAGTTACTTTCAACGTTTAACCAGATTGTTTGTAATGTATAAAAATAAAAAAACATGGTTTTCAAACTTAAGCAGACAGCCACTTTACTATCCTGACGGTTTAAGATTTAATTCTAATGCTAAAAAGATGTATTAGATTTTTTAAAAAAAATAGTTTTTTTTTAAATATTTTTATTTTATAAAAAAACTAATTTTTAATTATATTTTTCTAATTAATAAAAGAGATGATGTATTTTTTTAGTGATTTTTTATATATAAAAAATAATAATGTTTGGTAAAATAGGTATATTTTATGATGATTATCTTTGTATAAAAAAAAGATGGTTTATGGCTTTAAGGATATTTTGGTTGTTTTTCATATTGTACAGTATCAAGGAGGCTAAAGCCGTTACCATTTCCGGCTTTGCTTTTAACAAAAGCACCTATCAAAGATTTGAAAAAGCGGAAGCAACTTTTACACTAAGTGCGAGTTACTCTAATCCTTATGATTCAGCGATTGTAGCCGTTGACGCGGAAATTACACCTCCCTCAGGACCTATGATAGAGGTTCCGTGTTTTTATTTTGTTCCATGCACCTTTTCGGGTAGCAATGCAACAGAGCATCCTTCCGGAGCACGATGGATGTTGCGCTACACTCCTACCCTTACAGGTACTTATCAAGTCCGCATACGTGTGCGTGATGGCAGTACATCTTATTCAAGTTATGTAAGCTTCAACGTAGTTCCCAGTAGCAGAAAAGGATTTATACGCATAGATGCAACCAATAATCAATTTTTACGATTTGACAATGGTACGCCCTACTATCCTGTTGGCTACAACTTGTGTTGGAATGACTATTGGAATCTCATAACTTTCTATAAAAACTTCTTTGACAATCTAAGTCCAAACAAAGTAAATTGGATTCGCTATTGGCTCACTGACTTTGCGCGCCAGGCCATAGAGTGGCGAAGTTCACATTGGTCCGGTTGGTATTCGGGTATAGGCCGTTACAGCCAACGCTCCTGTGCCATTTTAGACTCTGTATTGAATTTATGTGCTCACCATGATGTATACATGCAATTGGTACTTCAGCATCACGGGCAAGTATCAACTTCGGTAGATCCTCAATGGTCTGAAAATCCCTATAACTCAGCAAACGGAGGCCCTATCAGCAATGCAGGAGATTTTTTTACACACCCGGCTGTACGCAGTTCCATAAAGAAAATGTATCGTTACATTGTAGCCCGCTGGGGATATAGCACCAACATTATGAGTTGGGAATTGTTCAATGAAGTAGAATATACCGACGGTACAGACCCCAACATAGATGCCTGGCACGATGAAATGAGTAAATATCTTAAATATGTTGACCCCAACGACCATATAGTAAATACCAGCACAGGGCAAGACAACTCTACGTTTCCTCTGCTCGACAATAATGTTGCCTTGGACCAAATCCAGTGGCATACATATGCCGGCAGTATTGAAAAAGTATTATACAATCAATCCCGTACATTTTTGACATACAACAAACCTGTGATGTGCGGGGAGTTCGGCACCGGTACGGCTTATCCCAACGGAGGCGGCCATCCCGACCATTGGGGCGATCATGTACGAAAATCCATGTGGATCGGCATGATGAGCGATGTGCCTAACATGTTTTGGTATTGGGACGAATACATAATGGACAAGAATCTTTATCATATCTTCAAACCATTGGGCGACTATTTAGCCGGAGAAGATATTGTGCTTCACACCGGTGGCAATGGAAAAAAGATAAAATTCCTGAACAACCCTTCTATGGTTGGTACAGTACAAGTGTCGCCAACGCAAACCAGTTGGGCAGGTACTAATACTCCTAATCCTTTCACCAGCACAATAGATGCCAACGGAAATGCAAGCAATGTAAATGGGTTACACAACTACATACATGGATCGTGGCAAGGCACAAGAAACAGAGAATTGATTTTTACCGTAACGTTTCAGGCTGCCGGTAATGTAGAATTAAATGTTACCTCTGTTTCAGGCTCGGGTACTAAACAAATACAGGTGTATGTAGATGGTTCACATGTAACCACATGGAATCCGAGCGGTGCCGGAACATTCACATACACTGGCATACCGGCAGGTACACGAGTGATAAGATTATACAGTACCGGACAAGATTGGATTGAGTTTAGCAATATACGCTTCACAAATGTACAGCTTCGTGCTTGCGATGCATGGGGATACACGGGCTCTCTCAAAGCTTACGGATATGTAAACAACGTATCGTATGGCGATTGGGCCGATCCTTCCACTATACCCAACATCACCACTGCATCATTGCGTGTAGGGCCTCTTACTCCGGGTTCTTACAATGTGCAATATTGGGACCCTGTAACCGGTACTGTTACCAGTGGAGGAACCGTTACTACTTCCCTTGATTCCGTAACCTTAAATCTACCTTCCTTCAAAAAGGACATAGCTTACAAAATCACTTCTACTACTTTGCCGGTAGATATAATAGATTTAAAAGGCCAACTCACTCCGGATGGCAAAGTCATGCTCACCTACACCGCATTACAAAGTGGATCCGCGACGTATACTATCATGAGAAGTTTTAGCCAAAGTGACTATATGCCCATACATCAAAAAGAACATCGCTCTCCATTCACATCCGTAATCAGTCATACTATATATGATCAACCTCTTGAAAAAGGGTTATACTATTACAAGCTGATCAGTACGGATGACGCTGGAATTGAAAAACACAGTAAGACAATTACTGTAGCCATACCTGAGTATAATATTTCAATTTATCCGAATCCTGTGCATGAATGTTTACATATACAACACTCTGAAGACTCCTCAACAACTTTGAGGTATGAAATTCTGACTGTTGATGCGAAGATAGTAGACAAAGGTATCTATTTCGGACAAGGCATTGCAGTCAACCATCTACCTCCCGGGCAGTATTTTATCTCAATATATAACCACGGCGATAGCAAAGCTACGGTATTTGCTTTTGTGAAAAGGTGATGTTAACCTTCGTTTTACAAAAGGTTAATCCTATCGTGCGAATGGATTTAACCCGAATTTTTCATTTGAATGTAAAATTTCAACACCGATTTTTCATTTCAATATGGAATTTTCATGGGGGTAAGTATCCCAAAAAGTGTGTATGAAGTGTAATTGATTTTTACAAACATAGTAGTTTTTTTATTTGTTACATACTTGCATGAATGGGAACTTCGCTACGGCTACGCCTCAGCTCCGTTCCCATTCATCCTTCCCATTTAAATTTTCCCGTCTCATAATTCAATTTTGGCACTTTGTACTCATATTGTACTCATAGGCTTCTCGCGTCATGGCTACTACGATAAACCGTGCTTCTTTGCGACCTTAAAACTCATATAAAATCTTTCATTATTAGCATAGCACTTTCGTTATCGAAATTTTCAATGATGGCCATTAGAAAATTTGGGCTAATGACAATTTAGGGTTTAAAATTTCAGGAATCATCTATTTAGTTTAGAACACTGTCGTTTTTAATTTTTTGTGAATTACTCCTCAAACTCAGACCATTTAGTTCTTGACTAAATTCACAAACTTTAGGTATTACGAGGAAAATAAAAAGGACAGACCAACAACTTTTATGATCTGTCCGACTCAGTAGCGGAGGCAGGACTCGAACCTGCGACCTTCGGGTTATGAGCCCGACGAGCTACCAACTGCTCCACCCCGCGCCTATTAAAAACAACCCCATACAGGATTATTTCGGACGGCAAAGATAATAGATGTTTTGCCTAAAATCAACTACATTTGTTTTTTATTTATCCAAATGTCTGAAGCACACAAAGCTGGTTTTGTGAACATAATAGGTAAACCGAACGTGGGGAAGTCCACTCTGATGAATACTCTTATCGGACAAAAGTTGTCTATTATTACTTCCAAAGCACAAACTACACGCCACCGTATAATGGGAATCATTAACGGCGAAAATTTTCAAATCGTTTATTCCGATACTCCCGGCATTTTAGAGCCTGCGTATGAACTGCACAAATCTATGATGAGTTTTGTAAATGTCTCATTGGAAGATGCGGATATTATTCTTTACTTAACTCAAGTAGACGAAAAACCGGAGGATAATAATGTGTTGAAACGCCTGAACAACCTCAATAACGTACCGGTTTTTCTGCTTATAAATAAAATTGACAAAGCTTCTGCCAAGCAAATAGAGGATGCCATAAATATGTGGAATCAGAGAATAAAGGCCAACGAAATCATTCCCATTTCAGCATTGTTGGCAAAAAATACAGACCACTTGTTTCAGCTTATCCTTGACTATTTGCCTGAACATCCTCCTTATTATCCCAAAGACGACTTTATAAGCGACCGTACTGAACGGTTCTTTGCATCAGAAATCATACGCGAACAAATTTTTCTGCATTATAAAAAAGAAGTGCCTTACAGCTGTGAAGTAGTTATTGATGAATTCAAAGAAAAAAACAACATGCTATATCTGCGTTCTATCATATACGTAGAGCGCGACACACAGAAAGGCATACTCATCGGACACAAAGGAGAAGCTATGAAAAAAATGGCTACCGATGCCCGCAAAGAACTGGAGATTTTTTTTGAGAAAAAAGTATTTCTTGAAACCATTGTGAAGGTAGAACCTGATTGGAGAAACAAAAAAAGCAAATTGAGTAAGTTTGGATATAACACATAGCTAAATCATAAACAGCCAACATATATCCACTCCCACAATATACTAAACCACATATAACATGGCAAATATAGTAGCAATAGTAGGCCGCCCTAATGTTGGAAAATCTACACTGTTTAACCGCCTGGTGGGCACGCGCGATGCCATTATGGACGATGAAAGCGGCGTAACACGAGACCGTCACTATGGCCATTGCGTGTGGAATAACATTTATTTTACCGTCATTGATACCGGAGGATATGTACATAACTCAGACGATATTTTTGAAAAACAAATTCGTGAACAGGTTGAACTGGCCATTGAAGAAGCTGATGTCATATTGTTTGTTGTAGATACACACACCGGTCTGCATTACCTTGATCAGGAATTCGCCAACAGACTTCGTGACACAAAAAAACCTATATATGTAGTCGCTAACAAAGCTGATACTAATAACCATGCACACATGGCCGGCGAATTTTATAAACTAGGTTTTGATAATATTTTCCCTGTTTCTTCTCAAAACGGAAGTGGCACAGGCGACTTGCTCGATGCCGTAGTTGCGCATTTCCCCGACCATGGTGTGGAAAATCCCTACGAGGGAGTACCACGTATATGTGTGCTCGGAAGGCCTAATGCCGGAAAATCCTCATTTGTAAATACGTTACTTGGTAAAAACAGAAGCATCGTAACCGAAATTGCCGGCACAACACGTGATGCTGTAGATGCTGTCTATAATGCTTTTGGCAAAAAATTCATAATTACTGACACAGCTGGCATAAGAAAAAGAGCCAAAATAAAAGAAGATATTGAATTTTACTCCATTCTGCGATCGGTAAAAGCTTTAGAGAATTCAGATGTATGTATCGTAATGGTAGATGCGCAGCGAGGATTCGAAGCGCAAGACCTTCACATCATAGCCATGGCGGCAGAAAAAAGAAAAGGCATTGTAATTCTGGTAAACAAATGGGACCTCATATACAAAGAAACTAATACAGCAAAAAAATTTCAGGACGAGATATATAAAAAAATCGCTCCGCTTACTTACATTCCCATCCTTTTCATATCTGTTAAGGAAAAAATTCGAATATTCCAGGCAGTCGAAAAAACAATAGAAGTTTACAATAACATGAACAAAAAAATTCCCACTTCCGAACTAAACGAAATTATGCTTGCCGAAATTGAACGCTATCCACCGCCTGCAATAAAAGGCAAGTATGTAAAAATAAAATATGTCACTCAACTTCCCTCCCGCTCTGTAAGTTTTGCTTTTTTTTGTAATCTGCCTCAATACATCAAAGAACCTTACAAACGCTTTTTAGAAAATAAAATCCGCGAACATTTCAAATTTGAAGGAGTGCCCATAAATATTATATGCAAAGCAAAATAACCTCCGTTTTTTTAACAACTGGCTACTCAGAATTTTGGCCATAAAAATACAACTCAACAATTAATTGGTATCTTTGAACAAAATCATCTTTAACACAAATCACATAAGTTATGCAATGGACACCGCTTACATCAGAAAGTCAACTGGAAGAAATTGACAAAGCATCACACTCTGAATTCATCATTGTCTTCAAACACAGCACACGTTGCAACATAAGTGAAACTGCATTAGAGCGCTTAAACAGAAAAGCTGACACTATAAAAGCATCTGCTGACAAAACATATTATTTGGATATTCTCACTTATCGAAATCTGTCGGATGCTTTAGCAAAAAAATACAATGTTGTGCATGAATCTCCTCAACTTATGTTGATACACAAAGGGCAATGTATATTTCATGCCTCTCATTTAAATATCGATCCGGAAGCCGTTGCAAATCTGATTGAAGATTTAAAACAGTCGAATTAGGCTTTTGGTTAAATACGATTTTATTTTAGTTTTAGCATACAATGGTTAATTTAAAGGAAGTAAGATTCAAAAGTCTATCGATTTTCGAGTTTCAAAAGCGTTTTTTCCCGATGAGGAAAGCTGCCTGGTTTACCTTTCAGAACTCAAGTGGGCAAAAGGGTACAAGTGCAGAAAATGCGGACATGAGAAATGGTGCAAAGGGCACAAAGAAAGAACATGTCAGACAGTGTTCCAGATGCAACTATTCGGAGAGTTCCAGAAATCAAGCACTCGCTGTTGAAGGCGTTCTGGATTGTCTATTACGTTTCGACCAGTAAGAAAGGCATAACTTCCACTGAGCTGAGCCGCAAACTGCAACTCCATCAGAAGACTTGCTGGTTGTTCAACCCGGATTTTTGAGTTGGATATGCAATTTCAACACTGATTTTTCCCTTCAACATGGAATTTTCAAGGTTTTTTCGAAAGGGATTTCTTTTTGTGATGTAACGAAAACTTACATAAAAAACAAACTACGAATTTACGGACAAATGTGTCACCCCTTGGGGTGGGATGCTACAAGTGAAGCGACTGCTTGGCAAGACAGGCATCAGGAAGGTTCTTGAAGAGTTGGACTTTCCGGAAGGGCGAAGTAACCATTGCATAGACGCTGTGAGTATAG
Organism: Cytophagaceae bacterium; assembly: GCA_025054875.1. GTDB lineage: Bacteria > Bacteroidota > Bacteroidia > Cytophagales > Cytophagaceae > JANWYS01. Next base: position 743 of record JANWYS010000014.1, on the reverse strand, counting down.
TAAAATCGTTTGGGTGATGATGGCTAATTGGATGAGATTTGTATTATCAATTTTCGAAACAAAAGTTAACTACCAATGATTTAGAAAGCTAAAATTCAATTGCATTGCAGTTGAAATTTCGTTGGTAAAATAAGGAAGAAGAAGATACTAAAAATGTCCGTTCCATTACAACGAAGGCGATGTTTTGACGGTTTGCAAATATTAAACCATCTCCATGACCTTTAAGCCTTCAAACTTAACCTCAACTGAAAAATCCGGGTTAAAATTTTAGAAGATTATTCCATTCAAACCGGAATAGGTTTAGATGAGATGTTAAAACTGAGTTTAGAATCCATGATGCGAGTAGAACGAGAAATGCATAATGAAAAGCATGGGGATGTGAGTAATGGGTATAGATTACGTCGCACGTTTGGTCGGGGTAAGCAAATGATGTTACGTGTGCCAAGAAGTCGTCTTGGGCAGTTTTATCCGGTGATTTTGAGTTTATTGCGCAACGAGGAGGAGGAGTGTCGTCAGTTGGCCTTTGCTTTGTACGGAGCAGGATTAACCACTGAGCAGGTAGGCGAACTGTTTGAGAAGATATACGGGCGGTTTTATAGCAGCAGTCAGGTGAGCCGGATGTTTGAGTATGCAAGAGAGGAAGTTGCTCAATGGCTGGAGAGGCCATTAGAGAGGTATTATGCGTTGCTGTACATTGATGCTACCTTTATTGCCACACGTCGAGGAGAAAGTGTGAGCAAGGA
>JANWYS010000149.1 GCA_025054875.1 Cytophagaceae bacterium | reverse complement strand
GAAGGTTTTCATTGTAATTACAGATTTAATCAAAATATTATGACAGACATTTATCAGCGAATTTAAATTACTTAAAATATTTTTATCTCGGTTTTTTCAGTTGGATGAAAACCTCAAATTGTCATTCGCCCAAATTTTCTAAGGTAGTATCCCCAAAAGTATGTAAAGTGAGTTGTTTTTTGAAACTTCATTTGAAGTATACCAAACAATGCTTTCGAATAACAGTTTTGGGTTAAAATAACCACAGGTAAAGTCATAACCGTGATGGCCAATACGACTAAAACAATGGATGGTTACGTAGAAAAAATAATCTCTCCGCACTTATAGGTGCAAGTCAGGAGAATATAACTATTCAGAGCTCACGAGTCTTGCATTAATTGATGTATTTATGTAATTCACAAAAAAATCCGGATTGAGTGTAAGATTACACCCAATCCGGGAAAGATGGTTTTACTTGCAACAACTTTTTTTCATGTTGCCATCTTTCGAACGGCAACATTTTTTGTCTTCAGTGTTGCTGCATTTTTCACATTTACCTTGCTCTTTGTTGCAACATTTGCTCTCTGCTGCACAACAAAATTTGTTTTTATGGCAGCATTTGTTGTCTTTGCAACATTCGGAATTTTTGCAGCATTTTTTTCTGCCATCAATTTGTGCTGCTATTGATGAATGCGAAGTTGTCAATATCGAACCTAATATCAACAACAATGTTAATGCTTTTTTCATAGTAGTTATGATTTATGGTTAAAGATTGTTTTAGTTAGAACAGTTTTGTAATTATTTCAAATTAGTAGAAACTTAATGGTCTACTTTTAAATAATTAGAGTTCTGTTAAGCAGATACAAGGGGACTTTCCTATGTATTGCACGATAAGGGCTTTTGGATGATGCAGTGGTTACCAGTAAATTTTGCGGAACAGGAAGTTTACTGCATATGGAGGCACAAGATAAATGTGCTTGTGGCAAAGCTGGTACATATGAAGATTCTGTGTTGCTTTCCTGGTCAATATTCAGGTGTATGTATGCAGTTTTTTCACTGCAACAATTGTTCTTTTTGCAACAGGGGTTGAATTTATTGAGCGGGAATATGTGTACACTCCGGATCTGACTGCCGCAATAATGTATGCGCATGCTGAAACCGGCATTCAGAATGAAATATATTAATAGTAATATGATTGTTGTAGCTCTTTTCACAATTACTATTACAAATATTGTCCATGTAAAGTTCCCACAAGGGGCTATTCTAATAGTTTGGCCAGAGCATTGTTGTATATATCAGATGCTTCCCATGTAGTAAAGAACAATTCATTATCAATTACCAAATCCTGATTAGTTACTGTGCCTATAATTTCCACGCCGAGGTTTTCATCGCGGGTGAGAAGGTTGCGCGAGCTTTTCAGGCAACTCATAAATTCTTTTTCTTTGTCAGGATCAACAGTTACGATTACTCTGCTTTGTTTTTCGCCAAAAAGCCAGGCATCTTTTCTGAAACGGAAGTCGGAAGTTACTTTAAAGCCTAAATTACCGGCAATGGCAGATTCAGCCAAAGCTATAAACAAGCCGCCATCAGATACATCGTGGGCACAGTTTATAAGTTTTTCTTTGATGAGTATCTTAATCAGTTCTTGCACGTTGTATTCTTCGTTAAGGTCGAAATGTGGTGGCGGAGATTCTTTTATTCCAAGATAGGAGTAGAGGTATTCGGAAGAAGATATATCATCTTTGGAATATCCTATGAGGAAAATGAGGTCGCCGGCTTTTTTGAAATTTAAAGTCATGTGATTGCTCACGTCTTCCATTATACCGAGCATACCTATGGTAGGAGTGGGGAATACAGGCCCTCCGTCTGCAGATTGGTTGTAGAAGCTGACGTTTCCTCCGGTGACGGGGGTGGCGAATTTTTCACAGGCTTTTTTCATACCTTTTATAGCTCCTACAAATTGCCAGTATACTTCGGGCACGTAAGGGTTGCCAAAATTGAGGTTGTTGGTTATGGCTACGGGTATGCCTCCCGAGCACACCACATTGCGGGCGGCTTCGGCCACGGCTATAGCCGTTCCTTCTTCGGGGTTGGCATGTACGTAGCGGCTGTTACAATCTACACACATGACCAAAGCCTTTTTGGTGCCTTTTATGTGTACTACTGCTGCATCGGAGGGAGCGTTGGTAGTCATGTTAGCGGTGCCCACCATGGAGTCGTATTGCTCATATACCCATCTGCGTGAAGCTATGTTAGGATGCGATAGTAAATACCGGGCTACGTCTTTATAATTGTTAGTTTGCTTTACGTCATTGATGTTGAATTTTTTGTACTTTCTGAAATACTCAGGTTCTTTGTATTCTCTGTGATATTGCGGAGCGCCTCCCCCCAACACCAAATCGTATGCCGGCACCTCTGCGACGAGTTCTCCGTTCATGAAAAATCTCAAATTTTTGCTTTCGGTCACTACTCCTATTTGAGCACAGTGAAGGTCCCATTTATCAAAAATGTCTTGTATGGTTTTCTCTTGTCCTTTTTTTACTACTACCAGCATGCGTTCCTGCGATTCGGAAAGGAGAATTTCCCAAGGTTTCATGTTGGCTTGTCGTGTAGGCACTTTGTCAAGCCATATGTCCATGCCATGATTTCCCTTGGCGCTCATCTCAGATGTGGAACATATCAGGCCGGCGGCGCCCATATCTTGTATGCCTATGACATGTCCTGTGGCTATAATTTCAAGAGTTGCTTCGAGTAATAATTTTTCCATGAAAGGATCACCTACCTGAACAGATGGCAGGTCATTTACAGAATCTTCACTGATGTCTTTTGAAGCAAATGCAGCGCCATGGATACCATCTTTGCCGGTAGCAGAGCCAACTATGAACACGGGATTTCCTGCTCCATAAGAAATGGCTCTTGCTATCTTATCTGTTTGCACTATGCCTGCTGAAAAGGCATTTACCAATGGATTTACGTTGTAACAATCATCAAAGTATAATTCACCTCCTACGGTGGGCACACCAAATGCATTGCCATAGTCTCCTATGCCTTTTACTACTCCTTTAAGTAGCCATTTGGTTTTTTCCAGATTGATGTTGCCAAAACGCAGAGAGTTAAGTTGAGCTATAGGACGTGCGCCCATGGTGAATATATCGCGATTTATACCGCCTACTCCGGTAGCAGCTCCCTGGTAAGGCTCTATAGCAGAGGGGTGATTGTGCGATTCTATTTTAAAACTACAGGCCAGGCCATCGCCAATATCTACCAGGCCGGCATTTTCCTCTCCGGCTTTTGCCAACATTCGCGGAGAATCTTTGGGTAAAATTTTAAGCCATATTATGGAATTCTTGTATGAGCAGTGCTCCGACCACATGGCTGAAAATATGCTCAGTTCGGTAAAGTTGGGAGTGCGGCCTAATATTTGCTTTATACGCTCATACTCAATTTCGAGCAAACCTAGTTTTTGAGCGGTCTCCAGCGTTGGTAATTCTTTTGTCACATTAAACCAGTTTAAAAGTTTTCTTATCCCTAAAAATGTATCAGGCAATTTTTACGCAGTAAATTTAAAAAGTTTTTCTTTACTCTCCCCAATATGTAGAATTTAGATCTCCCGATGAAAGTTCAAATTACAGCAAAATAAAAACGTTTTAGAAGCGTTCGTAGTGAATTTTTATGACAATAAGTTAAACTCAGATTCAACGTTGGGAAAAAAGTTCAGCCTTGGGTTCGGAGCTTCGCTGTGGATGTTATTGATTGGTAAATGAAGATTGTGTAATCTTTTTTCTTGAAGTATTTCGTCTGGCCGCCGCCCTA
>JANWYS010000148.1 GCA_025054875.1 Cytophagaceae bacterium | reverse complement strand
CGCTTCTAAGTTTTCTCTTTGTATGAGTATGACCATATAGTCTTCGGTTTCGCCCAAGTCGTTGGCTTTCGGGCAAAATTCGGATGGTGCAAAGGGTGAATCCTTGCGCACACGTACACGCAGGCGGGCTACGTTGCCGTTATATTCACTTTTATTTTTTAGTACGATATAATCGGTTATATACATAGAATCGGATAGTGTGGAATAGGCGAGCATTTCGTGAGGTTGATTGAAGTTGCCGTCGTTGTCATAGTCAAGCCAAATGCCATAGTAAGCATTGGCGCTTTGAGTACCACCGGCTTTTAGTTTTATTTTATACACTTCGCCCAAATAAAGTGTATCGCTGAAGTCGGGGCCAATAAAGTCTGAGTAGCCGCCCGGAATGCAGCCGGAATTTATGTTTTTAATATTTGTAGAGCTTATTTCAAATTCATTTATGTACAGATCGTCGCAGTTTATGAGCTGAACCTCACAAAGAGGCGATTCTAATAATGCTGACAAGTCGTCTTTTGCATCAATTAATGTGAGGGGTAAAAAAAGAGTATCTATCGGTCCTATATCAGGAGTGTTTGATAATTCATCAAACAAATCCGGATAAAAGCCCAGTTCACTTTTGAATACATAACATATTAAAGTGCCGGATGGGGCATTTTCAGGAAAGTACACAGAAGCTTTCGGACCTTTGTCTACTACTACATTTACAGCATTTCCAGAATTATTAACGTTTGGTTGGTATTTCCACAAGTAATACAGACGAATGTCATTGGGTATTACACTATAAGATTCCATTCTTTTTCGTCCTACTTTTACCCTACCTATAATGGAGTGTGGTATAGGATTATAAGCAGATACAGTTATTGGTAACGACAAGACAGCGGGCTGCGGTATTTGACTATGAGTTAAGGTCACTGTCAATACCCCAGAGGTTGAAGCCTCGCTGAAGTTAAGAAAAGGAGTAGGTCCAAGCCGTCCATCAATGACCACTCCCGAACCGGAATAAGACCAACTGAATGTATATGAGTATAAATAGTTTTGGTTAATGTTAATATTATACATGTGTGCAGATCCGGAATAGAGCTCTTTTGGACCTAATATTTGTAATGGGATTACTCTTACATTCTTAACCAAAGTATTTAAAATGTAACCTGCCGAATCTATTGCACATCTAATGATAATGTTTTCAGGAGCATTGTTTTTGAAGGTTACATACCGCATGTTATTTAACCCTATATCTTGCATATCCACATTCGATCCGATAATTGACCATGTGTAATTGTAGTATCCTCTTCCATTATGAATGGCATAAGAATGTATTGACAACTGGGTGACTACATCCGGACCTTTAAAATCTATATCAAGTTGTTTTAAAATATTGAACCGGTAGATGACAGGCTTGTCATTTGAAACACCATAACAATATATTTTGCCTCCAAAAATGAATGAATTACGGGGAGTAAAATTTGTAGGTAAATCGATAAATGATTCCCATCTTTTCCCTTCCACTCTATATAGGTCGTATGCACTAAAAACCACCGCACCATAATGGTCCGGGAGAATGGTTATGGCAGAAGCGATGTTAAATATGCTCGAGTCTTGTGTAGGACTCGTTCCGGTTGTCTTTATGTAGTAAATAAAACTCTCTGTGGTACTACCATCACTTCTTGTACCAGTAACCGCCAATCTTCCCTTGGGATCAAGCTTTGCGTCATTAACGTGGAAATAATATTGGCTGGATGGGTCTATGTCATATCCAACATAAGGACTACCTGAGTTAAAACCTGAATAAAAATTACCATTAAATTTATTGATAGCTGCGACAGCTATTTTGTATTTCGTATTGTCATTCCATCTTCCTACAACATACAAGTTATCACCTATGAGCAACATTGAATTACACTCTGCTGTTAGTCCTCCAGTATAAAAATTATTAGCTAAAATTATACGAATACCGTCAGAGCCAAAACCGATATTCAATGAGCCATCAGAAGCATCAAAACAAACGATGCCAATTCTATCATAGCCTACATTACCCGCTACGTAAACAAGGTTTCCGTCTATTATCATGTCATTGGGATCTTCGTTTACAGAGGAATTGTTGTCTAAGTCATACAAAGCTAAGCCGTTGCCGGAGCCAAATGTATTATTAAGTGTTCCGTTTGAATTCAGTTTAGCCACTCCAAACATTGGTGATGTGCTATCAACTTTTCCGGCCACAAATATAGCTCCTGTATTGGGGTGTACTTTCACCACCTTAGCTTGTGCATTTGTGCCGGTGCCAAACCCTATATATACCATACCACCTGTTCCAAAAGATGGATCGGGTGAGCCGTTGGGTAATAAGCGCGCCACGCAGAACCTTGGCACAGTAGCTTCAACTAAGGCTACTACCAACTTACCATCGCTTTGTACGGCTACACTCATACATTCGGCATTGTTGGTTGTGAACATATTCCTCAAATGAGCAGGGTTAAAACTTACAGTGTCGTAGCTATATCTTTGGGCTTTCACAAAATCGGGTGCTAATGTTCCCAACAAAACAAATATGGAAAGAAGGTATTGCTTCATATTGTGGTACATGGCTCTTGTTGTTTAATCAAAATTAATTTTTTCTCTAAGGTTTATACTTGATTTGTCGAACAAGTAAACACTAAAATAACAAAATTTTTGCCAAAGTTTGAAGGATAAGTTTGCGTGAGGCAATTTCTTACAATGGGGTAACATCAAAAATAATATGTAAGAAGTGAAGTGGGTTAATTTTTAACACCACACATTTTACACATTTTTCTGAATATCACTTAATCTCCAACAACTCTACTTCAAAAATGATGGTTGTATTCGGGGGCACTATGTACTGCTTTTCTCCTGTGGGGTCAGGTGCTCCTTTAGCTCCGTAAGCTAACCATGGAGGTATGATAAACACTGCCTTTTCTCCTTGCCTCAAGAGTTGAAATCCTTCATTCCATCCCTTTATTATCTGCGGATCACCAATTTTGAAAATAAAATATTCATCTTTTTCTGTGGATTGAAACACTTCACCGTTAGTAAATCTTCCTATGTAGGCTACTTTCACTTTACTACCCGGTTTTGCCGGAGTTCCTGATGTTGATTTGATTTTATAGTACTTCAAGCCACTTGACGTTTCCACTGTGTCCGATTGTGCCTGTGTAAGTTCAATCAGTAGTACTAACCATAAGGTGAAAAATACTAACCGTGATCTTAAGGACATTTTATAAATATGTTTTGCTCAAGAGTTTGACTGGTTTGTATCCCAATGGTGCTTTTGTTATTAGGGCCTGATACGCACGTTCCCTTTGAAGCTTTGAGTGTATAATGGGCTTGTTTTTTAAGATTGAATTTGTAATTGCCTTTTTCGTCTGTAGTGGTTTCCTGTGTAGACTTATCAATGTTGTTTACAAGAGTCACTTTAGCACCGGATACGATTTGTTTTGTAACTTCATCTATTACTTTTCCTTCTAACAAAATAACTACATTAGACTGGTCAACAACATCTTTTTGATTGGGATCTACATCAAGATATATTTTTATATTTCCTACCTGTCCGGGTTTCAAAACAGAGGATTGTACAAAGATTTTCTGTTCATAATATCCGGGTTTGGAAGCATATATCTCATAATCTTTATTAGGTTCAAGTTTATTGAATGAAAAAGCACCACCTAATATTGAAGAGGTTTTTGCTATCTCTTTCCCATCTGATTTAATAATCAATTGAACACCGTTTAGAGTTTCTGTAGTACCATTCTTTTGTACTATTCCCTTTATTGTTGACGTATTTAATATATCAGATTTAGCAAATATATCGTTCAAGAAATCATCTTCGTCTTCCGATTTCGATGAAATCGAATTGGATTTTGATTTGGCTTCTGCCTCCGCTTTAGCCTT
>JANWYS010000147.1 GCA_025054875.1 Cytophagaceae bacterium | reverse complement strand
AATTTTTTTTAGTTTTTAATCTAATTAATCTTTCAAAAAACAACTCACTTTACACACTTTTTGGGAAAGTATCTTTTTGAAACATCAGGATGAAATTTTTTTATGTTTAGTTTATTATGACCTTTTCATAACATAAAGCTATCAAGAACCTATTGCATTGTGGTTTTGTTACATGTAAGATAAAATATAAAAACACTGAACAAGTTTGTAATATATTTTGAAACTTTGTCAAGAACACGGATAAACATAACAGAAATAATTTAGCTCAGAATCATTTTGTGCTCGTACGGGAAAAATAATAGTTGTGGAAATCAAACAAACCTTAAACTTATGAACCGATTTTTATCTCTGCTTGTATCATGCATATTTACTATCACCTCCACGTATGCTCAAGAAAAGTTTACTATCAGTGGTATAGTTAAGGACAGTTCCAATGGAGAGGTCATCATAGGCGCATCTGTATATCTGAAAGAAAACAAAGTGGGAACTGTAACCAACAGCTACGGATATTTTTCTTTGAGTGTGCCCAAAGGGCAATACACTCTGGTGGCTTCTTATATAGGGTACAAGACATACGAACAACCTCTTTCTGTAACCTCAAATCTTCAATTTGACATAGAATTGAAGGCAGACGTTGTAGAAACCAAAGAGGTAGTAATTAAATCAAAAAAGGAAGATAAAAACGTGCAAGACACGAAGATGAGCACCATAGATGTGAGCATTGCTCAGATAAAAAAACTTCCGGCACTGTTTGGAGAAATAGATGTGCTTAAAAACATACAAATGCTTCCCGGTATACAAGTAGCCGGTGAAGGCAACACAGGGCTATACGTTCGCGGTGGCGGAGCAGATCAAAATTTAATTTTATTGGATGAAGCGCCGGTATATAACGCTGCTCATGTATTCGGAGTGTTTTCCGTTTTCAATTCAGATGCCTTGAAAAGTGCAGAAATATATAAAGGCGGAATACCTGCCCAGTATGGAGGTCGTTTGTCATCCCTCCTTGACATACGTACTAAGGATGGCAACAACAAACAATTTAATGCTTCCGGTGGTGTTGGGTTAATTTCAAGCAGACTCACTTTACAAGGGCCTATCGTTAAGGAAAAATGTTCGTTTATCGTTTCCGGACGCCGTACATATGCCGACCTCTTTCTCATTCCCTTTCGCAAACGACAACCTCAGTTTGAAGGTGTGAAACTTTATTTTTATGATCTGAATGCAAAAATCAATTATAGAATCAACAGCAAAAACAAAATATTTTTTGCCAACTATTTTGGAAAGGATGTGTTGCAGGTAGCCGGATTTGGTATTGATTGGAGCAACGCAACTTCTACGCTTCGTTGGAATCATGTATACGGAAAAAAAATATTTTCTAATACCACATTAGTATACTCTAATTTTAATTATGGTCTGGGTGTGGTGTCGGGTGCTACAGCTTTCCGCTGGGTATCGAACCTGCGTGAGGGCACCATAAAACAAGACTACACATGGTACGCAAACCCCTCTAACGAAGTCAGCTTCGGAATATCGGGCTCTTACAGAAGTTTTTCTCCGGGGCGACTTGAACCCAGAGGCGATGAATCTATTTTCAAACCTTTCGAAATGGAAAAATTTTATGCCATAGAGGAAGCGGTGTATCTAAGCAACAAACAGAAACTGACTACACGGTTATCTGTTGAATATGGATTACGATACAGTCTCTTTCAAAATATTGGGAAAGACAGTGTCTTGAGTTATAACGGCACACCGGATGATAAAACAATTGTTGATACCACCTTCTATGACCGCTTCGAGCTTATCAAGAATTATCAAGGATTAGAACCGCGCATTTCAATGCGCTATCTCATCAATGACCGTAGTTCCATCAAGACATCATACAACCGCACATATCAATACTTACATTTACTTTCTAATTCTTCATCGCCTCTACCCACAGCACAATGGATACCCAGCACTAATGTGATTACACCGCAAAACGCTGATCAGATAGCCGCAGGTTATTTCAGAAACTTTAAGGAAAATATGTATGAAGCCTCTGTTGAATCTTATTACAAATGGATGAATAATGTGGTAGACTTTGTAGACAATGCCGATCTTATTGCTAATCCTAATGTTGAAACCGAAGTGCGAAGGGGTAAAGGATGGTCGTATGGACTTGAGTTTTTCTTTAGAAAAAGCACCGGTAAAACTACGGGATGGATAAGCTACACATGGTCTAAAACAGAGTTTAATATACCGGAAGTAAACGAAGGTCGCACTTATTTTGCCAGCTACGACCGCCGGCATAACTTCAACATTGTAGTGTCGCACGATGTTAACGAACGGCTAAACATATCCGGCAATTGGATTTATGGTTCCGGTAGACCTATTACTATTCCCACTCAGCGATTTCAATTCGGATATTCCATCCCTGGATACATCCCTTCGAGAAACAACTACCGCATAGCTGCTTATCACAGACTCGACTTGTCGGCAACTTTAAACGGCAAGAAAAAGGAAGGTCGCCGATGGAATGACAGCTGGAACTTCTCGCTGTATAATGTATATATGCGAAAAAACCCTTTTACCGTGTTTGTAGATGACAAAAAAGTAAAAGACAGCACAGGCACGGAAAAGCCTACCGGAGAAAAGGAAATAAAAATGATATATCTTTTTAAAATCATTCCATCCGTTACATACAACTTTAACTTTTGAGAGATATGAGAAGGATAAAAGTGCTTTCATGTTTAACTAGTTTACTCATACTTTTGAATTCCTGTCAGGAAGTGATAGACATCAAACTCAAGCCTGGCGATTTAAAAGTAGTCATAGAGGGATTGGTGACTAACCAACCCGAACCGTTTGTTGTAAAAATTTCAAGAAGCGAACCTTTTACAGAAGGAAACACTTTTACCAAATTCGAAAATGCCAGTGTAACCATACGAGATGATGCAGGAAATGTTTACGTTCTGTCACATGTAGGTGACGGTGTGTATAAAACAACCACACCCGTACAAGGTGTAGTAGGCCGCACATATTATCTGACGGCAATTGTGGATGGGGTTACCTATACAGCGGAAGACCGCTTGTACAGCGTACCGCCGATAGACACTATGTACTATGCTTACTTCACGCCCGACGCTACACATTTTCAGGAAGGTTATTACGTGTATGCATCAACCAGCGACCCGCCGAATGAAAAAAACTATTATCTCTATAAATTTTTCAGAAACAGCGACATTGTTGGCAATGCCAATACCATATATGTAAATGATGACCGTTTTTTGAGCAGTCAGATAAGAGGTGTAGAAATTCCGGGTGTATTTAAAGAACAAGATGTTGTGACTATGGAACAATACAGCTTGTCGGAAAAGGCCTTTAACTTTTATAACGGGCTATCGCTTCAAATGTTGAGTGACGGAGGATTTTTTACAACTCCCCCTGCCAACGCTCCCACCAATCTTAGCAATGGTGCATTAGGATTCTTTCAGGCTTCATCCGTATCGCGATACACTGTCACAATTTTACCTTGAGGTATTTTGAATATTAAAGGTCATTTACATGGTGCGAGGGAACATAAGAAGGATGATTAGAGTAAAGGCACAAGCAACAGCTAAGATAGTAAGTTGGGAAAGGTAGTGGTGTGAGAAGATGGAAGATTATCAATTCCCGTAGAAACTTCTGGTAATGCTTTTATGTTATTTACAGCCACGTAAAATGAAAAAAAGTAATATCTTATGGTTTATTGGCATTGCGCTTTTATTTCTCAGTTTTCTCTGTTTTGATGATATAATCTTCAAGAAAGAAAAGACATGCGAAACGAAAGTAAAAGTTGAACATATTTGAGATAGAAAATATTTGGGATATTGAAAAGCCATTTTTATTCTGAACAGGTACAATCTGCAAAAACTATTTCCTTGTGTTCTCAAGTGTAATAGGTACTTTTAGGGG
>JANWYS010000146.1 GCA_025054875.1 Cytophagaceae bacterium | reverse complement strand
CCTACAGAAAAACATTTCATCACTTTTTTTTGCTAATGCAAACTCCGGAATTAACACACTTGTGTTAATCTCGTATGATACTTTGTCAAATACTTTTTATATTTTCAAAAAAAACGAATTATGTATATCATCTTCGATTTTTTCAGAAGCATTCCATGGTGGGTTTACCCGATAATCTTTTTGTTGCTGGTAGCTATTCATGATGTTTTTATTAACAAGCGTCATACCATAAAACATAACTATCCGGTGGTAGGGCATTTGCGTTATCTTTTAGAACGCATAGGTCCTGAGCTCAGGCAATACATTGTAGCCAACAACAGGGAGGAGCTTCCCTTCAACAGGAGAGAGCGTTCGTGGATATATGCATCTTCTAAACGGCAAAACAACTATTCCGGATTTGGCACCGACCAGGATATTCATCAACCCGGCTACATATACATCAATCCGGCAATGTTTAATTACATACCCCCCAAAGATCATCCCAACGTAAAAGATCCGAGTTTTATACCTTGTGCTAAAGTAATAGGCGAATTCCATAAACGTAAGCGCCCTTATCGCCCGCGCTCCATAGTAAATATATCTGCAATGAGTTATGGGTCGCTTTCATCAAGAGCTGTAGAGAGCATGAACAGAGGAGCCTACATGGCCGGATGTTACCACAACACCGGAGAGGGTGGACTTTCTCCATATCATTGCAAAGGTGCCGATGTGATGTTTCACTTTGGTACAGGTTACTTTGGTGTGCGGGATGAGCAAGGACGTTTTTCAATGGATAAAATGGTGGAGCTTACACGCCAACACAATTTTATACGCGCCATAGAAATCAAACTCTCGCAAGGTGCCAAGCCGGGAAAAGGAGGCGTGCTGCCGGCAGCTAAAATTTCAAAAGAAATAGCGGCCATCCGTCATATACCAATGGGCAAAGATGCTATCTCGCCTGCCTATCACAGTGCTTTTAGCAATGTAGTAGAAATGGTAGATTTCATAGAAAGCATAGCGGATGCCACAGGCCTGCCTGTTGGGTTCAAGTCGGCAGTTGGTAAAATGAACATGTGGGAAGAGCTTGCCGACCTGATGCTGAAAACAGGCAAAGGACCTGACTTCATCACTATTGATGGAGGCGAGGGAGGTACCGGAGCCGCACCGCCGGCTTTTGCTGACCATGTTTCTTTACCCTTTGTGTATGCATTCTCCAACGTGTACAATGTGTTTGCAAAAAGAGGGCTCACCAACAGAGTGGTATTCATTGCTTCAGGAAAGCTTGGCTTTCCTGCAAAAACTCTCATGGCTTTTGCTATGGGAGCAGACCTCGTACACGTTGCACGAGAGGCCATGATGTCTATCGGTTGTATTCAGGCACAGGTATGCCATACCAACCGTTGTCCGGCAGGAATAGCTACTCAAAACAAGTGGCTCGAATCGGGTATCAATGTACCGTTGAAAGCCGAACGCTTCTACAACTACATTAAAAACCTTAGAAAGGAAATCCTCGAAATAACTCATGCCTGCGGATACGAACACCCATGCCAGATTACCATGAAAGATGTAAACATGAGTGTAGGCTACAACAATCTTACTCAAACTTTAGAGCAGGTATACGGATATGAGAAAGTACCTGTTCCTTTTAAGGGAACAGCTGAAATAGCCACATGCCCATATCTGGGTACAATAGCTACACATAACTAACAGACAATTTTCGAAACTATGGCTAAACAAAAAAACGTTCACAAACTAAAACTCAGAAATCTTGAGCTCAGCGATTATTCGCAAATAAAAAAACTCATGAACATTGTATATGCAGATATTGGAGGTGCATGGACTAAAGAAGAATACAAAACCCAACTGAAAAAATTTCCCGAAGGGCAGCTCTGCATTGAAGACAATGGCAGGGTAGTAGCTGCCTGTTTTAGTATCATTATTGATTATGATGAGTTCAGAGATAAACATACGTATAAAGAAGTAACCGATGATGGCTTGTTCAACACACACAACCCGGACGGAGATACCCTCTATGGTATAGATATATTCGTGGATCCGGAATATCAGAATCTACGCCTGGGACGCCGCCTGTATGATGCCCGCAAAGAACTCTGTGAAAAACTTAACTTGCGCGGGATACTCATCGGAGGGCGGATACCCGGTTATAAAAATTATGCAAAAGAGCTTACCCCTCGTGCGTACATAGAGCAAGTGCGCAACAAAGAGATATATGATCCTATTCTCACCTTTCAGCTCAACAATGAGTTTCACATACGCAAAGTGCTCACCAACTATCTGCCCAGTGATAAAGATTCCAAATCTAATGCTGTGCTTCTGGAGTGGCATAATGTGTACTATGAGGAAGATGAGAAAATTATAGGTGGTACTAAATCCATGGTACGCATCGGAGTGGTACAGTGGAAAATGAGAAAATATTCTTCCCTGGACGATCTCACTCAAAGTATAGAATTTTTCGTAGATACAGTATCCGGCTATAAGTCGGACTTTATCTTGTTTCCGGAATTTTTTAACGCACCCTTAATGGCGCAATACAACAAAGTTTCAGCATCTGATGCGGTGAGGCTGTTGGCAGACTACACAGATATTCTCAAACAAAAGATGATTGATTTGGCACTCTCCTATAACATCAACATTATCGCCGGCAGCATGCCTTATTACAAAGAAGAAGACGGACTTTACAACGTATCTTACCTATGTCGCCGCGATGGCACATGGGATGCTCAATATAAATTGCACGTGACTCCCGACGAAACCACTCACTGGGGTATGAAAGGGGGAGATACTCTTAAGGTGTTTAACACTGATGCCGGCAAAATAGGTATTCTCATCTGCTACGACATAGAGTTTCCCGAGCTTTCCAGAATACTTGCCGAACAGGGAGTGAACATTCTCTTTGTACCTTATTGGACAGACACAAAAAGTTCGTTTTTGCGTGTGATGCGTTGTGCTCAAGCCAGAGCCATAGAAAATGAATGTTATGTAGCTATATCCGGCAGCGTGGGTAACCTGCCCGGCGTTGAAAACATGGATATACAATATGCTCAGTCCGCCATCTTTTCTCCTTCTGATTTTACCTTTCCTCCGGATGCCATCATTGCTGAAGCTACTCCGAATTCAGAAACTACTTTGATTGCTGACTTAGATTTGAACCTGCTTAAAAAAGTTCGTACACAAGGCAGTGTAAGAAATTTGTCCTCCAGAAGAAAAGATTTATACAAAGTAACTTGGTTAAAAAAATAACTTGCATACTTAATTACTGAAAATCATCCGGTTTTATTCCTTGCAATCATCAAATTTTTCAGCAAATAACATTAAGCATTTTTGGGTTCATCACAACTTGTAAAAAATTATTCTAAAAATTACATATGTGTTTCCTTCATATGATCAAGCAATAAATAAATAAAGCATGGATTATCATATTTTTGTGTGCATTACAAAACTTCATACTTTCTCCTATAGGTTTCGTAATTCAACTTATAAAAATTGAACAAGGGAAACTTAAAAAAATTTGATTCGATTAGGCTTGTAATTAATTACATTTTTATTAAGTTTTACATAAATTAAATGGAAGCAAGATTCAAAAGTCTATCGCTTTTCGAGTTTCAAAAGCGTTTTCCCGATGAGGAAAGCTGCCTGGTTTACCTTTCAGAACTCAAGTGGGCAAAGGGCTACAAGTGCAGAAAATGCGGGCATGAGAAATGGTGCAAAGGGCACAAAGAACATGTCAGACAGTGCTCCAGATGCAACTATTCAGAAAGCCCTACAGCGGGTACTTTGTTCCACAAAGTCAAGTTCTCGCTGTTGAAGGCGTTCTGGATTGTTTATTACGTTTCGACCAGTAAGAAAGGCATATCTTCCACCGAGCTGAGCCGCAAACTGCAGCTTCGTCAGAAAACTTGCTGGCTGTTCAAACAGAAAGTCATGCAAGCGATGGCCAGCACGGGCAAGCATCCTCTGGAGGGCCAGGTGGAAGTGGATGAATTTGTCATAGGCGGTCAGGAAGAAGGTACAAGGGGTAGGAAGAAC
>JANWYS010000145.1 GCA_025054875.1 Cytophagaceae bacterium | reverse complement strand
CCCTACATACTTAATTGCGCTTTGTAGCAACTTCTGCTCTACTTTGGTTTGACCTCTGTAATGACCAACTCTACTTCGAACTTTCAGGTAAGATCAACCTTAAAAGCTATTATGCCATTTTATGGATAAGAAAGTTCAACGGGCAAGTTTCTCGTCTGAAAGGGCTTGCACTGCTCTTTGATTCCAACCCCCCGATTCTAATACATAAAATGGGTTTATTAGAAATAAATTCATTACAATTTTACATGCCTTGCGTTGTGAAGCACTTCCGGCTCATTAATAAATTTAACATCCTGTTACAGTCATGCATCAGCATGCCGAGTCTCTATACATGCCGAGGATTTTGAAGTTGTATTAAATCAATCTACAAAGCTTAAGTACTTACTGGTTTTTTCGTATTGCTCAATTTTATCTTTTATGCTCAACAGATAATCTATGTCGTCGTATCCGTTGAGCAAGCATGTTTTTTTATACTCGTTTATATCGAAGTGTTCTTTTTTGTTATGGCCTGCAATTTCAATGGTTTGTGCCTCGAGGTTCACGGTAAGCTGCAGTTTTTTATCGGCTTTTACTTTTTCAAATATAAAATTTAAAAACTCCTGCGATACTTGTACAGGGAGCAGGCCGTTGTTTAAGGCATTGTTCTTAAAAATATCGGCAAAGAAACTGGACACCACTACCTTGAATCCATAATCAGTTATTGCCCAGGCAGCGTGTTCTCGGCTGGAGCCGCATCCGAAGTTTTTTCCGGCTACTAAAATTTTTGCTTTGCTAAATTCAGGGTCGTTGAGTACAAAATCCTTTTTAGGGTTGTTGTTTTCATCATAGCGCCAGTCGCGGAACAGGTTTTGACCGAATCCTTCTTTAGTGGTAGCTTTTAAGAATCGTGCAGGGATGATCTGATCAGTATCTACATCTTCAATAGGAAGAGGAGCGATGGTAGAGGTGATGGTAGTGAATTTTTCCATGGTTTGCTAAAGATTAGTTTAAGTTAAACTCGCGTACGTCAACAATTTTACCGGCTATGGCCACGGCAGCAGCCGTGAGCGGGCTGGCGAGCATCGTGCGTGCTCCCGGGCCTTGCCTTCCTTCAAAGTTTCGGTTTGATGTAGATACACAATATTCTCCTTTAGGGATTTTGTCTTCGTTCATACCCAGGCATGCTGAGCACCCGGGTTCGCGGAGTTCAAAGCCAGCCTCTTCAAGTATTTTGTCTATGCCTTCAGCTTTGGCTTGCTTTTCTACCTGGCGCGATCCGGGTATGATGTATGCGTTGATGTTGGGTGCTTTCTTTTTACCTTTTACGAAGTTTGCCACCATGCGGAGGTCCTCTATGCGAGAGTTGGTGCAACTTCCGATGAATACATAGTTTACTTGTTTACCTATGAGGTTTGTTCCCTCTTGTAAGCCCATGTATTCAAGAGATTTTATAAAAGTAGCTTTATTGCTTTCTTCGATTTCTGAAAGAGTAGGAATCCTGCCATTTATTTTTATTCCCATACCGGGGTTGGTACCATAGGTGATCATGGGCTCTATGTCTGCTGCATCGAAGGTGAGTACTTTGTCGAAAGTTGCGTCGGGGTCAGAGTACAAAGTTTTCCAGTAGTCTACTGCTTGTTCCCATTTTTCGCCTTTTGGAGCGAATTCCCTTCCTTTGATGTATTCAAAAGTAGTTTCATCCGGAGCAATCATGCCGCCTCGCGCTCCCATTTCAATGCTCATGTTGCAAATGGTCATTCGTGCTTCCATAGACAGAGACTTTATGGCCGATCCTGTGTATTCAACAAAATATCCGGTGCCTCCTGCGGCAGAGATTTTGGATATAATGTAAAGGATAATGTCTTTTGAAGTGACACCTTTTCCTAACTTGCCATTAACCTCTATCTTCATGGTTTTAGGTTTAGTCTGCAGCAGGCATTGAGTGGCCAACACTTGTTCTACTTCGCTGGTGCCAATGCCGAAGGCTATGGAGCCGAAGGCACCATGTGTAGAGGTATGGCTATCGCCGCAAACGATGGTCATACCGGGTAGGGTAACCCCGAGTTCCGGGCCAATGACATGCACAATACCTTGATAAGGATGGCCAAGTCCATAAAGAGTGACGCCGAATTTTTTGCAGTTTTCGGTGAGCTTTTCCACTTGGTTTCTGGATAACGCTTCTTGTATGGGTAGGTGTTGATTTTTTGTGGGTACGTTATGATCAGGAGTAGCCAAAGTTCGTGCTGTGCGAAATACTTTAATGCCTCTTTTTTCCAACCCTGCAAATGCCTGGGGGCTTGTCACCTCATGTATAAGATGTTTGTCAATATATAATACTGCGGGGCCTTGGTTGATTTCAGTAACCACATGCGCATCCCATACTTTTTCGAATAATGTTTTACCCATGTTGATAGATTTGTTAACGAATCGCGAAGTAAAAAATAAAACTATAAAAAGCTATTTGATAAACATGCTTTCACGCATAAGTTCTTTGAGGTCATCGTCTTCGATTTGTTTTTTTCTATCTGCCATATCCAGAAATTGTTTGTAAGCAATTTCCAACTCATCTTTGGAGAGTTTATAGCCAAGCATTTCCAACCTGTAAGAGAGCGCGGCGCGCCCGCTTCTTGCGGTAAGCACTATGGAAGAGTCTTCCGCACCTACCTCTTCAGGATTAATGATTTCATAGTTTTCCCGGTGCTTAATTACACCGTCCTGATGTATACCCGAAGAGTGGGCGAATGCATTTTTACCGACTATGGCTTTATTGGGCTGTACAGGCATACGCATGAGCCTGGATACGAGCTTGCTTACAGGTACAAGCTTTTTAGTGTTTATTCCGGTTTCCAATCCGAGAGAGGGGTGGCTTTTTATGGTCATCACAACTTCTTCGAGCGAGGTATTGCCTGCTCGTTCTCCTATTCCATTGATGGTGCATTCTACTTGTCCTGCACCATTATAGAGACCACTGATGGCATTGGCGGTAGCAAGGCCCAGGTCGTTGTGGCAATGTGCCGATATGATGGCCTTATCTATGTTGGGCACATTTTCGTAGAGATATTTGATCATTTCTCCAAATTTCCATGGCAGGGAATAACCTGTTGTGTCGGGTATGTTGATCACATCTGCTCCGGCTGCTATCATTGCTTCTACCATACGCGCCAGAAATTCCAGATCGGCACGGCCGGCATCTTCACAGAAAAACTCTACTTGATCTACGCGTTTTTTGGCGTACTTCACTGCCGACACTCCTTGTTCAATGACTTTTTCACGTGTAGAGCGTAATTTATTTTTAATGTGTATATCTGAACTTCCAATACCAGTATGTATGCGGCTTACACGGGCATGCTTCAATGCCTCAGCAGCGCAATCTATGTCTTTTTCTACAGCTCTGGAAAGCGCACAAACAACCGGATTTTTCAATACTTTAGTAACCTCTACTACAGAATTGAAGTCGCCCGGGCTGGATATGGGAAATCCCGCCTCAATAATGTCTACACCTAAATCTTCAAGAGCCAGGGCTATCTCTATTTTTTCTTCTGTGTTAAGTTGGCATCCGGGCACCTGCTCCCCGTCACGCAATGTAGTGTCAAACACATGGACTCGTCTGGCCATTGCTTTATGTGATTTTATTTTATTCCCTACAATATATTTATGAGGCTACGATACTTAATCAAAAGCCTGTGACATGAAACGTAAAGGTACGAAAATTTATCGGAATTGAAAAAAAATATGTTTACGGCCAGTGCTAACTCATTTTTTACAATAGAAAATTTTTACACCTGCAAAGCCCCACAAATCATTGATGACGATACTTATGCTTGATATATTTTTGTATTGTAAAGCATGAGAGAAACTCTTTCATACTATGAGCGCAAAGGCTTTTCCAAAATAGAATGGCGCTAACCATTCCGTATATAAATTTTTACTCAAAGATAACTCTATCTAATCAAGTACAGTTCGTATATTTAGGACATAATTAAACCCGGATTTTTCAGTTGAGTTTCAAATTCGAAGGCTTAAAGGCCATGGAGATGGTTTAATATTTGAAAACAAACC
>JANWYS010000144.1 GCA_025054875.1 Cytophagaceae bacterium | reverse complement strand
ACATCCACGCATAACCCCCCACCAACTTCTCTTCAAAACCACCGATAGACCCAATGTTGTACATAGGACCGAGCGGTCTGTTTGAGCTCCTTTGTTGTGGAGCCTTCAGCGGAACAAAAAAGAGCGAGTCGCTATATATAGTCTGGGCGCCGCCCTAAAGGGCGGCGCCCAGACCTAAATCTTCCTGAAAAACTAACGCAGCGATACGCAACAAAATTCCTTACAAAACGAAACTAAAACATCATTACATTTCATAAAGCACTCTCCTTCAATGGTCAGTGACTTGGTTGGGCTAATGGTTCGCACAAGCCGAATCCGGGTTTATAGGATACACTATCGTGTACCATTGCAACCTCTTCATAATTACTGTGAGTTAAACATTTCTAAAGCGGATTCATCTTAGTGAGCAGTTTATTTTGCATTCACGCAAAAAGTTATGAGCTTTACTTTGTTTTGGTTTCTGAGGAGAATACTTTGTGGGTCTTATTAAATTCAAACTTATTGCGACAAATCTGCGATAAACAGACACCTTGAAACATGTCAAAAATAAAAACCAGTTACTTCTGTCAAAGTTGTGGTGCGCAATCGCCAAAGTGGATAGGCCGATGTCCGGCATGCGGACAGTGGAATACATACGTAGAGGAAGTTTTACAAAGAGAAGATAAAAAAAAATATTCGGGAACTTCACAAAAAATTTCCCCCAAGCCAACTCCCATACATGAGATTAGTTATACACAGGAAAACCGTATTCAAACCTGCGACGGTGAGTTGAACCGTGTGTTAGGCGGAGGCATAGTACCAGGTTCTGTTATACTCATAGGGGGAGAGCCCGGTATTGGTAAGTCTACATTGTTACTGCAGCTGGCATTGAACCTGGTTTCGCACAAAGTGCTTTACGTATCGGGCGAAGAAAGCGAGCAACAAGTAAAAATGCGTGCCGAACGCATTGGCATAAAATCAGACAATTGTTATATCCTCACGGAGACCTCTACCCAAAACATCTTTAAGCAAATAGAAATTTTAGAACCCGATTTATTAATTGTAGACTCCATACAAACCTTGCATTCATCATTTATTGAATCTGCAGCGGGCAGTATATCGCAGGTGCGTGAGTGCACAGCTGAGTTGTTGCGCTACGCCAAAGAAAGTGCAACACCGGTTTTTTTAATAGGCCATATCACCAAAGAGGGAATGATAGCCGGCCCAAAAGTGCTGGAACATATGGTGGATACAGTATTACAATTTGAAGGCGACCGACATCTGGCGTATCGAATATTGCGGGCTACAAAAAACCGTTTTGGTTCGGCTTCGGAGTTGGGTATATACGAAATGCAAAGTAATGGTTTGCGTGAGGTGAGTAATCCATCAGAAGTACTCATATCACAACGCGACGATGACCTGAGTGGTATTGCCATTAGTGCTACTTTAGAGGGCAACAGACCATTGCTTGTAGAAATACAATCTCTGGTGAGCATTGCTACCTATGGAACACCTCAACGCAGTTGTACCGGTTTTGACACAAAAAGGCTCAACATGCTGCTGGCCGTGCTGGAAAAGCGTGCCGGATTTCGTATGGGTACACAAGACGTGTTTTTAAATATTACCGGTGGCCTCTATGTAGAAGATCCAGCGGTTGACCTTGCCGTGTGTGCTTCCATAGCTTCATCTTTTGAAGACAAGTGTATTTCCGGCAATTGGTGCTTTGCCGCAGAAGTTGGCCTGGGTGGAGAGGTACGCGCTGTAAACCGTGTAGAACAGCGCATTACAGAGGCTGAGAAGATGGGTTTTAAAAAAATATTTATCTCCCGTTACAACAAAAAAGAACTCTTTCCGGAACGGTTCAATATAGAAGTTCGCATGATAAGCCGACTGGATGAACTCTTTGCCGAATTGTTTTCTTAATTCTTACAGATGTATTACTTCTCCATAAGCTGCTGCTGTAGCTTCCATAATAGCCTCCGACATGGTAGGATGCGGATGCACTGCCTTGATGATTTCGTGTCCTGTAGTTTCTAATTTACGTGCTACAACAACTTCGGCAATCATTTCCGTTACGTTTGCCCCTATCATGTGGCACCCAAGCCATTCGCCATACTTAGCATCAAATATTACCTTTACAAAACCCTCACTGGCTCCTGCAGCTTTGGCTTTACCGGAAGCAGTAAACGGAAACTTACCCACCTTTATGGCATAGCCTTTCTCTTTTGCTGCCTTTTCGGTGAGTCCTACAGAGGCTATTTCAGGCTGGCAGTAAGTACAACCCGGAATATTGTTGTAGTTCAATGGTTCCGGATGATGACCACATATTTTTTCCACGCATATTATACCTTCTGCAGAAGCAACATGCGCAAGCGCTTGTCCTTTGGTAATGTCTCCAATAGCATATATGCCCGGAATATTTGTGCGGTAAAAATCATCGGTCACTACACGCCCCTTATCTACGGCAACACCGCACTCCTCAAGTCCTATGCCCTCCACATTGGTACTGATGCCAACGGCGGACAACACCACATCACACTCTTCTGTGATGGCGCCAGACGGAGTTTTTATCGTAACCTTGCATTTTTTCCCTGAAGTATCTACACTTTCCACGGTAGAACTTGTCAGAATGTTAATACCGGATTTTTTATACTCCTTTTCCAATTGTTTGGAAATATCTTCATCTTCTACTGGCACTATATTGGGCATGAATTCTACTATGGTCACTTTGGTACCTATGGCATTGTAGAAGTAAGCAAACTCAACACCTATAGCACCCGACCCCACGATTATCATACTTTCAGGTTGCTCTGTAAGAGACATAGCTTGCCGGTATCCTATTACTTTTTTCCCGTCAATTTTCAGATTGGGCAGTTCACGTGCACGGCCACCTGTGGCTAGTATGATGTGGTCGGCAGTGTATGTGGTTGTATTGTTTTTGTCATCGGTTACTTCGAGCTGCTTGTTGCCTTTAAGCTTGCCAAAACCATAAATTACAGTGATGTTATTTTTTTTCATCAAAAACTGCACGCCTTTGCTCATACCGGCCGCCACATCGCGGCTACGCTTTATCATAGCAGAAAAATCGGCTTTGGCATTGTTGATTTGAATGCCATAGTCAGCGGCGTGTTTGATGTATTCAAAGACTTGCGCACTTTTCAACAAGGCTTTGGTGGGTATACAACCCCAGTTGAGACATATACCGCCTAATTCAGCTTTTTCTACAACGGCTACCTTTTTTCCTAATTGTGACGCCCTGATTGCTGCTACATATCCGCCCGGCCCGCTTCCTAATACGATAATATCAAACTTCTGTGACATGTGTTGTTTAGTTAGTATGACGCACAAAGTTAAATGAGATTACGTAAAAAAAAAGGATTTAAAGTTTCGAAAATTATCACTCAGAAAATAGAACAACCCACCCGAAACTCAGTCATGTAGTGAAGTCATTTAACCAAACTGCAGATATCTCTTGATTTATCTTATCATATACAAATAGCCGTAAGCATGAAAAAGGCTACCTTGCGATAGCCTTAAACATACATAAAGATCTATCCTTTGATAGAAAAAAGTGCGCTATAAATGCGCCTCTATTTTCTGTGCTAATGCAGATTTGGAGGTTACTCCTACTTGTTTCTCTACAACTTCTCCATTTTTAATCAGAAGCAGTGTTGGTATGCTTCTGATGCCAAATTTAGAAGGTATTATATTGTTAATATCTACATCCATTTTCCCTATTACAGCCCTGCCCTCATAATCAGCGGCAAGCTCTTCAACTACAGGGCCAATCATTTTGCACGGTCCGCACCACTCTGCCCAGAAATCTATCAATACAGGCTTATCGGAGTTTATGATTTCATCAAAGTTTGAATCAGTTATTTCTATTGCTTTTCCCATATATTATGTGTTTTTATTATGTCAAATTCATTTAAGGTGAAAAAAGTTCAACTTCTACAAAAATAGGTTTTTGAAACATCAGGATGAAATTTTTTTATGTTTAATTTATAGGATTAGGCTTTTAATTAATTACGTTTTTATTTAGTTTTAGCATAAAATAGTTAGTTAAATGGAAGCAAGATTCAAA
>JANWYS010000143.1 GCA_025054875.1 Cytophagaceae bacterium | reverse complement strand
CCATGGCTCCCATCCCTCGCGCAGAGTCCCCTGGATTTTTTCAGGCTAATTAAGAGAGTGTAAACCTCCGAAGTAGCTTGCGAACAGGAATGAGCGGTCCGGTTGAGTTCCTTATTTGTGAAGCCTTTCAGCGAAACAAAAACAAAAAAGAGCGAGCCCAGACCCAAATCCTGCCTCGTCCTAAAAAACACACGCAGTTGTATGTCCCAAAAAACTATTGCAATATAAGGTCAAGACATTATTCCACTTCAAATCTGGTCTCCTCCAATGGTCAGTGTTCTGGCCTGACCATCAGTTTATTCATGCGGGATCCGCATGGAATTCTTCTGATAAAAAGGCTACGATATTGAAAACATTTTAATCTGCTATTTCCTCCTCCATTTCCATAAGAGCCGGGTGAGGGGGTAATTTGTTCCCATCTTTAGGTTGTTTTTTGCTCATAGCATTTTTTTTCCTCTCTTCTATTTTTTGTAAATGCTTTTGATATTGTTCATCAGTGAGCACAGATTTTAATCCCTGATTAAATTGCTGATTAATCATTTTTCGCTCTTGCTGATATTCTTTTTTTTGATCTATTGTGTATTTCCTTTTAGCCGCAGCAATTTTTGTAAAGCGCTCCAGATTAAGCTGTTTTACTTTGCTTGCTTGTTCATCACTAAGGTTATAATCGTTTTTCATTCGGTTGGTGAGCTTCTCAGCTTTTTCTTCCGGAGTAAGATCTGACCATTTTTTTCCCTGAGCTATTGCTATGGCATATGCAGCAACAAGTATGAAAATCAAAAAAAATTTCTTTCTCATAACTCCTGAATTTTATACCGGCGAAATATAGTTGAATTAATCATTATTTCAATACAGCCTTTTTAATTTTTCCATAATCCGATTGTAGAGTTTGTTGTTAATATTAAACTCTTTGCTGTGAATGCATCGGACAAGTTGAATGCCTGCACTGTTGGTTAAAAAAACAGTTTCGGCGGTATGAAGAAATACATCTGTTTTCAGCAGCACTTCATGTGTTGGAATAGTCAATGATTCGCAAACACGCAATATATTTTTACGCATCACACCGGCAACACATCCTGTTTGCAAAGAAGGTGTGAAGACAGCATGTCCTGATATCCAGAAGATGTTTGAAGTGGTAGCTTCCGATATGTTGTGTTGATTGTCAGTGAGTATAGCATCGTCAGCATCATTCTCTTTGGCGCTAATGGAGGCCATTATATAGGGTAAATAGTTGCAGGTTTTAAATTGAGAGAAAACCGAGTAAGAAGTGTATGCATGGGGATACAGAATCAGTTTTTCTACAACCTTGGGCTTTGGAGAGAATGAACTTGCTGTGATCAGGTATTCAGTTTCGTTTGTGTCGGGAGTGAGCAAGCCTTTCCCTGAACGCCACAAATGCAGTCGTACACGCGCATCACCGATGATATTGTTTTTTTGTATCAATGCCAAAATTATTTTTTCCAAATATCCGGCATTGAAGTGAGGTTGTAAAGTAAATTTGAGCACAGAAGCGCCTTTACATATACGTTCATAATGATCTGCCCAAAAACATATACGGCCGTTTCTGATTATGATGGTTTCAAACAAGCCATCCCCATACCGGAAAGAACGATTGGTGTGGCTTGTAGCCCATTGCGAGCTTTCAAGTATTTGGTCATTGTAAATTATATATTGCATAGTAAATTTATCCCATGGCATGCAGCTGAAAACGTTTAACCTTTTTCAAAAAAGGTTTTATCAATTTTAGTGAACTGCAAGAACTGCCAAAGGTAATATATTAAATGAGTTTGACAACGCTTTAATTCACAACCCATAAAAAGTAAAATGCAAAAAAACAATGAACTGCCCAAAGTGGCTGTGCTCGGTGGAGGAAGTTGGGCTACTGCACTTGTCAAAATACTCAGCGACCATGCGCTTCGCATACATTGGTGGCTGAAAAATGAAAGCGATGTAATGCACTTGAAACAATATGGTAACAACCCGCGTTATTTGAGCAATGTTCAGATCAACACACGTAAAGTAAAACCTTCTGTTCATCTTCACAAAGTGATAGAAGACGCATCAATCATAGTATTGGCTGTGCCTTCAGCATTTATAGCCGATGTGCTGAAGAACATCTCTAAGGATGCCTTCAAAAATAAAATTATAGTGTCGGCTGTCAAAGGCATGATTCCTGAACATGATTCTCTTGTGACCGACTACCTGCAACGAGTTTTTGATTTACCTCATTCTTCTTTATGTGTTATTTCCGGACCATGCCACTCGGAAGAGATTGCTATGGAAAAACGCTCTTACCTGACCATTGCCGGAGAAAATGCTGAACATACTTCTCGTGTTGCAGAAATGTTCTCAACACGATACGTGAAAGCCTGTACCAACGCTGATTTGCGCGGCATTGAATATTGTGCAGTAATGAAAAATATTATAGCCATAGCTTGCGGAGTAGCACGCGGCTTGAACTATGGTGATAACTTTCAGGCGGTATTGGTATCTAACGCTATGGCGGAGATAGAACATTTCTTAAGTATCGTACATCCTGCGCAAAGGAACCTGTTGGCATCTGCATATCTCGGCGATTTGCTGGTCACAGCATATTCTCCCTACAGCCGAAACCGCACGTTGGGGTATCTGGTTGGCAAGGGCTACTCTGTGCGTGCCGCCCAGGCAGAAATGAATATGGTGGCCGAAGGCTACTATGCCGTAGCATGCGTAGAGCGACTGAACAAACGCCACGATCTTAACATGCCTATTACAAAAGCTGTATATAATATTTTGTATGAAAAAATTTCGCCTATAATGGAATTGCGGATATTAGAGGAGTATTTGAGATAAGATGATTTCATATAGAATAAAACTCAAACGTATTGTTTTAAGTTAGCAACAAGTGTAGGAAACACTCAACCATCCACGAAACATAACCTTAAAACGGAAAAAGTAAACCCTTTTGACAAGTGTATACATACATACAAATCACATTGCCAACAGACAACAGGTAAATCAATACTCATTGCCGAGCCTCTGTTTTTTATTTCTTCATACACCCGCAATTTTTAAAAACAATTTTAGCAAGCCGCAAGTGGCACACATTGGGTTTTGTCTTGTCTTGTCGCATAAAGCCAACCCATGGCAAAACCGTAGGACCCACTTTATTACCGAAGCACTGCACTGACAGAAATCCGTATATTTGGTAAACTGTTTTTATACAATGACAAAATGAATAAAAAGACGCTCTCAGAAAGGGATATTTGCACCAAGTTCATTACACCTGCTTTGGAAAAGGCAGGTTGGGATAAGCAGTTGCAGATATTGGAGGAAGTTTCTTTTACGGATGGTAAAATTTATGTAAGAGGAAAAATCACAGCAAGAGGAACAAGAAAACGCGCTGACTACATTCTGTATTATAAACCGAATATTCCCGTTGCCATCATTGAGGCAAAGGATAACAATCATTCAGTTGGCGCAGGTATTCAGCAGGCGCTGGGTTATGCTGAAATTTTGGATATTCCTTGTGTATTCAGCAGTAATGGTGACGGATTTTTATTTCATGATCGTACAGCGACAGATGGGAATATTGAGACTGAAATAGGTTTAGACAACTTCCCCACTCCTGAAGTGCTTTGGCAGAAATACAAAAAGTATAAAGGCATTGAAACTCCCGAAGCAGAAAGAATCGTAGCTCAGGATTATTATTTTGACGGAACAAATCGCAAACCAAGATACTACCAGCAAATTGCCATCAACAGAACCGTTGAAGCCATCGCCAACGGCCGCAACCGGATTCTGCTGGTGATGGCTACCGGAACCGGCAAAACCTATACGGCATTTCAGATCGCATACCGGTTGTGGAAATCGGGAGCTAAGAAGCGAATTCTTTTTCTTGCCGACAGAAAAGCTCTTATAGACCAAACACGGAGAGGCGATTTCAGACACTTCAAAGATAAAATGACTGTTGTAAAACACCGTCAGGTGGATAAAAGCTATGAAATTTATTTGGCGCTATATCAAGGTTTATCCGGCAGTGAGGGGGAAAAAAATATTTACAAACAATTCTCAAGAGATTTTTTTGACCTCGTTATTATTGATGAGTGTCACCGTGGAAGTGCAAAAGAAGACAGCGCCTGGCGTGAAATTCTTGAGTATTTTCATAACGCAACGCACATTGGATTAACAGCCACTCCAAAAGAAAC
>JANWYS010000142.1 GCA_025054875.1 Cytophagaceae bacterium | reverse complement strand
GGGGATTTGGTACGGAGCCCTCCGTACTGCCCCCAGTTTTATTTTAGGCCTAATTTGACGACATTCAAATCTTGTTTGTTAATGGGATACTTTCCCAAAACGGGTGTAAAGTGAATAGTAAAAAAATCACCATACCCGAAGAAAATATCCCACTTATACAAGAAGAGCTCTTCATAAGGGAGTGCAGTTAGTACATTTCAGAGGAGTTTTGCTTTCATATAGAACGGTATAGATTTTCACCCATCTACAACATACTACCGGTTGATCAATATGTCGTTATACTTCTCGCCGTTTGCACCATCTAACTCCCGCAAGAGTTTTACCACTTGGTTTTTCATATTGTCATCAGCTTTTGAAAAAATTTTTATGAGCTCATCTCTTTTGCCTTGAAAAAAGCTTCGTATAAATACACTGATAGGATTTAGGGTTTGTACAGTTTTTATTTTCTGCAAACTTTCAAATATTTTTTTTCTTGCTTCGTCAGGATTATTTTCAAACTTATCTAACGCCTGAAAGTGGTAAATATAGAAAGCTTCACGCATAGCAGTGAATTGTTGATTGTTTAAATCTTTTATCAACGCCCAACGGTTGTTAAATTCATTTTGTCTCCATCCGGCTCCCTCTGCCGATTGCTGAGCTATGTTGGCTATGTTGTACGCTTTTTCAATAAACTTAGTTCCGCTGAGTTTGCCGAAAGTATCGTAATCAGTAGCTAACACCACATAACAATAAAAAGAAAGCATTGAAACCAGATTGTTGACAAAAATATTTTCGTTAAAGTCAAGAGGTTGTCCCTGTGCAAATTCAAATTCAAAATCTTTGTCTATGAATTTATAAAGGGGCGATTCATAGGTAGTGTTGTAAATGGGGCGTACGGGTTGTATTTCAGCTATGCACTTATAGGAGCCGAGTTGAGAGCTGCTCAACAATGTAATTTGCAAATTGAATTTTATGCGTTCTTCCGGCTTAAACTGGTCGTCGGTCCAGCGGCGTGTATTGATGAAGTTAACAATGCTTTGTTTTAAATTTTCCAATACAGGTGCCGGCAGGTTAGGAGTTTGCTGGTTATCTATGACCACCGTAGCCAGAAGCTCCTGAGCAAAGGCAGTTGTGCTCAGCAGTAAGTATGCTATTGCGAGAGAAAGTATTTTTTTTCTCATTAAGGTTATACAATTGTATTTTTTTCTTTACGTCTTATGTGTTCTGCTACCTTCAGCATGATATCTGACGCTACGGATAATTTATCTTTTAACTCATAGCTTGTAATGGTGTTGTCTTTTTCGATAATGGTTATTTTGTTAGTATCATATGTAAAGCCGGCGCCCTCATCACTTAAGGAATTCAGCACGATAAAGTCAAAATGTTTATTCTTCAGCTTTTGGATGGCATGTTCGGTTTCGTTGTGGGTTTCTAACGCGAAGCCGACAAATATCTGATTGCTTTTTTTTTGTTTTCCCAATTCAGCAGCGATGTCGGTAGTTTTTTTGAGTTGCAAGGTAAAGGTGTGATCTTCCTTTTTTATTTTTTGGTGAGCCGGAGTTATCGGTGTATAGTCAGCTACTGCAGCGGCAAAAATGATGACATCCGCAAGAGAGGCCATGTGTGCAGTGTGTTGGTACATTTCTTCTGCATTTTGTACGGGTATGACAGATGCTTGTGCGGGAGGCTTGAGTGTAACAGGACCACTCACAAGGGTTACTTCCGCACCCATTTGCAAAGCAACTTCGGCTAAGGCATAGCCCATTTTTCCTGTTGAATGATTGGAAATGTATCGCACAGGGTCTATCGCTTCGCGTGTAGGTCCTGCAGTGATGAGAATTTTTTTCCCTTTCAGTAAAAGTTGATGATTAAAAAAATGCTGAATGCGAGTGAATATATCTTCTGGCTCAAGCAATCGGCCATTTCCGTAAAGGCCGCTGGCCAGTTCGCCTTTAGGGGATTCCAGAACGATATGGCCAATTTTTTTCAATCGGTAAATATTTTCTTGAACAGCAGGATGGTCGTACATATCGGCATCCATCGCCGGGGCTATCATGACTTTACTACGTGCCGACAGATAAACAGCGGAAAGTAAATTATCACACAGACCATTGGAAAATTTTGCAATGGTATTGGCCGAGGCCGGAGCTACAACTACCAGATCGGCCCAAAGAGCTAAGTCTATATGGTTAACCCATGTGCCTTTTTGATAGGGATTTTCAAAGTCTGTAAATACAGGCCTTTTAGATAGGGTAGAAAGCGTGAGTGGAGATATGAATGATGTGGCAGAAGCGGTCATTACTACCTGCACTTCTGCTTCATTTTTTACGAGTAACCGCACAAGTAATGCTGCCTTGTATGCCGCTATGCTACCGCTGATTCCGAGTAGTATTTTTTTACCTCGGAGCATAGTTTAATCACAAAGTTAGATTCCTTCTTCAGGTTTTCTGAACTTTATTTTGCCCTCTAAAAATTCTTCCGTAGCGATGGTAGAAGGTTTAGGCATTCTTTCGTAATACTTGGAGATTTCGATTTGTTCGCGGTTTTCAAATATCTCTTCCAGATTATCTACTGTGGAGGCAAAATCAGATAACTTGGCATTGAGTTCTTCTTTTTGTTTGACGGCAATCTGACGGGCTCTTTTGGCAATGATCACCACGGATTCATACAGATTTCCTGTCGGGGCCTCTAAATTTACGACATCGCGGGTAATAAGGCTGGCTGATATAGGTTGTTTCTTTTTTGCAAGGTTTGATGCTTGTTTGCTCATATTTTACTTGTTATATAGTTGTATCTGTTTTTGGCAAAAGTCGTAAGCTTTTTTTGCCTGTTCATTAAATTTACTTGTCGGAAATTTTTCTGCAAATATACTATAAAAATTTATTGCTTCATAATATCTTTCCAATTGTTTATGCCCTTTTACAGTATTTTTTGCATAAAGGTATTGCGCATGAAACTGTAAAAAGTAAGCCTCTTCGATGTATGCAGATTGAGGAAAAGCTTCTATGAAGTTTCGTAGGGCTACCGTTGCAGACTTCAGTCGGTTTGTCTTGTAATATTGTTTTGCATTTTCAAATTCTTTTTTAATCAACTTTTCATTGAGTTCGTCTGATATGGTTATCAATTCGTCATTGTATTTGCTGTATGGATATTTGGCAAAAAAGTCCTGTACAGATTTGAGTGCTTGCTCTGTGTTGGATTGATCCAGATTATATGCAGGCGAATCTAAGAATAAAGAGCGTACACGTAAGTAAGCTGCTTCCTCAGCATAAATACTTCTGGGATAGGTTTGAGTAAACTCTTCAAAATAGTAGGCGCTCATTACATATTCCTTTTGTTTATAGTATATGTTGGCCATGTAAAAAAGAGCTCTTTCTGCTTCAGCCCTTCCTTTTACCAGGGGTAGTATGTCTTGCAACAATATTCCGGACCTGTAATAATCTCCGCTTTCATAGTATTGTATAGCACCATTAAGCTTCGCATCAAGGTCATCACTTTTCTGCAATTTCTGAAACTTGCTGCAGGAGATGAATACAAAAACTACTACCAGAAAAAAAAATATACGCATGATATATCTCATCCCGCGCAAATATAGTACATACACACAGAAACTAAAAATACAACAAAAAAAGCGATGCATTTTCATTATAATTTTACTTCATCATGTGTTATCAGCAACGTATGCAGATTAATTTATCCCATCTTATGCAGTAGAAAAAATCAGTCATCTTCCAGTGCAAATAGCTGATTGTAATATTGACATAGATAACCTTTCCTATTGTTATGCATGCATAAGAAACAACAAATTAATACACTTGAACTGAACTTTCTAAGCTGGATTAATTCACAGAAGAAGAGTTATCGTTTGTCGTCTCGTTTTTTGAGGTTCACTTTTTTGTATCGTTCCTGCAGAAATGCAATGTATTCCGTATCGGGATTCAGTTCTTTTGAACACTCATCAAGTATTACTTCTATGATTTCAATTTCAGAGCTACAGCCATATTTATGCATAGCCATTTTGGTGTCTTCGGCATATCGCCTGACATATTTTTTAGATCGTTTCATCAGGGCAAATTATCATTATTCCAAAATTGTTATTAGTTCAAATTTATTGATGATGACCATTAGAAGATTCTGATTACAAAGTATAAATAATAAATATTTTTTATCTGTTTTTGGGGCATAATTTATGTGTAACAAAATCTTCCAAGTAATTCATAACCATAGAACCTATGTTCCGCATCAGCAGAAAAGCCTGGTAAAACATTTCTTCATGTAGGGCGCGCCCCTGCGGGGCCGGGCTGTCCGCCACTCCGCTATCGCTGCGGTGCTCCGCTAAAGCTCCGC
>JANWYS010000141.1 GCA_025054875.1 Cytophagaceae bacterium | reverse complement strand
ATAATTTCATCCGAAATGATTTTGCATGTCAAAAATTTTTTCTCATGCATAAAATTTAACGGATTTATTTTTGGGGTTCATCTGCTTTTTCATTTGCTGTGCCCTGGTTGATTTTGCCGATATGATACTTTTGAGCCCTCGCCATAGCCTGTATGTTTAAAAACTCAACAATTACAGAGAAACCCATAGCAACATATATGTAGCTCTTGTCAATTTTACTTTCATGAATAGGCTCTAAGCCCTCAAAAAACAAGCTAAAGCCTATCACCAGCAAGAAAGCCAAAGCTAACATTTTCAGAGAAGGATGCCTGTCAATGAACTTCGCAATATCATTTGCAAAGAAAAACATTATGACCATAGCAATACAAACAGCTATTATCATGATCAATACATTGCTGGCCAATCCGATGGCAGTGATGATGCTATCAAATGAAAATACCATATCTATCAGTATAATCTGTGCTATTATGCTACGTAAAGCACTGGCACGCGAGCTTGGTGTATGTACATTTTCCGGACGATCAAGTTTTTCATGAATTTCTTTTACCGTTTTGTATAGAAGGAACAATCCACCGGCAAACATGATGCAATTTCTCAAACTGAAACCCGCATAGTGTTCCAACACATGAAAACCAAACAACACTCTGTTGCCATTGTGTACAAGCCAGCCCAAGCATATCAAAAGCAAAACACGAACTATGATGCCTGCTATCATCCACACACGCCGCGCATATAGTTTATCATTTTGTTTGTGAATTTGGCTGATGATAATAGATACAAAAATGACATTATCAATGCCTAAAATAATTTCCATCACACTTAGAGTAAGCAAACTTATCAGACTACTTACAGAAAATAAATTTTCAAACATTGCGAGGTTAAATTAATGAAGTTAATAATATGTGATAACTGCAAAGTTTATTGCGCTAAAATATGGATTTGATTTGAAAAATATGGATTACACGTGCATACAATTTTTAAGAAATCATACAGAGTAACCATGTGATGTCAGATTTTATACATTATTTTTTGGTAATTACAAATTCTACTCTTCTATTGAGTTTTCGGGTTTCTTCTGTAGCATTGCTGGCAATGGGCTTAGTGCCTCCATAGGCCCTCGTGGTGATACGTTTGGGATTTATCCCTTTTGACGTAAGGTATTCTTTTACCACTTCTACGCGTTGTTGAGAGAGTTCCATGTTTTTGTTCGGATCACCTTGATTATCGGTATGTCCATCGAGGCGAATTTCAATGTTGCTGTTTGTTTTGAGCATGTCCGCTATCCTGTCCAACTCAGGATAAGAAATCGGCAACAATACAGCTTTGCTTCGTTCGAAAAATACGTTGTTGAGTTTTATGGTTTGCCCTACCTCTATGGGCACCAGATATAGGTCTTTTTTTATTTCGGTATACTCATCTCCTTCCGGTACTTCCAGATTTTCGTGTATAGCTATGTAGCCCTCAGCCTGAGCGAGGTAGCCGTAGTGCTTACCCAAAGGTAATACAATTTTATAACTTCCATCGTCAGGATTAGAGCTGGCAATACCCACATTAGCGCCATCAGCAAGAGTTTCATATATAATTTTTGCAGCTATGGGTTTTTTGGTTTTAGCGTCGTACACGCTGCCCTTAATCAGATATACTGGATTCGGCTTTATGGATTTGGCTTTGGTGATTTCGGAAACGAATATATCAGATTTTTTTGAAGTAGCGTTGGTGCCATAGGTGTACACATATTTCCCTGAAGCAGTCACAGAAAACCCGAGTTCTGAACCGGGAGAGTTTAATACCGGCCCCAGGTTTATAGGTTTAGACCATTTCAGCCATGTATCGTCAAGGCGGCGGGTCATGAATATATCCAAGCCCCCGTATCCGAAATGCCCATTAGAACAGAAATACATAGTAACACCATCAGAGGCCAGTATAGGTGTACCTTCTGTGCGTGGGGTGTTTATGTCAGGGCCAATATTTTTAGGTTTCGACCAGGTTTTACCATCTGCTTCTAAAAAACTTACATATATGTCTAACTCTCCATAAGAATCGTCCGGTTCAATATTGAGAAGCATTACCTTGCCATTGTTAGAGAGAAAAAAAGACACATAGCGGTTTTTATTTTGAAATTCCGTTATTTCAATATTTTCCGGTATACTCCATTTATTCCCTTTTATTCGCCGGGTGAGTGATGCCCCGGGACCGGCAGGCTCGCCTTCGCTGGTGTAGCGATTTCCCAACACCATCGTATTTCCATCGGGCATTATAGACGATACAAAGTTGTGGTCATAATTATTCAAAGGTTTACCTATGTTCTTTGCAGGATTCCAACGGCCGTTATCGTCCATGATGCTGTACCATATGTCATCTCTGAAAGTTCCCGGATGGTTGGGGTTAGTGGTGTTGTCCGGATGGTCTTCTCTTACAAAAAACATAGTTCGTCCATCGGGAGAAATCATCGGATATTTTTCCACATATTCTGTGTTTATCTCAGAAGTAAGAGGGGTAGGAGGAGTTATGAATTCTATGTCACTTCCAAGGTTTATCTCGCACGATATGGGAGCTTTTGAAGTGCTCAGCGCCACGGCATCTATGGCATTTTTACCCGGCACTTTGTCCGGTAGTGCTTCTATGTACACGAATTTTACAGGGTTTGGAAGTGGATCAAAAGTCAACGATAATAAACGGTTTTTTTCATTAATCAACTTTGGCTTTGCCTTGTATAATTCTTTTTGTTTCCCTTTTACATCTATTACGCTCACCTTGGTTATTGCTCCCGGATTTACCGACTCTATTATCAAAACTTGCTGCGCTATCATGGGTTTACAAAACTCCAGCTTTAATTTTATTTTTATTTTTTCATTTGTATATCCCATGGCATAGCTGTATCCTGAGGCACGTTGGCTGGGATAGTCATCGGCAATGTGTAAGCACTGCCTCACACCATAATCGCCGTCTTTATTGGGATCATTAACACTGGCAATTTTACATGCCCATTGTACTTCCTGTGCATAACCATAGAAACCAAATAATAATATTGAGGTAAGAAAACTGTATTTAAATATGTACATAATTCATATTTTTTAAAAGCGTGAAACTTAACTTAAACCTGTAAACTATAAACATCCAGACAGCCGGGTAAACCCTGTTGCCGGCATTTAACTATTTAGTAGAATTGCTCTTACAAACAGCAAACCCTGCCTAATAAATTGTAAACTCCACATATACATCTCGCAAACGTTCACTTTCTCCCGCATAAGTTATGACATACCACAAACCAACTTACGTTTTTTGATCGAACTTGTGTATGTTACAAATATCGGTAGTATAGTAATTCAGCATGGTCGTATTACGAGATAAAATAAATGCGGTAGTATGCCTCTTACATCCACTGTCAAAGTCCGACACAACTTTTTGCAACCAATACATATTTGTATGTATTTTTCAGAATAACACTTTTCACTTTCACATATTCTGACAAATGCTCAATGCTGCATTTGAATAGTTCTTTGTGCAAAGAAATCATGTTATGAAGAATAAGAATAAGGCTTACCCTTTAGGTTTGTTCACAATGTAATGTTCTTCCACTTCCTTTACGGAAGCCAAAACTTTATCTTCCAGAGATTTTTTAAAAGCGATTAATTTTTCTTTCAGAGCATTATCTGTCAAAGCCAATATTTTCACTGCCAGTATGGCTGCATTGGCTGCATTATCTATAGCCACCGTAGCTACAGGTACACCTGCCGGCATTTGTACGATAGATAGTAAGGAGTCCAAACCATCTATAGAGTTAGAAGATTTTACCGGCACCCCTATTACCGGCAGTAAGGTGAGCGAGGCAACCATACCCGGCAAATGCGCAGCTCCGCCTGCACCAGCAATGATCACTTTTAATCCTCTTTCCTGTGCGGTTTGAGCATAGGTATACATACGTGTAGGCGTCCGATGTGCAGACACAATGGTCAGCTCATATGGTACATTAAACTCTTTCAAAATATCCGTAGCTGCCGACATTACCTTCAAGTCTGACTTACTTCCCATTATGATGCCTACCATGAATGTAATAAGGTTTAAATGTATGACCAATATAGAATAAAAATCTAAATTAATAACTTCTGTGCTTGTTTATTCGAAATGGCCAACAGTAGATTTCCGTTAAAGCAATAAAGATATTTTGCCTTTGTCCATAACATCCTACATTCTCTGCTTATCAATTGTTCAAAAATTTCATAATTTTTTTTCGAAATCACCATGCTGACTACATGAGGAATGTTGGAGAAATTTTTGTTGCTGCAACCGGGCATAATGCAGGTCAAAAAAATTATAGCCCAATATTCTCAAATGATTTCTCATTGCAAATTCATTTTATTTTATTGAATTAGGCATTTAAGCGATAATCATTTTATATGTTCTCGGTGGATGTGCGATTATTCTTCTCATCAGGTTCTCGAAGATGCCCTCTTTCATCAAGTGCCTGTTATAGCGGTAACAGTACTCGTCCAGGTA
>JANWYS010000140.1 GCA_025054875.1 Cytophagaceae bacterium | reverse complement strand
GAATACATTCATCATCATTGATTTCATCTTGTGTCACATATGTAGTGAAGGCATTATCGTAAGAGCTTCAGGGGATGCTTAAAATAAGCATCACAACATGTTGCTGACAACAATTTCATCTACTGTAAGGTACATGATTTTTTTGATATGATTTTTTGTTGTATGAGAAATCGGTAGAAGTCTAACCCCCGGTTTAGTGTTAGAAAAAAAACAGACTTAGGTTAGAATTTTCGCTGTGTGGGTAGGTTTCATTGACAAATGACGATTGGGTAGCTTTTTCAGGACAAGACACTTCGTGGAGTTTTTCGGGACTAAAATCTTACAATTTTCATGGAGGCGCACACCCTTTCTCAAAAAAATTAAAGCTTTTTTCGTAACAAATTCTTTGACTAAATTGCACAGCTTAAAAAATCAGTCAATGAAAAAAAAATTCCTTTTGTCCTTGAACTTTATTTGTTTATTGTATTGCCTTATCATAACCTCTTGTTCTACGGGCAATAAAGATTCTAATGAAATAAAAGCTAACAATTTATTTCTTACATGGAATGTATTAGAGAACAATTACAACAACAAATACTGCACGCGCTCTGAGTTTATATTGGTCAACAAAAACTCCAAAGCTCTCGCCAACAAAGGATGGGACATATTTTTTAATTTCGGCAGAAGAATTTTAAAAGATAGTGTTAACTCCGTCACCTGCAACGTGGACATTAAACAAATAAACGGTGATTTTTTTGTAATGTCACCAAAGGAAGGATTTTTATTGAATCCGGGAGATAGCGTGCGCATACAATTTAGCAGTGCTGATTGGATAGTAAACTATAGCGATGCACCGGCAGGAGTATATATAGTTTTCAAAGATGATGAAGGAAATGAAATAAGAAAAGAGATATTAGCTAACTACATAGTGGCACCGTTTAAAACTCAATCCCTAAGCAAACGTGCACCTGAAGATCTGATGCAAATACCCACTCTTGAGAGCATATATGAGGAAAATAAAGTTTTGAGTGTCATACCTGTTGAAAATCTTCCACCGTTCGTACCCATACCTGTGGAGTACTCAGGAGGCACAAACATAACGAACATATCTGCTGAATTTTGTGTGAGCTCAAAAAATGATAAACTAAAAAACAAAGTTAAAGAGCTTTCCGATTTCTTGTCATCCATGCTAGAGCAACCGCTTTCAGATATCAGCAAGGGAAAAGTAATATTGCTCACTCTTGGCGATATATCATACAAAGGGAAACTTTTTACCAAAGGATCGGAAGCATATCAACTTACTGTAAAGTATGATGAAATTGAAATAAAGGGAGCAGATGAAGCCGGTGTATTTTACGGCATTCAATCTCTAAAGGCATTAATTCCTGCTGAAGCATATGGAAGAAAAAATAAATCCATTCCTGTGAAGGAAATTAAAATCACAGATTATCCTCGCTACTCCTATAGAGGCCTACATCTGGACGTTGCGCGAAATTTTCAACGTAAAGAAGCCGTATTGAATCTACTTGACTTGATGTCATCTTACAAGTTGAATAAATTTCATTTCCACTTAACCGATGATGAAGGTTGGCGAATTGAGATAAAGGCTTTGCCCGAACTTACAGAAGTTGGAGCTAAGAGATGGCATGACCGAACAGGCAAGGGCATGGTGCCTTCTTTCGGTTCAGGGCCTTTCCCGGATGCTGAAACCTCCTATGGAAGTGGCTACTATACCCAACAAGACTTTGTAGAAATACTCAACTATGCTAAAGCCCGTCACATTGAGGTGATACCTGAAATAGACCTGCCCGGCCACTCGAGAGCTGCTATAAAATCTATGAAAGCTCGATATGAAAGATTTATAAAAAATAACAACATCGAAGAAGCTGAAAAATATTTACTACAAGAACTTAACGATAGTTCTGAATACCAATCCGTACAGATGTGGAACGACAATGTAGTATGTGTTTGCAACGAATCTCTTTACAACTTTATGGAGACCGTGATTAACGAATTGAAGCAGATGTATGAGAAGGCAGGACTTGTGCTGGAGAATATACACATAGGAGGAGATGAGGTGCCGGATGGTGTGTGGGAAAAATCTCCTTCATGCATTAAACTCCTCGAAAAGTTAGGCAAGGAAGATGCTAAAGAAAAACTTATGAACTATTTCCTGAAAAGAGCAGACCAACTTTTCAAAAAACATAAAATAAGAATTTCGGGGTGGGAAGAAATAGCTTTGAAAAAAATAAAAACCCACTCAGGCACTCGCCACGAGGCCAACAGAGAGTTTATAACTTCAGCATTTCGCCCATATGTGTGGAATAATGTGTGGGGGTGGGGTAGCGAAGACAATGCCTATAAACTTGCTAACAGCGGATATCAGGTGATATTGAGCAACGCAACAGATTTATATTTTGACCTGGCTTATTCAAAAGACCCCAGCGAACCGGGATATTACTGGGCAGGATTTATAAATGCAAAGCAGCCTTTTGCTTTCATCCCCGACGATTATTTCAAAAGTGCCACATACGACAGAATGGGCAAAAAACTAAATCCCAATGATTTTAAAAATAAAGTGCGGCTAACGGAGGCCGGCAAGAAAAATATATTAGGCATTCAATGTCAGTTGTGGGGTGAAAATAATAAGGGACAATCAACCATGGAATACTTATTACTTCCCAGGTTGATATCATTTGCGCAACGAGCATGGTCTCCCGAACCGGCGTGGGCAAAAATAGAGAATGATGCAGTACGCCAAAATATGCTTAACTCCGATTGGAACATATTTGCTAATATGATTGGCCAAATTGAATATCCAAGACTTGAAGCCACACGCAAAGACATTAACTACAGATTGCCATCATTAGGCGCCAAAATTGAAAACGGTAAGTTGATGGCCAATTGTGAGTTTCCAGGCATGAAAATATATTATACTACCGATGGCACTGAACCAACAATAAAAAGCAACTTGTTCACTGAACCCATAAAGGTTGAAGGTCCGGTAAAAATACGGATAATAGCAGGCAAAAAAGTGGGAAAATCTTTTTTACTAAAGCCTTGAGATGAATCTAAAGCCATTCATCATCATTTTGTGTGGTTTGTATGTTGTCTATAACATACCTTTAGTGCTGGGTAGCACATGAGATGTATTTTTATCTATTGCAACAGCCATTTTAATAGCTTTGGCAAACGCTTTAAAAATAGATTCTATTTTATGATGTTCGTTGCTGCCCTCAGCTTTGATATTTAAGTTACATTTAGCGGCATCAGAAAAAGATTTGAAGAAATGGTAAAACATTTCGGTAGGCATTTCGCCAATTTTTTCTCTCTTAAACTCAGCATTCCATTGCAACCAGGGCCTTCCCGAAAAATCAATGGCTACCTGCGCCAGGCAGTCGTCCATAGGCAAAAGAAATCCATATCTCATAATACCTCTTTTATTCCCCAAAGCCTTCAGATAAGCTTCTCCCAGAGCAAGAGCCGTATCCTCTATGGTATGGTGTTCGTCTACATGCAAATCTCCTTTTACTTTTACTACTAAATCTGTATGCGAATGTTTAGCCAATTGCTCCAGCATATGATCAAAAAAACCGATTCCTGTTCGAATGGAAGTTTTACCAGTGCCATCCAGGTGTAAATTCACCGTGATGTGTGTTTCGTTTGTAATGCGCTCTACATAGGCCACACGCAGAGGGTTACACAAATATTCTTTTATTTCTTTCCACGAAGAGGTTATTAACTTGCAGTGCGAAGGTTGGTCAGCGGGTGATATGCTGTCTGTAAAGAGTATAGCCTTACATCCCAGATTTTTAGCCAACATCACATCGGTGAGTCTGTCGCCTATGACATATGAATTTTCAAGGTCATACTGATTGTTGATATATCCGGTGAGCATGGCTGTGCCGGGTTTGCGTGTAGGTAAGTTTTCATGTTCAAAGCTTTTGTCAATGTGTATCGCTGAAAATTTAATACCCTCTCCGGCTAAGGTAGTCAACATTTTGTTGTGAGCAGGCCAAAAATTTTCTTCAGGAAAAGAGGGTG
Organism: Cytophagaceae bacterium; assembly: GCA_025054875.1. Lineage (GTDB taxonomy): Bacteria > Bacteroidota > Bacteroidia > Cytophagales > Cytophagaceae > JANWYS01. The sequence continues at coordinate 481 of JANWYS010000140.1, read as the reverse complement.
TACCCAATCCATCCTGATTGGTTACCATCACCAGTTCATAATCAGTGTGATTTACAATTTCAGCAAGTGCTGTGATTACACCAGGTATGAATTCTAATTTTTCTAAAGAATCTACCTGCTTATCTTCGGGTGGCTCTACTATTATAGTGCCATCTCTGTCTATAAATAAAACTTTTTTCTTCATCTCATAAAGTTAGTAAAATGTATAGTATTATCAGATAAAATCTGTGTTAATTGTAGATGTATATGGTGGCACATAGCGCCGAAATTTACATCACATGTTCAAACCCATTTTATGGAAAGGTCATTAGGTTTTGCATGCAAGACCAAGATAATTTTTTATTTGTCAAAAACTATATTGGTAGTATCCCAAAAAGTGTGTATGCCCTTGCCTCCCATTTCACAAACCCTATCTTTGAGTAAATCAACTTCACATGCACACATACATCCGCACAGCACCCACCACCACCGACAGCGTTAT
>JANWYS010000013.1 GCA_025054875.1 Cytophagaceae bacterium | reverse complement strand
GAGCTTTAGCGGAGCACCGCAGCGACAGCGGAGTGGCGGACAGCCCGGCCCCGCAGGGGCGCGCCCTACATAAAAAAACATTTCATCACACTTCTTCGCTAATGCAGAATCTTAGATAAAATGGGATTAAGCAGTATTTATTATGGTTTAATATTAAGTTTTGAGTGATTCACTATTTACTGGCCACAATTTGTAAATGGTGAGTGTTCTTATAAGGATTTAAGCATATTGATTTCTTTTTGCGTCAAAAATCTCCAGTGCCCGCGTGGCAGATTTTTTTTCGTGAGGCCTGCATACATGGTGCGGTCAAGTTTTACTACCTGATAGCCGAGATGCTCAAACAATCTCCTTACTATGCGATTGCGTCCCTCGTGTATAGCGAGGCCTATACTTTTACGACTGTTGTTTAATATTTCAATGTCGTCTACTTGCACTCTTCCGTCTTCGAGATATACTTTCCCGTTTTTTATTTTTTCATAATCATCCTGGGAAAGAGGAGTGTCGAGATCTACCTGATATATTTTGTAGATGTTGTTTGAAGGATGTGTTAGCTTGTCAGAAAGTTCTCCATCGTTGGTAAATAGAAGCAGTCCTGTGGTGTTTCTGTCTAGTCTGCCTACCGGGAATATGCGTTCTTTGCATGCTCCCGCGACGAGTTGCATTACAGTTTTTCGCTCTTTCGGGTCGTCGGTAGTAGTAATATAGTCTTTGGGTTTGTTTAAGAGCAGGTATACTTTTTTCTCGGGATTAAGAAGCCTGCCATCGTAGCGCACCTCATCATTGTACGATACTTTGTAGCCGAGCTCAGTAATGGTTTTACCGTTTACGGTAATCAGGCCTTGTGATATGAGTTCATCGGCCTCCCGACGTGAACATACTCCGGAGTTTGAGATGAAGCGATTTAGCCGGATCAGGGCAGAGTCTTTTTCCTGTGATGTGTTATCTTTTTGTTTGTCCTCATTGTAATGTGAGAATACTTTGGGCAATTTGGAATGTTTCAAAACTCGAGAAGAAGTTGTGCGGGATTTACTACTGGTTTTGCTGTTTTCTTTTTTTCGGTAGTTTTTTGCAGAGAGGTTAGTTTGTTTTTCTTTTCTTTCGTGTGTATGGTTCTCTGAATTTTTTCTATCACTTCGTTTTGGCTTATTTTCTGTATGGTCAAATCTTTTGCCAGGTTTAGAATCTTTTCCAAGGTCATTATCGTTGTAGGGTTTTTCTCCTCGTTGCTCTGCTGCTGTGCGAGTTCTTTTGCTATGGTCAGAAGATGTTCGAGAGCTTTTAAGGTTATCAGTTGCTGCACTGTTTTTTGAAGCTCGGGTTCGCTCAAAGAGGGGTTCTGAAAAAGAATTTCGTTGGAAAGGCGCTTTATAATCATCAGATTCTTTGTCAAATCTTGTGTGTTTATTTCGGTGTAGTTTCTTGTCTGATGATTGCTTTCCGTAGTCATTTTTTTTGCGGATTTTTTCGTTTGAACCTTTTTTGGTATGGTTATTTTTTTTTGAGTGTTTGTTTTTCACAATATAGTTTTTTTAAGATGATTCACATCATCGGAAAGTTTAATCATGATTTATTTTCTGTGTTGCTATCAGCAGATTTTTGAACAGGGGTAAAGTCTTTATCGGTTTCGATTTCATCCCCTATGGTATTTTCCTCTTTTGTAAAGTCTTTAGGAGTGGGCAAGTCGCGCAGGTCGTTTATGCCGAAGTATTCCATAAACTTATTGCTGGTGCCGTACAACACAGGCCGCCCGATTCCATCAGATTTTCCTTTTATTTCGATGAGTTCTTTTTCTAATAATTTTTGTATGGCATAGTCGCAGTTGACACCTCGTATCTGTTCTACTTGATGTTTCGTGATGGGTTGTTTATAAGCTATGATGGCAACTGTTTCTAAAGCAGATGTAGAAAGGCGCTTTTTGGATTTTTGTTTTAAGAATATACTCAGGCTGGATTGGTATGCGGGTTTTGTGAGGAATTGGTAACCTCCTCCGGTTTTGTAGATTTGAAATGGATATGTTTCGGATGTGTATTTTTGAAGCAACGCATCAAGGGCGTTTTGAACATCTTCTTCAGGTATGTCGGCTTCAAACATTTCCGACAGGCAGGCGCGTATTTCTTCGACCTTTACCGGTTCTGCTGCGCAAAACACGATGCTTTCAATATGATTTTGCAGAAAATCCATGTTGGCGTATCAGTCTTTTTTATTAAGTTTTGCTTCTATGGAATGCTGTGTATGTGGCACGGCTTTAAGGCGTTCCTTAGGAATGAGTTTGCCCGTGTCTACACATATGCCGTATGTTCCGTTTTTAATGCGCGCGAGGGCGTTTTCGAGTTGTACAATAAATTTTTGTTGTCTTGCGGCCAGTTGAGAAAAGTTTTCTTTCTCAAGAGTGTCTGCGCCGTCTTCCAGTAATTTCATGGTTCCGGAAGTATTGTCTGTGCCCTCGTCATTTTTCTTACTCAACATTTCTTTCATGTCTTTTAGCACGAGTCTGGCTTTTTCGAGTTTTTCCAGAATGATCTCTTCAAACTCTTTTAGCTCTTCGTCTGAATATCGTACTTTATTTTCCATTTGTGACATTTTTTTCAGTTTTGGCGTAGGCAATGGATGCGTAATGTTGTTGCCGAAAGTGCGGCCCAACTCCATTGCCGATGTTTTTAACAATGATTTTGTCTTGCTTGTCTTACTAACGTTATTTTCAGGCAAAGAGTTGCTTTTGTTTACGAGCTTCTTTTTTGAACCGGCTTTTGAGAGTGTGCTCCTGGATGTAGTTTTTTTCGACGCGCTTTTATCTTTGGCAGAGGTTTGTTTTGTTTTTGTTTTTGTTGTCGTTGTTGCTTTCTGTTTAGATTTTCTTCCCGCTGCCTGGCGCTTGCCGGTTTTGGATGAGGAAACTTTTTTGGAAGTTCTCTGTAAGTTTTTTTTGGAATTTGTTTTTTTATTTTTGGTACTCTTCGCCATGTCTGCTTTTGGAACTATTACAATCCTGTTTAATTATCAAAGTTAATACAAAATATGCGATTACGTTAAGAATTTTTAACAATATATATCCACATGTTTTTGCTTTTTAGGCTGGAACTGACTCTAAAGCGTGTTTAGTGAAATCTGTTGGAATTAATGATTTATACAAAACTAAACTTTTAACTTATAAAAAATCACTTTGGTTGCTTTGCTTTCATTAAGCAGGTAAAAAAGTTTATGTTTGTAAAAAGAACTTCACTTCATGCGCACGTTTGGCATACTATCCGTAAAACTTCTAAATTAGAATTGTCAGATTTGCTCAATTTTAGGTTGAGGTAGGTAACAATGGACAGAATATACACACTCACAAACGGAGTGAGGATAATACACAAACAGGTACCGGAATCGGTTATTGCTCATTGCGGTTTTATGCTGGACATAGGGAGCCGTGATGAGCAAAAACATCAATATGGAATAGCTCATTTTCTGGAGCACATGTTGTTTAAGGGAACACGCAAGCGCAAGTCTTTTCACATATTGAATCGCCTGGAGGCTGTAGGGGGTGAACTAAATGCATATACCACCAAAGAAAAAATATGTGTATACGGTTCGGTTACGAATGCTCACCTGGAAAGGGCCATAGAGCTGCTCACCGACATTACATTCTATTCTACCTTTCCTGAAAAAGAAATATCAAAAGAGCGCAGTGTGATATTGGAAGAAATGGCCATGTATCAGGATAGCCCGGAAGATTCAATACATGATGAATTGGAAGCACTGCTGTTTAAGAATCATTCATTGGCTCACAACATACTAGGCTCGGCCAAGTACATATCCTCTTTTACGGTAGAAGATTTCAGAAATTTTTTGCAGGAAAATATCAGTACAGACAAGATAGTATTTACCTGCGTATCATCGCACTCGCCGGAGCGCGTGTGGCAGCTATGCGAAAAATACATCTCCCCTGTTCGTAAACACATATCAGCCAAAAAAAGAAAAAAATTTGCTGCCCGTCACCAACCCGTAACCGTACAAAAAAACAAACCCATCAGTCAGGCGCACTGTATCATGGGGCGTACGTGCTATTCTTTGGCCGATGATGAAAGGCTACCTTTTTTTATGATTAACACTCTCATAGGAGGCCCTGGCATGAGCTCGCGTCTTAATCTGGCTTTGCGCGAGCGTAAAGGCCTGGTGTATTCTGTTGAATCCAATTTTCAACCTCTGACCGATACCGGTATTTTTTCTATTTACTTTGCTACAGACAAAAAAAACATAGAAAGGTGTAAAGAAGAAATATACAAAGAATTGAAAGTGCTTAAATCTTCGCCACTGTCGAATGTTCAACTGACGCGTCTCAAAGAACAGGTTAAGGGCATGATCGCCATCGCTGCCGAAAGCAACCAGGCCTATATGCAGGCACAAGCCAAGAGCCTGCTTGACCACGGATATATTGAAACTCTGCCCGAGATTTTTAAAAAAATTGATACTGTGAGTACACAGGATTTGCACCATGTAATCAATGATGCGTTGAACGACGAATCATCATTTACTCAACTCACCTACTACCCGATAAACTCATGACTGTTATTCCACAAGACATAGAAGACTACTGCTTGCAACACAGCTCCGAAACGGATGCGCTCTTAAAAAAAATATATCGCGACACATATGCCGATGTATTGATGCCCCGCATGATTTCAGGGCCTTTACAAGGAACCTTGCTGTCTTTTTTATCAAAAATGATTAAGCCCAAATATGTTTTGGAGATAGGCACTTTCACCGGTTATTCAGCGCTTTGCCTGGCTACCGGCCTGCAACGAGAGGGGAAGATTATAACCATTGACATCAACGAAGAACTGGAAAAAAGAGTAAGACAATACTTTCAGCAATCTCCGTTTGCTCATTGCATCGAATACGTTATTGCCGATGCCTTAGATTATATTCCCAAAATAAATCTGCCTCTTGACCTTGTATTTATTGACGCCGATAAGATAAACTATGCACGATATTTTGATTTAGTGATTGACAAAGTCATAAAAGGCGGATGGATAATTGCCGACAATGTGTTGTGGAGCGGAAAAGTTCTGCCCAACAACGCAACTAAACCCGATAAAGATACCAAAGCACTCATTGAATTCAACTCTAAAATAAAACAAGATCTGAGGGTTGAAAAACTAATGTTACCTATTCGTGACGGAATTACCATTATGAGAAAAATTTAATAGATTATTTGTATTCACCGATTTGTTATATGAGAAAATATGTTTGCTTGATCTTACTGCTATCTGCTATATGTGTGCGTAGCTTGTCGCAAAATTTGCCCACTGTAGAGGTGCCTGATAAACTTGATTTTGCGGGAATGGAACTGAACTTTACCGACAAAGCAAAAAAAATTTTAAAAACAGAAATTATTAATCTCACCAAAGGTGAACGTTATTTCAACCAGAAAGTTGAGCGTGCTAATCTTTATTTACCTATCATAGAAAAAACTTTTGAAGAGGAAAACTTCCCAAAAGATTTCAAATATCTGGCCATACAAGAAAGCAATTTAGTGTCAGATGCTGTATCGGTATCTAATGCTGTGGGGTATTGGCAATTTAAAAAAGAAAGTGCTATAGAAGTTGGCTTACGTGTAGATGATGAAGTAGATGAACGCAAAAATATAATATCGGCCACTCGTGGAGCAGCCCGCTACCTTACACGAAATAATCAAACATTAAAAAATTGGGTATACGCTCTGCTCTCTTACAACCTTGGTCTCACAGGATGCAAGAAATATGTTCAGGAAAAATACATAGGACAAAACACTATGATTATAGACGATGACATGCATTGGTATGTAATGCGTTTTTTTGCACATAAAATTTTGTTTCAACATGTTACCGGGCATTCATCCTCTATGGATTCCGTATTAATAGCATATTTGGATGGAGCAGGAAAAACTTTAGAAGATATATCCATACAAACCGGCACTAGTTATTCGACCATTAAACTGTACAACAAATGGCTCTCAACAGAGAGAATTCCGGAGGATAAAATATATCCGGTAATTTTGGCCATACCCGTACACCGGGTGGAGGAAGTTACTGCCCGTATCAACAAACAACCTGCTGTATCCTTGCAAGACAGGCCTAAGAAAATAAAAGTAACTAACACCGAAGAAGCCCTGACGGTAGCTCATTTTGCTTCAATTGTATACATCAACGGCATTAAGGCCGTATTGGCACGTGATGGCGACAATGTAGCCAGACTGGCCTACAAATGCGGAATATCCAAAGAAGATTTTCTCGAGTATAATGAGATGAAATCTTTTGAAGAAATACAGGCGGGAAATTTTTACTACTTGGATAAAAAGAAAAATAAAGCTCTGGTATTGTTTCATACCGTAAAAAAAGGAGAAACTCTATGGAGCATAGCCCAACGATATGGAGTGAAAACAAAAGCAATAATTGAAAAGAACAGAATGGAGGAGGATGAAGCACTCACACCCGGACGCATTCTATGGTTGAAAACCAAACGCCCCAAAAATAAGCCTGTGGAATACGAAATCATACAAGATGTAATTCCCCAAAAAAATACTTCCAAAGAACCTAAAAACGAAACCTCCTTTACTGAACAAAGAGACATATCCATGGGCGATGCGCAACATACCATAATACACACCGTAAGCGAAGGTGAAACTATATTTAGCATATCAAAAAAATATAACGTAGCCCCCGACAGCATAAAATCCTGGAATTATATGCCCGATTTTTCCGTTGCCAAAGGGCAGAAACTTATAATTGTTAAATCATCTGCTAAGACACCCGAAACTCCTTTAAAATACACAGTGAAGGAAGGAGATACCCTCTATAAAATTTCCAGGTTGTATCAGGTTACGGAAAAGCAAATAATGGAATGGAATTCGAAAACAACTACCAACATAAAACCTGGTGAGGAACTCATTATAAAAAAATAGATACCTAAGATGGCGGATTTGGAGAGGATTAAAGAAGGTCTTGAGAAAATTAATAATGTGGAGCTGCCTTGCATATATTTCAACAAACATTTGCAGCTTGTTTGCATAAATGATGCCGCAAGGAAAATGTACATAGGGGCTGATGAAACTCTTATAGGAAAATCTTTTTATGAAATAATCCGTATTTATGACAAAGACCTGAATCAGATATCCTATCCTCGAAAAGAAATATTGATTAATGTTTTCAATAATCCTCATCTGCATTTGCACATATACGAACTCGATTGGCAAGGCCTACGGAAATTGTTACAGTTAGAACCTATTTACAATGAAAATATTTTTGAAGGCGTTGTGGGATTTATACATGAAGGAGACATAGGAAATAAAAAAAAAATGAATCCTTCGAGCGACCTGAAGTACAGAATCTTGTTTGAAAATGTTCTCGAAGGTATTTTTATTCTCAACGATAAAGCCAGAATAATAGACTACAACCCGGCAGCACAGAAAATTTACGGAAAATCCACTTTTGAAGGTCTCAAAGTGTTTGATCTTTTTCCTCACAATACTCACGAAGAGAACGAGTATTTGTGGAATCAATTCATGCAGGAGGGAGAGTTTAAGGGCTTTTACAAATATCTATCTAACCCATCGAATTCTCCCATATATATTGAATTTAAAGCTAAAAAAAATTTTTTACCGGGATTGCATTTAGCCGTATTTACTGACGTTACAGAAAAAACACTCACTCAAAAATCACTTGCCAAATCAGAGGCTAATCTCAAAGCCATATTCAACAACAGCCCCGATGCAATCATATTAATAGATTTGAACTACAACATATTGGCCAGCAATTTGACAGCCAAAAAAAAATCTGAGCGTTTTTTGGGTTTTACGTTAGATACAGGATATTCGCTCATGTCGCTTGCCAACGACAAAGAAACGCTCAGAAAAACTTTTGACCGTGTCGTAAATGGCGAAACCATACGCACAATCTATCCCATACAGGAACCCAACGGAAAGATCTCTTATTTTCATGTCACTTACACGCCAATTCATGACAGCAGGGGTGTCGTAAACAGTATATGCCTCTCTGCGACTGATGTGACGCAACGCATGGAATACGAAACCCGAATATTAGAAAGTGAAAAAAAGTTCAGAAGTCTCTCCGAAAGTTCGCCCGATGTAATTTGCATTGTAGACCTGAAAGAAAGAAAAATTACTTACTTCAACCGCACAAACATATTGGGGTACGACTCATGTGAATTAGAAACCTCTTTGTTTTGGCGTTCCATTATGCATCCTGATGATCTTGAACGCGTGTCGCAACACTGGAAAAAGTTCTTACATGCCAACACTACCGCTACGGCAATGATAGAGTACAGAGTAAAAAATAAATCAGGAGTATATGAGTGGATTGCTAACAGGCATATCATATTAGAGCGTGATGATGAAGACAAACCTTACAAGGTTTTGCTAAACATAACCGTAATTACCGAAAACAAAAAAGTTGAAGAAACTTTGCGGAATAATGAAGCCAAGCTATCCTCACTTTTAGAAAACACTTCAGATCTGGTTTGGTCTATAGACAGCGAATTTAACATCACCACTGCCAACAGTGCATTTAAAAACCTGTTTAAGACTAACTATGACACAGAAATAAATGTTGGTGATAATCTGTTAACTGTTCTGAAATCGCCTGTTCATGACGGATGGATAGCCTTACACAAAAGTGCTCTGCTAGGACGCCGTATCACTGCAGAATTTTCATGGAAATCTGTCAACAATGAGAACTTGTATTATGAAATTTCTTACAATCCTATCGTAGAAAAAACCAGCAATATGATTACCGGTGTGAGTGTATTTGCCAGAGATATCACGCAGCGTAAAAACTTTGAATCTGCTATCATGCAAACCAACTTTGAATTAGATAGCTTCGTATATCGTGCTTCGCACGACTTGCGGGCACCTCTGCGCTCTATACTGGGCCTGGTGAATCTGCTCCATATGGCTCAAGAAAAATTGGAAACAGAACGCTACTTAACCCTTATAGAGAAAAGCATTGTAAAATTAGACACATTCATCAGTGACCTTATAAACTATTCTAAAAACAATCGCATGCCTCTGAATGTAGAAAAGATATCTATGGATAAGCTGATTGACGATATATGCGATAATCTGGCCTACATGGAAAATGCGAATAAAGTACAGGTCTATAAAAAAATTGAATATATAAACGGCGCTTCTGACTTTAATTCAGACACTCAGCGCTTGTCTATCTTGCTTTCCAACATGCTTTCCAACAGCTATAAATATATGAACCCCTCTGCAGAAAATAGTTGGGTTCGATTTGATGTAGTAATATCTCCGGATATAGTACAGATAATTGTTCAGGACAACGGAATAGGAATTAAAGAAGAATATCTCGATAAAATATTCAACATGTTTTTCAGAGCTTCTGAAACCTCTTACGGCTCCGGACTGGGATTGTACATAGTAAAACAAATAGTTGAAAAACTCGAAGGACGCATTGAAGTGTCGTCTGAAATCAATAAAGGTACTTCATTCAAAATTACACTTCCCAACATGAAAAGTGACGAAAACTAAAACAACCTGAATCAGGGAGATTAACTTGTGAAGTAATGTATGGATGTTATTCAGATAAATATGACATCGTCTATAACCGGCTCATCAAAGCTTTTGTTTAATACCTGCAGAAGTTTCTCCTTACCCATAGAGAGCTCCATGCGTAGGGGAGCGGATGTAAGCTCTACATAAAGTTTTCTTTTCTTTATATACAACTTGTTTGTACGGTTGGCAATAGCCTGTCCCATGATGTCTTTCCAGGATTGTATGAGTTGTGTCTCTCTGTATTTGTTGCTGATTTTATACGCTTTTAACATTTCATCAATAGCCTCTTTGAGTGGAGAAACTTCTGCACGTCGCTTATTAAAAGGTGAATTGAGGCTTTTCATACAGGTTTAATATTTCCTTTTGTCACTTCAAATATACGAATATTTCCGCTAAGTTTGTTCACCAGCGTTGCATTATGATTGGGGCGGGCATCAGTTATAAACACTTGACCAAAGGTATTCTGTGCAATTAGTGACAACAGGTTCAACACCCGTTCATCGTCGAGCTTGTCAAAAATGTCATCCAGGAGAAGGAGAGGCTTGAGATGTTTATGATGTTTTATGTATTCATACTGTGCCAACTTTAGAGAGAGTACAAAAGTTTTTTGCTGTCCTTGCGACCCAAATTGTTTAATGGGTTTATCATTGAGATTAAACACAAAATCATCTCTGTGTATCCCCATAGAGGTGCGTTGAGTGGCGATGTCTTTTTGTGTTTGGTTTTTAAAACGAGTAGCAAAATTCAATTCAAGAGCTTGTGAGCTGTATTGAATATCCGGAATTTCAGTTGATGCACAAATATGCCGGTAGCAGCTTTTGAAAAACGGAATGTATTGCTCTATAAATTTACTTCTGACGGCACTAATGATCTTACTTTTTTTTATTAATTCATGATTGTAAGTATCTATCAAATCATTGTCTATGGAGTTTCCTTCGGCTATCCACTTCAACAGTACGTTGCGCTGTTTAAGTACTTTGTTATACATGATGAGCTCTTGCAGGTAATTTTTGTCTGTCTGAGCGATGATTGCATCAAAAAATTTTCTTCTTTCCTCGCTGCCATCACGTATCAGGTCAGTGTCGTAAGGAGTAATGAGCACTACAGGATACTCGCCAATGTGGTCAGTTATTTTTGAATAGGAAATTTTATTGTGGCTTATATTTTTTTTACCATCCACAATATCATATTGCAGTACATTGCTCTTATCATTTTTTAAAAAATCTGCCCTTAATGAAAAAAAATTTTTGCCGTGAGAAATCAGGTTGGAGTCAGAGTTTGCAAAGGCGCTTTTCGTCATCGAAAGACAGTATATAGCATCGAGAAGATTAGTTTTACCTGCTCCATTATGTCCGGTTATAAGGTTTATGTGTTCGGAGAAAACAGCTTTACAGTCGAAATAGGTTTTAAAATTTAGCATATGTAATTGCTGAAGAATCATATTTCATGCCGTAAAGGAAAACTTTGCTTGCTCTATGTATAAAGACTCAAGACAGCATTTATCACATAAGAAAAACAACGCATCTGTCCGCTTACACTATGCTACAAACTTAATCATTTACTATAATAACAATTAATCTTATTTTATGCATTTGAACATAAATTCAAACTCGTAAAGCAATTGAAATCATTGCTGATGAATGGGTTAGTGGCTGCATTTCTTATTGCCATGTTTCAAAAATAACTCACGGAGGCTCAAAGAATGATGGTTCTAACTGCACAAAAAGGCATAATACCACAATTAAGGTATTTTTTATTTAGAATTATTCTAAATTAAGAAAAATCAATTAACATTGTATAAAATTATGAGAAATGATAAGAATTTTTATTGCTGATACAGATTTCCTTGCCCGAGAGGGTTTAAAGTCAATTATTAACAATCATCCAAACCTCTGCTTATGTGGAGAAGCAAGTGATACTGATGAATTATTTAAAAAATTAACTCAATCTAAAGCTGATATTTTAATATTTGATTTAAATATTCGTACAAAGCTGGCTGTAGATATTTTGTCAGTTTTGAAAAAGAACTACCCTGAAATAAAAAGGTTAATTTTAATAAATAATTTATCTAAATCTACAATACCTGCAAATTGCCATACTGAGAATTGTATATCAAAAAATTGTGACAAGGATGAACTCTTAAAATCAATAATTTCAACCTTCAATAAAAACAGGTTTAAAAAAGAGACTAACGAGTATATAGGCAGTGAAACCACCGTTAAAACAAGACAACATTCACCATTAACGTTAAGAGAATTAGAAATAATTCAACTTATAGCTAAAGGTTTGAAAAATAAAGAAATAGCCGATTTACTAAACATAAGCCAACATACAGTGAGCACACATAGAAAAAACATCTTCAAGAAACTAAGCTTAAATTCAGCATCAGAACTTGTGGTTTATGCTGTTCAAAACGGAATAATATTACCGTAAGCAAATTCATAACTAAACATAAACAATAGTAAAAATACCCTGTTTAAAGTATTGCGTCTTAACACATATACCAACAATTTTGTATTATTAATATTTAGTCTAAATTAAAATAAGTCATATGAAAAAAACACTACTTTCATTACATTGGTTGCTAATTAACACAACAATCCTGTACTCTCAAGCTATACGAGACACCGTATCTATTGGGGCAGGCTATGCTAACCAGGTTTGGTACAGCCTGGAAAATAATGAACAAGGAAGTGCTCCTAAAAATAATTGGGACTTGGCTTTCGATGTTTCAGCATATGGTTCCTCCATAAGTATAAATTCTGTTAATGGAGTCAACTTGTGGTTGTATCCACATGGCAACGCTACAGCATGGTCATCTGTTGATACCTCCGGATATACCTCATGGAATACCAAACGTTGGAATTCTGATACTTCATGGACATATGGTGCATTTGACAGATACCGTAATACATCCAACCCCTTTGATTTAGGGTGGGGAATTTATAGTCCTACCACTCATGTGGTGACGGGAGATTCAATATATATCATTAAGTTGGCGAACGGACAATTCAGAAAATTAATGATACAATCGTTGGCTTCCGGCACTTATACTTTTAAGTATGCCAATATTGATGGTTCAAACGAGCAAACTACTACCATCACTAAATCTGCTTATTCTACAAAAAACTTAGTCTATTACTCGATACAAAATAATACCATAATAGATCGGGAGCCCGCTTCTGCCAACTGGGATTTGTGCTTCACACAATATTCAGCGTATCTGTCCAGTACTTTCCCTGCATATACAGTGACTGGTGTACTACACAACAAAGGTATAAAAGCAGCAAAAGCTCACCCTGTGCCTGATTCAAGCACCTACACAAATTATTCGGCACATACATTCAAAACAGCTATCAATACCATAGGCTATGATTGGAAGTATTTTGCCGGCGGAACCTTCAGGATCGAAGATTCAACAGTTTATTTCATACGCCGCACTAATGGTGATATCTGGAAATTGTATTTTGTAGGTTTTGGAGGTAGCGCTAACGGTAATTCGATATTTGTAAAACAAAAGTTAAATACCTCTACCACTTCTATTATCAAAGATGATCTTACAACTGTTTCATCATTCGCTCTCTATCCCAATCCAGCTTCTTCATCCGAAAAGGTAAACCTTATATATGACTTGAATATATCTGCAAATAACATTGACGTGTTTATTAATGATCTCTCCGGAAACCTAGTGCATCAACAAAAACTTCTGAATACTTCTGACCTAAATGTATATCAGCTTGAACTTACAAACTTATCCAAAGGCATGTATATAGTCACTTTTCGTAATCAAGATATATCTTTACAACAGAAATTAATCATTCACTAATAAATCTTTCCTTCGTTTACTTGATTCCCTGTGATGAGAAGCAATCTCCCCTTTCCCTGTGAGGGGAGGCTTCTCAATTCGTAAAATATAAATTAACCCTAACACATAAACAATATGAAAAAAACACACATCTTCTACATGTTAGTTTTAATGTCAGTTCATCTTTATGCTCAGCAAAAAAATAAACTTCAGCAAGACAGAGACGCCATTAAATCATTAGCTGGGTGCTATAAAGTAACTTTTGAATTTGCAGAAACCTTCGCACCTGATACATCCTATCAATATCATCCTAGAAAATTTGACTGGGGTATAGAGTATGTCTTCATAATAGAAGATACCGACAGAAAAATATCATTACAACATCTGCTGATCGTAAATGACACTACGATAGTGAAACATTGGAGACAAGACTGGGTATATGAAAACACTGAACTACTAAGCTACTACAAAGACAACGAATGGAAAAAAATAAAACTGCCTGCCGACAAAGCTAAAGGCACCTGGACTCAAAAAGTATATCAGGTAGACGATAGCCCACGATATGAAGGCTACGGAACCTGGCTACATGTAGATGGACGTCATTTCTGGGAAAGCGTATGTGATGCTCCCCTACCTCGTCGCGAAATACTTAAACGTAACGATTATAATGTACTCCGCCGTCATAGTCGCATAGAACTCACACCTTACGGATGGATTCTTGAGCAGGACAATGAAAAAATAATTCGAAGCCAGGAGGGCGACAAACTTCTTTGTTGGGAAAAAGGATTCGAAAAATTTTTAAGGGGCGACTATAACTGCCAACCTGCCATAAAATGGTGGGAAAAAAATAAGTTGTACTGGGCAGATGTGCGCAAAGTTTGGAACGAAATAATCACGCAAAACAATGTAGTTAAAATTGAAAAGAAAATTGACAATAAGTTTCTATTCGAGCAACTCTTTAAGATAGGTGATGAGTTCACTAAATATACTCCTTATAACTCTACCGAAGCCGCCGCTGCCATACGAAAAAGTATAGACATGTATATCACTAAAAAATAAATTTTATGAAAGAAAAACGAATACATCGCATTACCACCCTCTGGATGTTTCTCATTATCGGCATGATGTTGCATTCAAATTATCACTTGAGTAAACTATTTTATGGTATAAACATAGTAAGGCCAGGATCCAATGGTACCGTACCCATTACAGCTCACCTCATAAAAAACATATACTATCATATTCCAATCATCAGCTTAATGATTTTTTTGTATTTTCATTCATATTGGGTCAGGTTTGTGCTTTTTGCCGTTAGTTTAACATTCAACATTTCTCACACCTTACACCTGATCGGCGAATTCAGAAAACCTGATCCAGACGCCTCTCAAATACCTTTACTTTCCATAGTACTGGTAGTCAGTACAACACTGACTGTTGAGCATTGGAAATATTTTATGGAGTTGAAAAAGAAGAAAAAAACTCAAAATGAAAACGTGTAAATACAAAGTAATGGCATGTAACGAGGCAGGGTGCATCGTACAATGCTCGCTATGTAAGAGAATTCAGATCGCCTTTGGCACAACGGCCGTTAACTTTTCCATCAATCAATACGAGCAATTTTCCGTACATGTGAAAAATACCTACTTAACTTGTGAACACAAAGGATTTCCAGATCTGAAAATGATACAAGTATCTCTGAACAGTGAGCACATAAGTATGGTACTCACCTACAACGAACTCTCAAAACTTGTACATATACTTACCGAGGCTGAAATAATTATGGAGGCTACTGAAATATTGAACGACAATACATCTTCTGCATACAATTGACAGAAATGAGTAACAAAGTCTACAATTATTTATACCATGTTTCAATGATATGTATGATATTCATTAAACCTGCCATAAGCCAGACAATAACCGTGCTATCATATGAAGACGGTTTACCCATTCATCAAGTACATGTCGTTTGCAAAAGTTTTTTTTCAAAAAATCAACAGTTGTTCTTTACTGATTCAAGCGGTAAGGCTACCCTCTCCTCATTTTTACGTAAAGAAAAAAAAATTACCATTCGCCTTGTGAAACTTGGATTCCAAACCATAGAAGACACACTGAGTGAACATATCGTTAGTAAGGTTTACTATCTGCATCCTCAAACTTTTGTAATGAATGAAGTAGCCATTACCGCACAATATGCACCCGGTAGCCCCGAAAACTCTGTTCATAAAATTAAAATTATAGACCGAAAAAAAATAGAAGCACAGGCCGCCCAAAATTTACGTGACTTACTTTCTAATGAATTAAACATTCGACTCTCGCAAGATCACATATTAGGAAGCAGCATGAGCCTGCAAGGCATTTCCGGACAAAACGTAAAAATACTTGTTGATGGTATGGCCATTACCGGCCGACTAAATGGGAATATTGACCTGTCTCAGATAAATCTCAATAATGTAGAACGAATCGAAATCGTAGAAGGCCCACTATCGGTGAACTACGGAACTGATGCACTCGCCGGCACCATAAACATTATAACACGTAAAAGTCAAAAAGAGACATTTTCCACATCTCTCAATTCCTACTATGAAAGCATAGGCCAATATAATCTATCCTCTCGTATTGGCCTGGCAAAGAATAAGCATCAAATTGCTCTCTCCGCCGGACGTTATTTTTTCGACGGATGGAGAACTAATGAAAAACCCTTTTATTATGAAAGCCAACCCGTTGCCGACTCTTCACGATTTAAAAACTGGAAACCTAAAGAGCAATATTTTGGAACATTAAACTATCAATATAAAACAGGCACTGCTCCATCATCTCCTGTTATAGGCTATACTTCTGATATCTTCTACGAAAAAATCACTAACCGTGGCATGCCTAGGCCTCCCTATCAGGAAACCGCTCTGGATGACTATTATCATACCAACCGTATCAACAATATAGTTTATACACAAGGCAAAATAACTCAAAAGTATAACCTCAATCTGATGGCCGCACACAACATTTACACTCGGATAAAAAATACTTATTTCAAAGACCTCACTACACTTGATCAACAACTTACTTCCAATCCCGGAGACCAGGATACCACTCACTTCTACACCTTGCAAACCAGAGGAAATATGACTACCTCCACCGATTCATCATTTTTTAACTATGAACTGGGGTACGATATTTACCACGAGACCGGAACCGGCCTGCGCATAAAAAACAACAAACAAACCATAGGAGATTATGCATTATTTGCCAGTTCGGAAGTGAAACCAATCAAACACATCACCGTAAAACCAGCTTTACGCTGCGCTTACAACAGTGCTTACAAAGCTCCGTTTATACCTTCATTGCATTTAAAATATGCGCCTCGCATTTTCAAAAAAAATAATAATGACTTCATATCTCTTCGCTTGTCTTATGCCCATGGATTCAGAGCTCCAACCATTAAAGATCTTTATTTCTACTTTGTTGACATTAATCATAACATAAGAGGTAACGAATCGCTTAAAGCTGAGTATTCTCAAAATTATAGTGTCTCCACTACTCTGCAGAAATGTTACAAAGAAAGCGTTTACAAAATAGAACTCTCATGGTTTTATAATGACATAAAAAATCTAATTACCCTTGCTCAGGTTAATGGCATGGAATACTCGTATGTAAATATTGGTTCTTATAAAACTACTGGCACGCAACTCAACATTAGCATACGTTATCGCCACATGACATATACTGCCGGGGGCTCTTATATAGGCCGCTACAACCCGATATCCAGCACAGCAGATGTCTCCCCTTTTAGCTATGCTCCTGAGGTGCGTTCCAATATTATTTATGAAATCAAAAAAATTAATCTTATTCTTTCTGCTTTTTACAAATACACGGGCAAGCTGCCCCAGTTCCGGCTAAATCTGAATAATGAAGTGGAGCAAACTCAAGTTCAGGATTTTCACATGGCAGATTTTACCTTGTCAAAATATTTTATGCGTAAGAAAATCTTACTTGGTATAGGTTCAAAAAACTTATTTGACGTAACCAACATATCCGGTACAATAAGCGGAGGTGCACATACAGAAACTGCAAACACTATATCCGTGGCTACCGGCAGAACATACTTCTTAAAAATGGATATAAACCTCAACACCAAGCCATGATGCCCATTACAGCAAACATTCCCAGTGCTATTAGCTTGAGTTTAGCTTTTCTTCTTCTTACCTCTTGCATGAAAGAAGAATTGCCCGTGCCGAGGCATGAACCGGGCAATGTAAAAACGGCTACTGTAAACATGGAGTCAAACTACAAGTGGCAGATTTTTTATAGCCTGAAAAAAAATACTATTGTGAGCCAAAACCTGAAAACAGCATGGGATATAGCTTTTGAAACCTCTCCCCAAGGCTATCGAATAATATTAAATACTTCAAAGGCCATGTTTGCTGCTATGACTTCTCACACAGAATTAAATACCATAAATGACACCGCAGGATTTAGTTCAAATAAAAGGTGGGATGCACCCTCCGGAAATCTCGACTCCACAGCTATTGGTAATTGGAAAACACATAATCATGTATACATTATTGACCGCGGCATTAACGAGATGGGTATACATCTGGGTTTTGTAAAATTGAAAGTTGAGAGTGTGAATGCAGAAAAGTATGTCATACGCTTTGCTTTCCTAAACCAACCTACCGAACATATCAAAGAGATTTTCAAAGACTCATCATGCAACTTTTCTTATTTTTCTTTTGATGAGTCCGGAAAACAGCTCATCATCGAACCTCATAAAAATGATTGGGATATACTGTTCACTCAATACATACACGTATTTTATAACCCCACCATTCCATACCTGGTAACTGGTTGCCTCACCAACAGAGCCCGTATATCCACTGCAAGAGACGAATCAAATCCTTTTGAAAAGATCACATATCAGAACATATCTCAATATTCCTTCTCTTCAGATATTAATGTAATCGGCTATAATTGGAAAACATATACAAGTGGCACATACATAACAGATCAAAAGAAAAACTACATAATTAAAACATCTGAAGGAATTTTTTACAAGTTACGATTTATAGATTTCCTGAATTCAGCAGGAATAAAAGGTAATCCCATGTGGGAGTATCAGGAATTGTGAATCATTAAAATTCATGTTTTGACGATTTGTTTCATTCTACACATTAAATCTATTACGGTCAGAACCTTTGGGTGAATATATTCTGTGCATAAAATATGTGCAAGGTTACTTTTTTCTTAACTTTGTAATTAACTTATAAAAAGTTGACTAATCGTCTCAATAAAATATCCGGCTGGAGTCTTTACGGAGCAGATTTATTTTTGTGTTTATCTTCTCTGTTCTTCTCTTTTTTGCTTCGTTTCAACTTTCAGATACCATTGGAAAATATACAAATGTTTTCCATAGTGTTTCCGGTTGTACTCATCGTTAAAGGTATTGTTTTTTATCTCACCGGAACTTTTCGGATGCTCGTCAAATACAGTAGTGTAGAAGATGCCAAGAAAATATTTATAGCCCAATCCATAGCTACTTTGTTCATAGGACTAATCAGCTATGCGTACGTGTTTTACGGCAGGTTGTATCTAATTCCGATATCCGTAATATTGATTGATTTCATGCTTTCCTTGCTTTTTCTGGGAGCACTGAGAGTTATCATAAAAATTCTTTACTATGAATCAAGATTGTTAGAAACCACAACAGTGAATGTGTTGATTTATGGCGCCGATGAAATGGGTATACACATAAAAGAAATTTTGCTTGAAGACCAGCAGACCAACTATAACGTGGTAGCGTTTATTGACGATAGGCCTTTCAAATGGGGCAGTCAGATACATGGCATAAAAGTGTATGATGCATCTCAATATCTGGGGAAGCTCATCAGTAAACATTCCGTGCAGGTATTGGTGATGGCTTCACAACCTCCTTCTGCTGAGAAAAAAAATGAGTTGCTGGAAATTTGTTTTTCCTTAGGAGTACGTGTGCGCACCGTGCCTCCCATCCACAAATGGATGAAAGGAGAAATAAGCATTGATGAAATCAAAGAAATTGATGTAGAGGACGTAATCGGGCGTCCGTTGATAGAGTATAATAATGAATTTGTATATTCTGAGATGTACAACAAGCGCATCCTGATCACAGGAGCTGCAGGTTCTATAGGTAGTGAGCTGGTGAAACAAATCATGCGATATAAACCAGCTTTGCTTGTGTTGATTGATAATGCAGAAACTCCTCTCTATATGCTCGATTCAGAAATTTCTGCTGTGCCCATAACGGTAGCATATAAATGTATAACTTGTGACGTACGCGACCGCAATATGGTAGAGGCAATGATAGCACAATATCGCCCCGACATAATATTTCATGCCGCTGCATACAAACATGTACCCGTAATGGAGCAAAACATACGTGAAGCCGTCTATACCAACGTGATTGCTACAAAATATCTGGCTGATGCAGCTTGTAAATACGGTGTGTCAAAATTTATATTTATCTCAACTGACAAAGCTGTGAACCCTGCCAATGTGATGGGGGCTACAAAAAATGCAGCTGAGCAGTATGTGCTTTCTCTAAATGCTCATCTGCAAAAACAATATAAACTGTTTGGCAAAGCTCCTACACAATATATCATCACTCGTTTTGGAAACGTATGGGCTTCCAATGGATCGGTAGTACTTAAATTTCAAAAACAGATAGCCAACAGAACTCCCGTTACCATAACTCACCCCGACGTTAAACGTTATTTTATGTCCGTATCCGAGGCTTGTGCACTTGTTTTGGAGGCTGCATCCACAGGCAATGGCGGAGATATTTATGTTTTTAACCTCGGCCAGCAGATGAAAATTGAAGATATAGCAAGAAAGTTGATCAAATTAGCTGGTTACATTCCCGACAAGGAAATACCTATAGTATACACCGGCTTGCGTCCGGGTGAAAAACTTGACGAACAGCTTTGGAGCGAAAACGAAAAAACTGAACCTACAACAAACTCTAAACTTATAAAGGTATTGCATGAACCTCGCCTGTATGAACAATTTGCCAAGCTCATACAAGAGCTTGAGGAAATGGTTATAGCTGTCAAAGACGATGTCCTCATTGAAGCATTTTTGAAAAAAATCATACCGGAATATAAAAACATCTCTCTTAAGGAAAATAACAACAAAGTTTCCGGGACTTATCATTAATTCTCATATAAACTTACATGACCATTATCCTTGCACATGTAAAGCAATTGGCAGTTAGTACACATCAGCACAGGATGAATATAATCAGGAGCTATTTCGCACAAGGGCACCAAGGTAAATTTTCTATCCGCTATGTATGGATGTGGAATCATTAATTCATCAGATTTTACCACAGCAGTATTAAAGTACAAAATATCAATATCAATAATACGTTCGCCCCATTTATCAATGCGTATGCGCCCCATATTGCTTTCGATCTGTAAACAAGTATTTAAAATTTCTTCCGGCGATAGCAAGGTTTGCACGAATACTACCTGATTCAGAAAAGCTCTTTGCTCTTCCTTACCCCATGCAGTAGATTCGTAAACAGAAGATGTTTTTATAATCTTACCTACGGCCGATTCTATATGATTTAGAGCCTGCGACAAATATTTTTTTCTGTCTCCAATATTACTTCCTAAAAGCAGATATGCTGTGTTCATGTTTTTTTATTCGTAAAAAAACATTTAATTTTTAAATTCAATATAAAAACAGGTTATGACAAATTTTTTAAAGAATGTTTTTGCCGTATTGGTCGCGCTGGTTTTGTTTACCATTCTGATGGGAATAACATTGTTGAGCTTGATCGTTTCAGCAACTAAGTCTGATAAGGAAGAGCACACCGGAGATAAACTGGTGTTAAAAATCAAATTAGATAAAGAAATTATTGAACGCGAAACTGACCGCTTTATAGCGGGAGAATATTTAATGGGCAGAGAACACTCATCAGCGGGACTTTTAGAGATAACACGCGCAATTGATTATGCGGCAAAAAATGAAAAAGTAAAAGGTATATATATTGAACTAAGTTCCATGCAGGCTGGTCTTGCATCGTTAAATGAGTTGAGAAATCACATTCTGGAGTTCAAAAAAACCGGAAAATTCGTTTTCGCTTATGGAGAATATTTTTCTGAAGGAGCCTACTATCTGGCATCTGCCGCCGACAGTATTATATTGCCTCCTTCCGGCATGATAGAGTTTAACGGATTGAATACCGAACTTCTTTTTTTCAAAAAAACCTTAGAAATGCTTGATGTTGAAGTTGAAGTTTTTAAAGCCGGAAACTACAAAAGTGCGGTAGAGCCTCTTACTCGTGAAAATATGAGCGATTACAACCGGGAGCAGATTCGGTCGTTTATGAATACTATTAACCAACACATGTTACTTGATATAGCTCAATCCAGAAATATTTCGTATGAAAAATTAAAAAACATTTCTGATTCTATGCTGATTCACACTCCAGCGCAAGCCTTTAATGCAGGATTGATAACTCATGTAGCATACTATGATAAAATAGAAGAATGCATCCGTACCAAATTGAAACTATCAGCAAAAGATAAAATCCCGTTCATCTCAGTGCACAAGCTCATCAACGAATCAAATAAAGAGACTTACAAAAATAACAAGAAGAATCAGATTGCCGTAATATATGCCAACGGCGACATAATATCAGGAAAAGGAGATGAAGAAACCATTGGTTCAGAAACATTGTCCAACCAAATTCGGAAAGCCCGCAATGATGAAAATGTAAAAGCCATTGTACTCAGGGTAAACTCACCCGGGGGAAGTGCACTGGCATCGGATGTAATATGGCGTGAAATTATGCTGACCAAATCTACCAAGCCGATAATCGCCTCCATGTCAGACGTGGCAGCTTCCGGAGGGTATTATATCTCTATGGCGTGCGATACCATAGTGTCAAGCCCCTTGACATTAACCGGTTCTATCGGTGTATTTGCAGTGATGCTGAATATAAATAAACTTTTGAAAAACAAACTCGGTATTACAACCGACAGACACAGTACGGGTGTCTTTTCAGACATGGGCACTCCTACCCGCGAAATGAAACCTTACGAAAAAAGATTGCTTCAACAAGAGGTAGATAACATTTACAACGACTTTGTAGAAAAAGCTGCAAAAGGTAGAAAAACATCTTTCGGCAAAATGAATACACATGCTTCAGGCCGTGTATGGTCTGGCATACAAGCTAAAGATATTGGTTTGATAGATGTGCACGGAGGATTAAAAAGAGCAATAGAAATAGCCGCCGTTAAAGCCTCTCTTCCCAAAGACTATGTTGTGTCGTATTGGCCTGAATCAAAATCTACCTTGTTAAAAGAGATTTTTGCGGGCTTCAGCGAAGAATATGAAGACGTAAGCATGAAAAATCAATACAACAGAGAATATGAATTCATAAAAGCAATAAAAAACATCAAAAGGTATGAGGGCATACAAGCTCGCATTCCGTTCGAAATCAAGTTCAGATAAATTATGATATGGGAACTAAGGGTTGGATGGTGAGTAAAAATAGTAATCCATTAATTTCTCAAGGTTTTTCTTTGTTGGCGATTGGTAAGAAAATCATTCGTCGTGTCCTTACAACTCATGTTAACATGACGCAGTATAGATTTAGCATGTATGATTGGGGAGAGATCGTAAAAGCAGGATGTTCTGAATTGATATAAAATAAAGATGAATTTTAAACAAGTATTCAGTAAAGAAAAAGTAACCACAGTGATAAGGTATGATTTACCATCCGGTCTGTTGGTATTTTTTGTAGCCTTGCCTCTTTGTGTGGGCATTCCTTTTTTTTCCGGAGCGCCGGTGGTATCGGGTGTAATAGCAGGCATTGTGGGTGGTGTAGTGGTTTCACTTATCAGCAATTCAAAACTGTCTGTTTCCGGCCCTGCAGCCGGGCTCATTATCATTGTGAGTTCAGCTGTTAATGAATTAGGCAGTTATGAGGCTTTCCTTACCGCCTTGGTCATAGCAGGAGTCATGCAAATAGTTATGGGCGTTCTGAAGTTTGGATTTGTAGGTAGTTTTTTTCCCGGAAGTGTCATTAAAGGTATGCTGGCAGCTATCGGCATTATTTTATTCTTAAAACAAATTCCTCACTTGTTAGGCTATGACATTGACCACGAAGGCGATTTCAACTTTTTTCAATGGGATAACCAGAATACCTTTTCCGAAATTGTTGAGGCTTTGCGGCACACTACCCCAGGCGCCATAATGATAAGCTTATTCTCTTTGTCCATTTTATACATATGGGAGAAAAAAAAACTTTCCTCAAAACTATACATTCATGGCGCTATCATAGTAGTAGCGCTAGCCGTCATGCTGAACAACCTCTTTAATTACTTTTTTCCCGTGTTGTACATAAATGAAGAACATCTGGTAAGCGTATTGCCTGCGCAGGGGATAAATTCCATCCTGAATGAAATGCCTTTGCCCGATTATGCATATCTATATAATTCAAAAACATATCTTATCGCTTTTGAGATAGCTGTTATAGCCAGCTTAGAAAGTATGCTCAGCTTAGATGCAATAGAAAAAATAGATCCGTTGAGAAGGCACGCCTCTAAAAACAGAGAACTCATAGCTCAAGGAGTGGGAAATATGATATGCGGTGCTATTGGTGGTATGCCTATAACTTCAGTGATTGTGCGGAGTTCGGCCAACTTAAATGCCGGAGCCAAAACTCAAATGTCTTCATTTTTTCATGGCATATTTTTAATTATAGCTCTTTTGTTCATACCCGATATCATCAACGACATACCCATGGCTGCCTTGGCATCTATTTTAACTCTTACCGGATATAAATTGGCCAGGATGGATATCTTTATTGGTATGTATAAAAAAGGATGGGAACACTTTTTACCCTTCGCCATCACAATATTAGCCATCGTATTTTCAAATCTTCTGATTGGCGTATCCATCGGAATGGTAGCAGGTATGTTTTTCATCATTAGAAGAAATATATTAAATCCTTTCAAGTATGAGAAAAAGCCATCAGAATTCGGAACCACTGTGAAAATTGAGCTTGCGGAAGAAGTTTCCTTTTTAAACAAAGCCAGCATTCAATATAATCTGAATAAAATACCCGAGCATACTCATGTAATAATAGACGGAAGCCGATCCAGATACATAGATCCGGATGTTATGGAATGTATAGAAGATTTTAAAATCAATGCACCTTTTAAAAACATAAAAGTAGAGATACTAAATACAGAGGGCAAAAGCAAATCATTTAAAAATACTGAGCAATACTCTGAAGAGAAAGTGCACCATACTGAGCATGAGCATTGGTAATACAATTTTTTTATCATTCATCGCCTCAAACTGAACAAAGGTTCATGTCTAAAAAACAAGTTCACTCTATAACACACATTTAGATGCTACCGCTACCTTATTTTCTTTTGATATGCATACCAATAGAAAACACAACTTTCAACTTTTCACTAATAGTAAATTTACTTGCCTTGACGGCTTAAAATTCTTTTCTATTAAATGAAACGGGGTAAATTCCTTTTTAAATTTTGTTATTGAAATTTTAGGGAACACTCTAACAAACTCTTTTACGGTGAATCATTCGGCATGTGATTTGCGTTTATAATGTTAGGGCGATGGACTTAGTGAGGATGCTATGGAACATTTTAAGCACATAACAGCAAAAGTTACGATTGTTTTTCTCATGGCTTGTATTACGTTTTTCATTGATTTCAGGATACAAGAAGATGAAAGAGACAAGCCTTTACAAAAAGAGGTAATCATAAAAAAAATATATCTGAAGCCCGACACTATTGTGATTCATAGATGCGATACCATATTGAAATCACACCCGGATACTTTGCAGAACAAGCGTGCAGAGCGACCTTCAAAACAACCCGAAAAGAAACCAGACATTAAAATGTACAGAAGAAGTCGCGAACTGTACAAAAAACCTAGTTTAGCATGATCGCATTATATTTTCTCTGCCGGGTTTCCAAACACTGTGGAGCCGGGCTCTATGTTCGAAATCACTACAGACCCTGCACCCACACGGGCCTTCTTTCCTATTTTCACTCCGCCTACTACTATAGCACCTGCACCAATAAACGCTCCCTCTTCTATCTTTGCCTCAGGGCCTATTATAGCTCCGGGGCCTACGTGTACAAAGTCTTCTACAATTGCTTCTGTGTCAATCAATGCCAGGCTTGCTACAATACAGTGGTTAGAAATTTTAGCGCCGGCATTTATTACTGCTTTTGCATTGATCATGTTACCATGGCCTATGTATGCGTTTGAAGCAAGAACAGCATCTTTATGAATACAGTTAGCCGGCATAACCTTGTACTCTTCCTTCAGCATTCGCAATAATGTGTTTTTTAACTTGTAATCGTCCGTAGCGATGAAAGCATCACACTTTCCTCCTAAGAGGTTCAAAAAATTTTCATCATCCATAGATCCCAGCACGGATACTTCATCAATGCAGGTATTGTGAAGTTCACTATTGTCATCCAAAAAGCAATAGACGGTAACCTGGTTTGAGTTGAAATTTTCCAGAGCTTGCCTTCCTAAATATGTAGCTCCAAATATGATGACCGGATTAAAATTCATAATTGAACCGTTTAAATTTTTACCTTTAATTAATACAACATTAGTACGAAAAAAAGGGACAAGCAAATGCTATGCAAGGAACAATAGATAGTGTTGCAAAAAGTATTTATTTTGAGTAATAAAAGTTGTGAGAGGCCATAGTGAATTTGAGAAACTAAACAGCAGTATGCCCGATGGTGGCCCTGTGTATACGGAAACAGATTTGAGCCACATTATTGCTGAGCCATGGAATGCTGTGTCATCTCTTGCGTTGATATTGCCCGGTGTATATTGGTTACTGGTGTTACGTGGGCGATATAAATCTCATTTGTTTTTGATCTGTTGCAGTTTACTTTTAGCTTTAGGTGGTCTGGGCAGTACTATTTTTCATGCTTTTCGAAGATCTCCTTTATTTCTCTATCTCGATTTTATGCCGATTGTAATTCTGATTTATTGCATAAGTATTTATTTTCAGCTGAAAGTGCTGACCAAGTGGTGGTATGTACTGATAATAATTACAATAGATTTTGCATTACGCTATTTACTATTTACTTCGAAGTTGCCTATGCATTATACCATCAACTTGTCATACTTTATATCGGGTGTGATGATATTTACGCCTTTAATGTTTTTTTTGGTAAAAACCCATTTTGCGAATGCGAAGTATGTTCTTTATTCGGTTTTTCTTTTGAGTACGGCACTTTTTTTCAGAGCGATAGATAGTATGAATCCCCCGTTGTTACCAATGGGTACGCATTGGATGTGGCATTTGTTTTGTTCAGCGGGAGCATTATATCTGGGAAAATTTTTGTATACATCTGCAAAATATAATGCTTGTTAGCCTTAACCTTATTGGACAAGCTCCATAAGGTCATTTCTGTTTAGTTTAAACAGACATATTTTACCTAATCTACCCGCTAAATGAGTAGTGCCGGATATAGCCAGGCCGCCATCAGCGGTAGAGATGAAACTTCCCAATTCACAAGGGTTAGAAAAACCTACATACTTAGAACCTAACAATGCACCTGTAGCGGCATCATAAGCATAAAGCCCTATTTGCCTGGTGCGTGTAGTGCTGCCATACACGATAGTGTTTCTTCCGTTTATGTCCATTTTCTTTACTATGACTCTTGCGTTGGGTTCAAGTTCGTTGGCATATAAACCTGCAAGGTCGCTGCTGCTGGATATGGCTCCGGAAACATCATTCAAAGCAATACGTGGAATAATATAATTATCCTGATAGCTGAACCGTACTAACGAATAGATGTTAGCCTCTATGTGGGTAGCTGCACTAATGCCTCGTTCGTCTCTGTATCCTTGTAATACGGCAGTTTGTGAGTTGCTGAACGAAAAAAATACTAACGATAAAGTATAGTTATAAAAACCGTTGAAAAAATATTTTCCCGTGCTTGTAGAGCTTATTAAGAAAGGTATACGGGGGCCTCTTCCGGTGAGGTGTTTTACCACAGGAATTTCTATATCAAAATCTCCCACGCCAATGTCAAATTCTTGTAATGCGGTAATTGTACCGGATGTAGTGATCATGGCAAGCATGGTCTTTCTTTCTTCCCTGTTGTAAAACTGCAAAAGTAAATTTCCCGTAAGCCCGTCTAATGAAGCACACAACGGATAAAGCATTCCGCTAAACTGAGCAACCTCTGTTATTTCCATGTCCTGGCTAATTTTCATAAGTTTGGTTTCGAGGTTGGTATTGTTCATGCAAAAAAAGAAAAATTCATTGTTAGTTTTCATCAGCGAATAAACCGGGCTTACAAATTGGCTCTCTAAAGTTTTTTCACTTACGAAATTTCCAAACTTATCGGTTTTTAAAATATGTATTCCGTAAAAAGAAGATTGCGGTATTCGAGTTGCAGAGAGTATTATAAAGCCTCCGTCTGCAGCTTCCTGAATATCTATAGGAATGTAATTGTTGGAATAAGAGCGGTTGTCAAAAATCTTAGAAAACTTGTCATCGTTTATGATTTTTTTGTTCTTCTTCATGTCGCAGCCCATCAACATAAAAGCTACTAAGAAGATTACGATATGGATTGTTGTAGTGTATTTCATTTTTTCAATAGTTCAAAATGAAGCAAAAACAAGATTACGTTTTTCGGTTTGTATGTTTTTTGTAAGATAATTCGTAGAAAGGAATCGTAATGGAAACAGTATAGAAAATTGCATGGATAAATTTCTTAGCTTAACATTGTCGAGCACATCGCCGGCGCCTGATAACTGTTCGTTAGAAAAGCGATTTGCATTGCTGGTGATGTTGTTAAAACCATAACGATAGTTTGCCTCAGCGCTGATGCGTATATTTCCAATGGGATAACTAACTCCCAATCCTGCAACTATGCCCCAGTAAGAGCGTATGAAAAGAGGAGTAGCTTCGGCAGTGATGTTGTCGGCCTCATATTGATTAGTACCGCCCATGGCGTAATCAGTTACTTGTATTATGGTTTGTTTGTAGGCATAGTTCAACCTGGCGTAATAAATGCCGGCTTGCACAAATGGCCTGACTTTGGTAGGCATAGGTTCATATCTTATGAGAAGGGGTAATTCTGCATAAGATAGTTTCTGATTTTGCGTGTAGTTCAACTCAAGTTTATTATTGATGCTATCCGGGTCTATCCATTCATAAGCATTAGTATAGCTGAAATGCAAGGTTTGAAAATTGGGTTGCAGACTAACGCTCAAACCTTTGAAGTAATATGTAAATTCCAGGCCAACGATGGAACCCGGCTTCTTAAAGTTTTTATACTGTTTATGATAACTTGCTGCATCGTCGGATGTAGTGGGAGAGTAAGTGGAAAATCTTTCTACCGGTTTTGCCTTACATAGATTCCCTCCTGCCTTGAGGCCAATCCAGAATTGCTTATCGAGATATTTGCCGGCATAACTTTTATTACGTTTGGATTGTGCATACGTGATGGTGGATGCCATTGTAAGTAATATGCCAGCAATAATAAGTAAACCAATAGTATTTCGTTTCATCAAAAAAATTTTTTAGTTGTCGTTCAAGGTAAGTTACTTTGTGCTGCTTTATATTTCAAACTTCTGTCATATCATTTTATAACTGAAAGTTGCTTTGTGTCTTTTAGTATTCCGGCTTTTATCTGATACAAGTAAATGCCGGGTTTAAGGTCGCTCAAATCTACCGTTATCGAGTGTTCGCCCATGCCCTTCCAATCGTTTAAAATAGTTTTTATTTCTTTTCCTTCACTGTTGAGCAGTTTTAATTCCACTAAGGTTTCAGCATTGATATAAAAAGAGAATGTTGTAAAATGAGATGCCGGGTTGGGATAGCAGTTGTTAAGGCGGAATCGTTTGTATACAAAATCATTTATGCTGTTAAGGTTGGAATTTACTATAGGTAAAGAAATTCCCCTGCCGGGATAATCACCATAAAATATGCCGGAGAGGTTATCAACGAGGAGAGGGTCGGCACACATCCATTCTTTCATGATGGTGGCATAAACTTGCCTGTAGTCATATTGCATAGATACATTTTCCTGCGTGAGATCAGGGTTTACACCGAGCACCCCCGGGATTACGCCTTTGCCGAACAGGAAAGTAGGTGCGCCAATTCCGTGGTCGCTTCCGAAACTGCCGTTGGAGCGAATACGGCGGCCAAACTCAGAAGTGGTTACGGTTAATACTCTGTGGTCTATGCCTCTTGCTGCAAGGTCTTGCTGAAAAGCCTTCATAGCCGCAGACACATGATAGAGCAAAGCAGCATGTACACCCATACTGGCATCGTAAGATTCTACCTGTTGTGCATGTGTATCAAAACCGCCTACACGTACGAGATATACTTTAGTTTGGCACCCTCCGTGTATGAGGTTTGCTATGATCTGGAGTTGTGCAGACAATGTATTTTTAAGAAAACGTGAAGGCGCATTGAAGGGATACGTAGAGGGGTAGGTAATGCCCGGTGCGTTTGCTTTTCCTATGTTGTAAACTTCTTTCAGGCGGTCGTCATATTCATCGGTTTTTTGTTCCAGGTTAAGTATCCAGTTGAGTTCTTTACCGTATGGAGAATTTTGCAATGCTGCAGGTGGAACGCCTCTGGGGTCTATGCCTTCTACATCGTCAAAGCCCTCAAGATTATCTACCAGGTTAAAAAAACTGATTGGGTCATTTATTGATATGGATGTGGAGATATTGTCGCCTTGATGAAACACAAGCGATACTTCATTTCCGAATTCAAGGGCTAAGGGGTCGCGCATATCGTTGTTTGGAAAATCATCAGGATATATCAGTGGCAGGTATTTGTCTTTAAGTGCACGTCCTATCCATCCGGAGTTGATATAGTCATTGGCACCACCGCCCATAAACATGATGTCTCTTCCGCGGAAATGAGATTGGTTGTGATTTTCATAAGACACTCCCTGCAATATGGCTACTTTACCTTCATCGTAGAGAGATTTTATGCCTATCATATCGGGGTGTAAGCCTACCTGTGCGTTGTCGGGGAGTGTGCTGTCGAGGCGTATAAATTTTCTTGGACCGCGGTCGGAGATGGCAATGTTTGGACGTACATTGTAATAGGTGTTGTAGTCTGATATGGGAATGAGTGTATTTAAGCCATCGTTGCCGCCATGCAATTGCAAAATTATCAGAACTCTGTCGTTGGGGCATGAAGCGGCCATCCTTTTTAATTCGTTATTGCCGGCCAGCAGTCTGAAAGGTATTCCGTTGAGCATGAATGGAGCTGCACTCAATACGGACATTTTTTTTATAAATTCTCTTCTTTTCATAACAGAGTTTACATTAGCTGATATTCGGGTGATTGTAACATAGCATTGATAAGGTCTTGCAGCATACCTCTTGCATCGGTAGCACTGGTCATGCTGGATGATGCATTGGAGTAACTGAATTGCCAGAAATTCAACGGCCCTTGAGGCAAGCCCATACCTAGTTTGAAGAACTGATTTTTAAAGTACTCTAATCGTGCGGTAGTGATTTCTGTGCCTTCGTTATACATCGGAAACAGATAAGAAACCAATTCACGTATTAACAAATCCGGATTCAATGCGTTGTTGTTAAAACGTTGTTGTATAAACTGAAGCAAATCTATATTGATAGCCTCCGGCATTGTATTGTCAATGGTCATTATTTCATGAATGAACTTATACCTTTGGGTAAGGGCGTTGGATGATATCCAGTGTCGGTTGAAGAGAGGAAACTGGTGGTAGGCATCGTATCCGGCCACATCGTATGGGTTGAGGAAGCGCAAGCCTTGTTCTTCCATGCGCTCACAGAGGGCGGAGGTTTTTGCATAAAAGAGATTAGTGTCGGATAAATAATCCGGCAGGTTGTATTCAAAAAAAGACAAAGAACCAGTAATCAAATCTAACGGAGATTTGATGATAGCACCAAAGTTATCATCATCTACTGAAGCATTGGCCGAATCAAAGAAATGCTGACTTCCCAGCAATTCGCGTATCACCGGTTCTATCTTGAAATTATTCGCAGTAAGCGAGTTGGCCATTTGCTGAATGATGTTGGTATCAATCGAGGGTGTAATGTCGTGATAGACATAAAACCGGTAAATTCTTCTGCATATGTGGAGAGCGGTTTCAGGTTGTGCAAATATGATGTTGATGAGTTGATCAATTTCATCCAGCATACTCGCTTCAGTAGGCTGGCTTCCTAGCATAAGAGCCGGGTTGGGTTGCACTACGGCATTTCCAAAACGATGACTAAAAGTTTTGATGCTATTGTCATGCTGATTGGGTAGGTTGCCGGCACCGGTTTTTATTTTTCCTCTGGGTAGGTTAGTTTGCGGGTCCAGAGTTGAAAAAGTGCGGTCAAAATCGTATCCCGAAAGCACCTTGGCGGCAGACTTCACATCTTGTTCAGTGAAGTAGAAATAATCTCCCGGTGTGCCGGTGTTTGGAATTTGGCCTTGCAAGCCTTTGCCGATGGTATACAACTCAAACAATTCGCGTGCAAAATTTTCGTTAGGGTTACCTTTCACATTCAACCTACCATCTAGCAGTTGCAACATAGCATTGTCTATGCATATTTTTTTTGTGAGTTCCTTAATGGAAACAAGCGGACCGGCAGTGCCATCGAAAGCAAATTTTCTGAAGAGTACGTTTTGAAAATATAGTGCTCTGCTGCTTTGTACTACCTCTTGTATGGTGGTAAAAAAAGTGTGAAGAAAAAAAGTAACTTTTTCTCTTGTCGAGAAAGCAAGGCGTTCGTGAGCGGGAACACGGCTTCCCAGAATGATGCCCAACCACCAGTATTTGAACCAGGCTTGCTGCATGGTATCGTCTTCATTAGTGGCAGGAGGCTGAGTGAGCCAGCTAACGGAAGCACCAGGAGCCACCGGAGGCAAAGGTTCTGCAGTATGAGTAAACAGATTATTCAATGCCTGTGTAACGGTGAGCCCTGCATAGGTATCCACATCCGATTTGGTAGCTCCAAACGTAGCTCTTCGGAGCAAATGAGCTGCAGCTTTGTGTCCTAAAATTCCTGTGTGTTGCGGTAAGGGCATACGAAAGATGATAATGAGTTAATAGTTCAGCTTTAATATACGAAACTTTATTGATTTTTGTTCTTTTCGTTTTTATGTATTAAACCCAGATTCCGCATGGGTAGGCCATTGGTCAAACCCATACATTGACTATTGTACAAAGAGCGCTTTTGAAGTGCAATAACGTTTTGGTTTCACCGTGCAATAGTTTGTGGAGTGCATCGCTAGGTTTGTTTACAAAGGTAGATTTGTGCGAGTCGCTCTTTTGCAGGTTACTTCGAAGTTTCACACTCTCTTGTGAAGCTGAAAAGGTTCAGGTGACCTTGCGCGAGGGATGGGAGCCATGGCCTGCAAGGCCAGTGCGGAGCTTTAGCGGAGCACCGCAGCGATAGCGGAGTGGCGGACAGCCCGGCCCCGCAGGGGCGCGCCCAAATAAAAATAGCAATATGTTCGTAAAAAAAACCAACTACACTTCATACACACTTTTTGGGATACTACCTGTGATATAGGGTTTTAGTGTTACTATGTTCGAATATCCGACAGCAACCATCGGGAAAATTTCACAAATCAATTTTGAGATTAATTATTCAGCATAATGTCATCCGGACATTCGAGAACTTTCTTTCGGAATTTCTGATATTTGGATTTATGTTTTTGAACATGCCTGTGCCATACGATGAATATCTCTGTGGCACCTCTTAGCTGTGTGGCCGGGCTTAGTGCAGAGAGATTGGTATCATATGAAAAACCGAAATCCCAGTCTTGCAATATAATCCAAAGACTCATCAAAAATGCATCGCTCGAAATATTGTTTTGCAGAGAGCCAACCAACCTATATCCCAATCCTAAACGTGCCTGTGCGCTTGCATGTTGTATTCGCTTACCGCCGTATATGAGCAAATTGCTTTCTGTGGCTTGTCCTTGCTTCATAAACAATGCGGTAGGATACAGCAAAAAATTTTCGGAAAGATTGAGCAATGCCGAACCATGCCAGAGAAACTTGGGCTTTAAGGTGACTTCAAAATTATTGATATAGAAAGATTGTTTGGGTTTGTTGTAGTGAAACAAAGCTGCACCTGTGGTCCATTGAGTTCCTTTCTTTGGGCGGTGATTATAAGCAATACCGGCATTCATGTCGGTATAAAAAAATACCGGTGAAGGCAGATTTTCTCCTGAGCCGAGTGTAGGGTCGAAAGTTTTTCCATTCCATTGGTTGTCAAACTTTGCATTGCTGAAATCTATACTTCGCCTTACAAGAGCCTGTTGCAAGCCGAAGGATAGGAAGTCCCGGTGGTTTTTCCCAATGCTTTTTAAAAAAGCTGCATTCCAGGCAAACTGAGTAGTGCCGAAATTCAAATCGCCGGATTGGTCTCGATATAGCATGGCGCCAAGGCCGAGTTCGTTATATTTTAACACTCTCAACCATTTTAATCTGAAGTCGGAAGCTGCAGTAAAAGTGTTGTAGGGAGTCGGGCTTTGTACATAAGGGCTTCTTATACTTCTCCATTGATTTCGGTAGGTGCAAGCAACTCTGAGGTCGTTTTCGGTGTGGTCGTGTCCGAATAGTCCTGTTAGTGCAGGGTTTAGGTTTGCCGGAGAAAAAGAGAACATGGTGTAGTGTACATCTTGCGCTTCACTGCTGAACGGGTGTGATAAAAAACAGAAGCAAAAACTTGCAGCACGAAGTATTGATACGTAACGTAAACAGGTGGCAGGCAGTATGAAAGGAAAAATTTTCATTCTAACAGAGTGATGTTACCCTCTAATGTTCTGTGTTCATCATCATAAAAGGTAACCTCGACCTTGTATACGAAGGTTTGAGGTGTTTGGGGCACACCTTTGTATGTTCCGTCCCATCCTTCATGAAGTGATTCGGTTCTGAATACTTCTTCACCCCAGCGGTTGAATATGCGTAATAAAATTTTTTTTGCATTTATAGTTCTCAAAAAAACGAAATCGTTCACTCCATCTCCATTGGGCGTAAATGTATTGGGAATAAAAACATTTTTCAGGCACGAGTCGGGGGAGAGCACTAAAACTGTGTCTTTAGCTATGTTAGAATATGTGTATTGAGCAGACACTACATAGTATCCGGGTTGTTCGTACTGATGAGTAGGATGGGCTTCGTTAGAAGTTTTACCATCGCCAAAATTCCAATAGTATTGCCCTTGATAGGGACATTCATAGTCTAAGTTTTTTAAAGTAGATTCAAATACAAAGTCTTTATCAAGACATCGTCCATGTCCTTTTATACTCAATATTGGGCTGGGCAAAGGTTTGGTGCGGACGCGTACGGTATCTCTGTTTTTACATCCGTATTGATCGGTCATGGTTACAGCAAACAACTCATTGAAGGTAAGAGTGGCTTGTACTTTAGTTTTTTGACAAGCCAGGCAAGAAAGATATGGGGAATAATCCCACAGGAATGTACCTTCGCCTTTAGCTTCAAGATAAGTAGAGCCATTAGGACAAATAACCTGATTGTTACCTGCATCTATCTCGGGTATGGGATGCACGCGCACACGTATATCTTTTTCAACACGACAGTTGTTCGTATCCGTTATCGCGACATGATATACAGTATTGGTGGTTGTATACGATATGGGATTATGAACATTGGCATTGTTGAGCGAATGAGCAGGAGTCCATGAGTAGGTATAGGTAGGGTTGTATGTAGAGATGAGTTGCACGCTATCTGCCGGGCACTTTATGGTATCTAATGTATTGAAAGTAATGGGAGGCGTGGCCGGAATGAATATGGAAACTCTGAAGGTATCAGTACCGATACAAGTAGCACGGTCTGTGGCAATGAGCGTTATGGTATAATTGCCGGGTGCCGAGTATATATGAGGAGGAGGATTAATTTGTGTTGTAGTGTAGCCATCGCCGAAATCCCAAAAGAAGCTTAATCCTCCCTGGGTAGTGTTGTTGACATTTACTATTGTAGTATCGCAACTTGGAGATTTCTGAGCAGTGAATTTAGCATCTAGTACAGATAAATCCAGCTTAAATGCGGCATTGTTGCAGTTGAAACTGTTGTTCGTACGCGACCATGCTCCGGGAGTAGTGGGGAAGTTATCGTTGTTCATACAGCCTCCGCACACAGCTTCATATATAACACCTTTTTTATCAAATCTACTGGTGCCCCCATCTACATGGTCGCCTACGGCAGTGGGGTCGTTAACGCCAAAGTATGTACCATACAGCAGTTCGCGTGCTCCTGCACTAAGCACCATAATATAGAAATCAGAGCCATCGCTGGTGGTACGCAATGCGTCAGGAGTTACGGGAAATCCGAAGGTATTGCCTCCTATAAATCCGAAACCTTGGTTTACCATACCTCCCCAGCCGGATATGAATATGTTGCCACAATCGTTGATGAGAAATGCCGTGGGCGAAATACCGGGTTGAAATCCTCCCTTGCCGACTACAGTGCTGTATAGTGTTGAATCTAAAGTGGGAGTAAGGGCATGCACAAATATACCGCTGTTGGGGTTGTTGTATACTCCGGCCGAGACTGGGTATGGGCCCTGAGTTTGCCCCAATAGGTATACGTTTTGTAAGCTGTCCAGTTGCACAAAGTATGCCTGATCGTATTGCAAGGTACCGGTGTAGGTAGAGTGTAGCAAAGTTTGTCCGTCACTACTGATATGAGCTACAAAAGCATCTATGCCACCTATCCTCGTTTCGTGAAGGGCTTGGGAGGTAGTTGGGAAATTCATACTATTGGTGCCTCCGGCTACGTAAACATTGTATGCACTGTCTACTTGTATTGAATAAGCTGCATCTTCGCCGCTACCTCCTAAATATGTGCTCCACAACAAGGAAGATAAGTCAGGATTGAATTTAAAAATACAAGCCTCTTTGCCTCCGGCATTGGCCGGTTGAAAAGCCATGGCGCTCACCGGAAAGTTGACAGAGAAAGTATGACACGCCACATATATATTGTCAAGCGAATCTACAGTTACATCGCCTCGCATTTCATCGCCGTAGTTTTTTGTAAGTGCTTGTCCGTCGTATTGTATGCCGTCGTTGTTTGTACCTCCGATGTATGTGGATGCCAAAAGAGCACTGCCATTGGCATTTAGTTTGGAAATAAAAATATCAGAACCATTGTTAAACAAAATGCCCACTACAGGCATTACAGCCAAACCTCCGTTGAAAGTATTATCGTATGCTCCTGTACTGATGGGAAAGTTGAGCGAGCTGGTGGTTCCCATAATGATCAGGTTATCGTTGCGGTCTACCACTAAACTGTAAGGTACATCTGTAAAGCTACCTCCGAGGTAAGTAGCATAGAGCAGAGCGGTGCCGGTAGTGTTAAATTTCAATATGCCAACATCTACTCCTGATTGGCCGGCAGAAGCTCCGCCATAGTTTATCTGATAGGCTCCCAATGTGCTGGGAAACCCAACACCAAATACAGTGCCGCCTGAATACATGTTGCCAAAGCGGTCGTTGGTGGCGGTATTGCCCCAGTTATCTGCCGTAGAGCCGGAATATGTAGAGAAAATAAGTTGTGGGTCTATTACTAATTCGTACATAGGATTATAGTCTCTTAACAATTGAAAAGTAACTACAGAGTCTTTGAGCACAAATCTGCCGGGGATGTTTTTAGTGTTTCCGTTAATAATCTGATAAATATATGGAGCTTTTTCTACTATGGTGTTTACCGTGGTTTTCAGCAACAGATTGCCGTGTTTATCTATTTTCAGATCGCTCAATCCGCTGTATCGCAGCTTTATTGATGAGAGGGTTGCACCGGGTTTCAGAATAAACTCGTATTTGAAGTGATTTTCTTGCTGATATAGTTTCAGATCTATGGAGTTGTAAATATTGCTATACAATAATTGTGAATATGCTTTAGCTTCAGATGCCCAATGAGAGGGGTCGTTTCCTAAATAAAAATTATAATACTCTTGTGCACACACAGAGGGTACTACACGGCATGCATTTGCTTGCATAAATTGAACTTCAAATGCATGCATATCCAGCAGAAATTCTGTACGATGTTGTATTTTGGGGTGTACGTTGGAACTGTTATGTGCATGTCCGCTTAATTCAGCAAGTTGTTTGCCATTGTAAAATACATAAGTAAGTTTAGTATGTTCTGCAAATAATTTTCCTCCGGGTAAGTCGGCACGGTAGAGCACATTTTTGGGCCATTGGCCTTTGTTTTCTATAAATTTTAATGTGGAAGAAGCATACAAATGATAAATACATAGCATTTGTACTATAGCCCCAAAAAGTATGTAGTGTATTTTTTTCACAAACTCACAATACTTACTTATAATATACGGATAAAATATAAAAATGTCACATCCCGTATATTAATTCAACTCATGTATTCATATGAGAAGCACAATAAAAGTAACAGGAGAATTGAAAAAAAGTTCATGC
Source organism: Cytophagaceae bacterium (assembly GCA_025054875.1). Lineage (GTDB taxonomy): Bacteria > Bacteroidota > Bacteroidia > Cytophagales > Cytophagaceae > JANWYS01. The sequence goes on along the minus strand of JANWYS010000013.1, from coordinate 145 downwards.
GATTTCATACATCATGTTCTTCGGTGCATCAGAGATGATGGCAATAGGGAATAGTGTTTTTGCGTGTGTACAGATGATTGGTTGTACACAAGAGTGAACATACTTCCACCAGGGATAGAACGGAAAGCCTGCAGCATGGCGTTGC
>JANWYS010000139.1 GCA_025054875.1 Cytophagaceae bacterium | reverse complement strand
CCACTCCGCTATCGCTGCGGTGCTCCGCTAAAGCTCCGCACTGGCCTTGCAGGCCATGGCTCCCATCCCTCGCGCAGAATACTCCGAACTCTTTCAAGTCTATCAGAGATTGCCGGTCTCTTTTCATGCCATAGGTTTAACCCTATTTCAGGACAAGACAAGACAATACATCAGCCAGGTAATGGGCGCTATGCGGATGTATACGCTCATAGGGATGCTTTGTTCAAAGATGTAAATTTATGCGCAGGAAGGTAAAGGAGGATACACACACTTGTTGGAAAATTATCTTTGGGGACAGTACTGGATATTGCATCAATAAACATTTCCAATTGTTCCATAAAATACGGTGTTGATGGTTTTACGAACAAATGAACTTTAAAAATCTGATTTTTGTTTACCTTTGCACTATGAGCGAACAAGAACTTAAGGATAAGTGCATAGAAGTTATTAAAACCATATACGATCCGGAAATACCTGTAAATATTTACGAGCTCGGATTGATATATGAGATAAGCATATTTCCGGTGAACAATGTATTTGTAATGATGACGCTCACTGCCCCGAATTGCCCTGCTGCGGGCTCACTGCCAAAGGAGGTAGAAGATAAGATCAGAGGAATTGAGGGTGTAAATGAAGTGACGGTGGAGGTCACTTTTGACCCTCCCTGGAATCATGATATGATGAGCGAAGCAGCAAAGTTAGAATTAGGTTTTATGTAATATATTGTCAAAAACAAACTTAACCCCGTATATCGTTTATGTATCCAGAGCATCTAACCAAACCCATGAGCAAAGAGCTCACTGATATTGGCTTTACAGAGTTAAAAACACCCGAGGAGGTTGAAGCTGTATTAAATCAAAAAGAAGGAACTGTATTTTTAGTTATTAACTCCGTGTGTGGTTGTGCAGCGGGAGCGGCGCGTCCGGGTGTGAAGGCTGCACTAAGCCGTACACAACACAAGCCGGATAAACTTGTTACCGTGTTTGCAGGAGTAGATAAAGAAGCTGTACAAAAAGCTCGTGAGTATACATTGCCCTATCCTCCTTCCTCTCCTTCCATGGCTATGTTTAAAAACGGAGAACTCGTACACTTTATAGAACGCCACAACATCGAAGGAAGAAGCGCTGAAATGATAGCTCAACATCTGCAAGCTGTATTTGAAGAGTATTGTCCGGTGCATGAAACAAAATAACTTCATCAGGGTTGATGCATGTAGTTATATTTATTACTTTTGTAATTCCTTGCTGATGTGCACCTAATACCCAGGTGTTGGAACTGGTAGACAAGTACGTTTGAGGGGCGTATGCCGAAAGGCGTGCGGGTTCAAGTCCCGCCCTGGGTACTTTCAAAAAAAGTGTGTAAGCACTCGTTTTGCATTCAACGCTGAATTCTGTTTTCTGCATGTAGTGAAGCACAAAGCTGATGAAGAACTGTTCGCACTATGATGCATGAACAGCTTCAATGAAAATTTGGCTTCAGTTATATTCTCATTAATCATTCCTCGATTCGAAAGAAATGATTATGTTTGTAGTAAATATGCTCAATTGTAAACACATTTTGTGATCCTGCCACAATAATAATATTCATGGTTTGAACGATGACTTTCACTCCTCCATATGAGTTCATACTATTCAATATTAGGGGTGTCCACAAATGCATCGGAAGATGAAATAAAAAAAGCCTACAGAAAAAAAGCAAAACTGCTACACCCGGACGTAAACAAATCTCCAGATGCCTTAGTGCGATTTCAACTCTTGCAGTTGGCCTATGAAATTCTCATCAACAAAGAAAAGAGATTTATATATGACCAATCCATACAAAAAAGCACAGATCCTTTAAAAGCCTACAACGATTGGATTGCGCAACAGAAAGCTATGCAGGAGAGAGAAGCCTTCCTGAAGCATCAGGAGTTTTTGCGAAAAAGGCACCAAATTATGAATTCTAAGTATTATTACATTAAGCTCTGGTCGTTATATATCATTTTCGCTTTTTGCATGGTTGCAACTCTGGGAGTGTTATTAGCAAGCGCAATGTTGATTTTCAGGGTACATGTATTACTTTTTTTTATTTTACTACCGTTCATATCAGCCGCTTTGTACCTGCTGAAGTATATAGTAGATAAGTTTAAAGAGAGAATAAAATATTTCAGATAAATAATTTAGCAAAAACTAAAAAAATTAGTAAATTGCCTTTGCTCAAAAATTTTATTTATGTCAGGTATAGACAAAGGAATTATAAAGGGCAGAGGTGCTCAGTACAATTCGGTCAATCCATACGATAAACAATACCACGTTGTGGAGCATATAGAAGGTATTGATGAACCTATGGAGACAAACCCTGTAACAAAGTTTTTTGAAGATTTTCCCAAAAAAATAATTAACAAAGTAGAGAGCCCTGATTTGGGATTGATGTACTCTATGAATCCCTATCAGGGATGTGAGCATGGGTGTATATACTGCTATGCCCGAAACTCTCATCAGTACTGGGGTTTCAGCGCAGGTATGGATTTCGAAAGCAGGATAATTATAAAAAAAAATGCACCTACATTACTTTCGCAACAACTTAGCCACAAAAACTGGGAGCCACACCCGATTATGCTCTCCGGCAATACCGATTGCTACCAACCGATAGAAAGAAAATTGAAGCTGACCCGGCGTATGCTCGAAGTGTTGTTGAGTTTCAGAAATCCGGTGAGCATCATTACCAAAAACAGCCTTGTGCTGCGCGATATAGATATATTGAGAGAGATGGCATCTATGAATCTTGTACATGTAAATATATCCATTGCATCGCTAAACGAGGAAATACGTCAGAAGTTAGAACCACGCACAGCCACTTATGCTCAGCGATTGAAGGTGATAGAACATTTATCAAAAGCCTCAGTACCTGTGAATGTGATGGTAGCACCTGTTATTCCCGGTTTAACTAATTACGAAATTCCGGAAATAATAAAACAAGCTGCCGATAGAGGTGCGCTAAGTGCTGCATATACTATAGTGCGCTTAAACGGTTCCATAGCAGAAATATTTACCGATTGGCTCAAAAAGGCATATCCCGACCGCTTCTCTAAAGTACTAAACCTCATAAAGCAATGTCATGGCGGGCAACTTAACGACAGCCGGTTTGGCCGGCGTATCATGGGAGAAGGAAACATTGCAGCCAGCATTGCTGATATTTTTCATGCTGCTATCAACAAATACATGAATGGTAAACAAATGCCGGCATTTAATTTGCAGTCGTTTAACAGAGAAACGGGTAAAGGACAATTAAATTTATTTTAATGTATCAATGTGAGGGAGGGTTACCTTAACAAGGTATTGAAGTATCCAATATACAAACTATATATACTCAGACAACTTTTACAAGTTATGATGGGAAAGAAGAAAGTAAATACAAACACACTGTTGTTTATTATATCCATTGTACTAGTATCCATTACTAGTTCTTTTGCCCAAATTACTTGCATGTGGAACGGAAGTGCTGACCATGATTGGAATAACTCATTAAATTGGACGTTAGGTACTGTCCCTGGATCTACGGATAATGTGATTATTTCCCCCAGTGGCGGTGCTTTTGATCCTGTGATAACTGGAACTGTAACTGTTAATAACATTACTATATTAAATGGTGCTAGTGTCACCATATCAATGGGTGCAGAACTCATTGTAAATGACGTCACAGGTCCTGGTGCAATAATTAACCAAGGGCGATTAGCTATACAGGGTAATAATCTGCATACCCATCCCGATCCTTATGGAGGTACAGTGTCTTACACATCCGGAGGAGCACAATTAATCAGATATCATAAATATCAAAATATTGAATTACAAAATGGTTTAAAGAACATAACAGGAGATATATTGTTGACGGGTAATTTTTATTGCTATACCTCATGCAACGTGATAAACAGTGATGTAACCATAGCGGGGAATTACTATAATAATGGTTTGTTAATTGCCTCTGGAACTTCCACGTTCAAATTTAACAATAACACAACCGATCAAATAATAGGAGGAAACGGGATTCATATCTTTCAAAACTTAGAAATAAGTAAATCTCCTGGTGGAAGACTTATTTTGCAAGATTCCATCCAAATAAACGGTCAGTTAATATGGACGGGAGATGGTGTGTTGGCATTAAGTTCAAACAATTTAGTAATAGGTCCTCTTGCAACTTTTGTGAACACCGGAACCTATGGCCCCACACGAATGATCGAAACCGATGGATTGGATAATACTTCTGGCATGATAATTCGCAAAGGTTTAAATCCAATTGATTTCAACAATTTAACTATCCCAATAGGTAGTAACGGGAAATATACCCCAGTGTGGCTGAAAAGAATACGTATAGCGGGACCCACTAACATTGATTCTAGAATTGCTTTGAAAGTTGTGCAAGACAATGTATGTAACAACTGTGTGAGAAGATTTTTGCGGATGCAAGCTTCAGATATGATAATAGATTCTGTAGATTTTCAATTTAACTATCCGAAGTCAGAAAAGGTGGGATATCCCAGCAAAGTATTCCGTGTAGTATCGGGTATCCCGAACCCTGTATCTG
>JANWYS010000138.1 GCA_025054875.1 Cytophagaceae bacterium | reverse complement strand
TTTCGAAAATTGATAATACAAATTTCATCCAATTATAGGCCATCTTCACCCAAACGATTCTATCATACTCACAGCGTCTATGCGATGGTTACTTCGACCTTCTGTTAAACCCAAGTCTTCCAAAATATTCCTGATACCTGTCTTGTCAAACAGTCGGTTCAACTGTATTCGTAGTCCATTTCTTATGTAAGTTTGGGTTATATCACAAAAAAGAAATCTCTTTCGGAAAACTCCTTGAAAATTCCATATTGAAGCGAAAAATCAGTGTGAAATTGTATATTCAACTGAAAAATCCGAGATAAAATGACTTTCGTCTGATGGACTATGATTTGGTATGAATTCAGGTCAATCCTCTAATGGAATTCTAACGTATACCTGCATGTAAAGGTTTGATGAGGTTTCAAAAGTTGTATACCTTCCTTATTCTTCAACTCTCCATTATGTTGTTGATGATCGGCTATTCCATGCCAAGGTTCAATACATAGAAAAGGTCCTGGTTTTGACCATATACCCAAGTATGGAAAGCCTTTAAAATTCACTATCACTCCATGTTTATGATGGTGGCACTTAAAGGCAACGCTGTCGCAACCAAGGTCTGACAAGACAAGGGCATCGTTTTCAAAAAGTTTTTTGTTCAGCGGAAGTATGTTATTTACCAATTCTATAGGCCGTATTTCACCGTTTCGCATGCCTTGGCTTATACATTGGGTTTTCAGAGATGTTGTTTTGTTAAATTCTAAATAATACGAGTGCTCATCATCATTATCAAATAATGGCCATCGAAAAGCAGGATGCCCACCAATGGAAAAGAACATATCCTGCTCAGTGTCTAAGTTTACAATATTGTATTCTACATGAACACAGCAGCCTATGAGATGATAACATATTTCAAGCCTGAAGAAAAAGGGATATACCTTTAGGGTTTCTTCATCGTATTCGAGTACATATTTAAGGTAAGCATTGGAATGGTCTTTCAAATAAAATATTTTATCCCGTGCAAAACCATGTTGCGAGAGAGAGTAGATGCTACCGTTGTGCGTGTACTGATTATTTTTTAGTTTGCCCACTATAGGGAAAAGTACAGGGGCATGTCTTGGCCATACATCAACAGAAGCCTGCCATAAATATTCAACATCATGTAAGATGGACCGTATGCTGGTAAGCTCTGCGCCGGTTTCTTTTACGGATACGCTGAGGTATTCGTTGGTGAGTGTTGCGAACATTTATTTTACTTCCAGCAATTCTACTTCAAATACGAGTACAGCGTTTGGTGGTATGGAAGATCCTGCACCTGTTGCGCCATAACCAAGTTCAGAGGGTATAATGAGTATACCTTTTTCTCCCGTTTTCATAAGGGCTATACCTTCGTCCCATCCGCGAATAACCATTCCTTGGCCAAGTGTAAAACTGAAGGGTTGACCACGATCTACAGAGCTGTCAAACTTAGTGCCGTTTAGCAACTTGCCGGTATAGTGCACCTTTACGTTTTTTCCCGGTTCGGCCTTTGCGCCATTACCTGCTTTGATTTGTACATAGTGCAAGCCACTGGCTGTTTTAATAGCTTTGAGTTTATTATCTGTGATGTATTTCTGTATAGACTGTTCCTCTTGTTTTTTGGCATCTGCAGCCATTTTGTCTATTTCTGCCTGCGTTTTAGCATCTAAAAGCTCTACGTCAAATATCAAAACAGAATTGGGAGGGATGCTGTTTCCGGCACCTCTTTTCCCATATCCGAGTACAGACGGTATTATCAAGGTGCCTTGTTCGCCGACTTTCATCAGTGCTATACCTTCGTCCCATCCGCGAATAACCATTCCTTGACCGAGAGTGAATTCAAAAGGCTGTCCGCGATCCAGAGAACTGTCAAATTTATTTCCATTCAACAATTTGCCGGTGTAGTGCACTTTTACCTTACTTCCTGCTGCAGCTTGAGCACCTGTGCCGGGTTTTTTCTGTATGTAGTACAATCCTGAAGATGTTTTTCGTGCCGCGAGATTGTTCGCTTTAAGATATTCATCTATTTTTTTGTGTTCTTCAGCGAGTAATAATTCGTTTGACTTATTGATTTCTGCCTGATATTCTTCTTGAGTAAATGATTTTTCCAGTTTAATGTGAAATTTTATTTTACTTCCTTTCCTGATGAATGGAGGCATGGGGCTGCGATACGTTTTTTCAAAAAGAGAATCAGCGTTTACCAGAAATGTTGCGCTATCTCCGGCCGACATTAAAAGTAATCCTTCTTCCAAAGCGCCTTTGAATTGAGCTTTTGAGAGCGGAAAATCCTGTGGGCCTGCCCCATCAGCAAAGGTATTGCGTATGATAGAATCCTTTTCTGTAGCTATGATGAAATGTACTCTCAGCATATCTCCTTCTTTGGGAGAGCTACCGGGAACATCTTTGTGTATTTTATATTCCAGTCCATTGGGAGTTTTGTTGTACGATTTGTTTTGAGCGCATGATGGCAACATCAATAAAAAAGAAACATACAATAGAGCAGCGTATTTAAAAAACAAGATGGTTAGTTTCATTGCAGTTTTGTTTATTTTAAAACTTCGATTTCATAGATAAGTTTTGCATTGGGAGGCACTTCGTTTCCATTGCCATAAGGGCCAAATGCATGTCGCGAAGGTATATAAATTTTTGCTTTTTCACCTTTTTTCATTTTCATAAGACCACTTACCCAACCTTTTATAACGCTGGATTCACCGAGTATCACAACAACGGGTGGTTTGCCTTCATTGCTGTCAAACTTTTTACCGTCCCAAAGGTAGCCTGCATAATTTATCTTTGCTGTATCTCCGGGTTGTAAGGTAATGCCGGTTGATTTTTTTTGTATCTCCACATACACACCATCCAACGATTTTTCGTACTTAATTTTTCTTTTTCTCAAATACTCCGCAATGGTAGTGGTATCCAGCTGGAATTGCATTTCCCGCTCTAAGGCTTCTTTCATTTGTTTTTCATAAAGAGATTTTACACTGTCACGCGATATAACATTCGTTATTCTTACATAGAATGTCGTATATCCCCCTTTTTTAATTGATTTTGGAAGGGTTTTTTCTCCAAATACTTTTGTGTACAATGAATCGTTTACCACTCTGAATTCTGCGCTATCGCCTGCACTGAGCATGGTAAGGCCCTCTTCAAAACTACCCTTGTATGGAAACTGGCGAGGGATTTCAAACTTCATAGGTTCCGGATTGTTTTTCCATGAGATAAAGGTGTCGGTTTCATTTGCGAACTTCATATACATGTATACCATGCCTCCCGGTTCAGCATTGGGGCTGCTTGATGAATCTTCAATTATACGATACTGTACACCACTGTCAGAAGTTTTGTAAGAGGGACTGCAAGCGTACAACATTATCAGGACAATATTGAAGAGATAAAAATTTTTCATAGCTGATATGCACATTATAGTTTTCCGTTGTAGTTGTTTAAAACCGCGACAAATTTTTTTACAGTATCTTCTAATGAGGCCGATGAGCATCCTCCGGCAGCATTTTTGTGTCCTCCGCCACTAAAGTGTTGGCGTGCAAATTCATTTACATCAAAATCACCCCGCGACCGGAAAGACATGCGTACACAATCAGGTCGTTCTACAATGAGCGCTGCCAGCTCTATGCCTTTTATTGACAAAGCATAGTTTACTAATCCTTCTGTATCTCCGGTCTTAGCCTTATACCGCTCAAGTTCTTCGGCAGAGAGGGTTATGTATGCCGTATGTTTATTTTCCAACACGGTAAGTTTTTGCGATATAGAATATCCTAACAGGCGTAATCTTAACTCGGAGTTGTTGTCAAAAATTAACTGATGAATTTTTGCAGAGCTTATACCCACGTCCATGAGCGCGGCGGCCATCTCATGCACTTTTTTGTTGGTGTTGGAATGGCGAAACGATCCGGTATCTGTCATTACGCCGGCATACAAGCATTCCGCTATATTTACATCAATCAGTTTTTCATCGCCAAGTTGTTTTATAAGCTCGTACAAAATCTGTGTGGTAGAAGCGGCAGAGGGGTCAGAGAAGACGATATCTGCAAAATCTTCTGGCTGTAAGTGATGATCTATCATGACCTTTTTTGCCGGCGACTTTTTTACCGCATCAGAAAAATTATTTATGCGAGATAAGGCGTTAAAGTCTACACAAAAAATCACATCGGCATTCATGGCCATTTCATTGGCTTTTACCTGATTGCCTTCGTAAATGAGAACCGTATCGTTGCCGGGCATCCAATACAAAAATTCCGGATAATCCGTAGGAGAGACAACATGTACCTGATGGCCTTTTTTTTCCAGATAAAGTTTTAGCGCTAATGACGAACCCAGTGCATCGGCGTCGGGCTTATGGTGTGTGGTGATAACGGATTTTTTTGTGGTTTGTATCAGTGTTTTCAGCGCTTCAGCCTGTTGCATCACTATGTTTGTTCTTTTGTAATGTTTGTAAAAATGATTAATAAAAATCGCAAAAACAATTTTTAGCATCAGGATGTAGTAAGTAGATCTCCCCTACATACTTAATTGCGCTTTGTAGCAACTTCTGCTCTACTTTGGTTTGACCTCTGTAATGACCAACTCTACTTC
>JANWYS010000137.1 GCA_025054875.1 Cytophagaceae bacterium | reverse complement strand
TTGAAAGCCGTTGATAGTCACCGGTTTGTTTTGAGAACGGACGATACAATCCCATCAGATTGTAGGCCATCATCACCCAAACGATTTTACTATACTCACAGCGTCTATGCAATGGTTACATCGGCCTTCTGGTAAACCAACTCATCAAGAACCTTCCTGATGCCTGTCTTGTCAAGCAGTCGCTTCACTTGTAGCATCCCACTCCAAAGGGTTGACACATTTGTCCCTGTATTCGTAGTCCATTTCTTATATAAGTTTTGGTTACATCACAAAAAAAAGAAATCTCTTTCGAAAAATCCTTGTAAATTCCAAATTGAAAGGAAAAATAAGTGTTGAAATTGTATATTCAACTGAAAAATACGGGTTTGAAGGCCACAACGAAGCAGGGTTTATGCTAAGAAAATCTTATAGCTCTCTCTTTAGTACTTTTCAAACCATAATTTGTGAGTTGCCTTCTTAACACTTTTGTTGACAGTGGACTCCCTTTGAAAACTTCGATTTGAAGTGTACCAAAATAATGCTTTCGAATAACAATTTTCAGTTTAAACCAAAGCTCGAAACGATATCCAACATATAACAGATAATTGAATTTATAGCTACATATTTTCAGTAATATTGATTTTAGTAATATTGACCAATGAATCTTTTAATCATTTAACATAACTCATGAAAATAAAAACCAATAAAACTCACATAATATTAATTTTGGGAATCTTAACGTTCTCAAACACTTCATACGCTCAACTACCTCCCAACACATATCGCACAAAGAGTAATCCCTACTATTGGAAAAACCGAAAGCCCTATGAAGGGTATTGGCAACAAGATGTACATTACATCATCGAAGCAGAAATCATAGACACTCTCAACATAATTGACGGCAAAAAATACACGTTGATATATTGGAACAACTCTCCACATGCACTCACCGATTTATATTTCCACTTACATGAAAATGCTTTTCAACCCGGATCTCATTACCATGATCTGAACATAAACAATAAAATTGAAGTACAGTTTGGCGAGTATGAAAAAAAAAGATTAGGAACTGTGGTTGAAAACTTAAGGGTAAATAACAAACCCGTAAAAACAGAAACAGACAATACCATACTTCGCGTGTTGCTTAATGAAAAATTATTCCCCGGCGATTCAGTAATAGTTACCTGCTCATTCAAAACCTACTGGGATAGCGGCAGTATGCGTCGCCGAAACAAGATGTATGAAACCTTCGGAAACAAACATTTTGACGGTGTGCATTGGTATCCGATAATAGCTGTGTATGACATGAAATGCGGCTGGAGTGTAGACCAACACTTAGACAAAGAGTTTTATGCCAACTTCGGCACTTTTGACGTGTGGCTCACCTTCCCGCAGGAATACATCGTGGAAGCAACGGGTGTGCTCATCAATCCATCCGAAGTCATGCCAGACTCTCTTCGCAAAGCTTTAGACCTGAAAAATTTTGAAAAGAAAAAATGGGAAGAAAAACCTTCCACTATCATACCTCGCGTACCCGGAAAATTCAAAACATGGAAATTTCATGCAGAAAATGTACATAACTTCGCTTTCACCGCCGACCCTTCCTACCGCATAGGTGAACGCACGTGGAAAGGAATAAAAATCATCACCTTAGCACAAGAACAACATGCTGCGCGCTGGCAACATTCCGGATGGTTTACAGAAAACGTGATACGTGTATATTCTCAGGATTTTGGAATGTATGCATGGCCTAAAATCATCATAGCCGATGCCCGAGATGGTATGGAGTATCCCATGCTCACACTGGACAATGGACAGTACCCTCAACACCAATCTCTGCTGGCACACGAAGTAGGACACATGTGGTTTTACGGAATGGTGGGCTCTAATGAAACTTACAGAGCATTCCTGGATGAAGGGTTCACACAGTTTCTCACCGTATGGTCTATGGATAAAATTCTTGGACCTGTACGCGACCGCATAGGCCCTAACAAATACTACGATGCTTTTGTTGATTCTTTCAACACCCGTTATGAAAACCTGTATTACCCCTATCTCAACCACGTTGCAGAAGGATATGACGAGCCACTGAACACACACTCCTCCGCATTCAACGGCGCTATAAGGCACGGAGGAAACTATGGGTTGGTATACTACAAAACCGGAGTAATGCTCTACAACTTACGATACGTACTCGGCGACTCGATGTTTATGGGCGCCATGAAACATTACTTCAACAAATGGAAATTTTGCCACCCTTACCCGGAAGACTTCAGGCAAGCCATTATAGAATATACACAAACCGACCTCAACTGGTTTTTTGACCAATGGTTGGAAACTACTAAGTATATAGATTATGCAATCAAAAAGGTAAAGCGCGACGGCGACTCTACACAAATTACATTTGTGCGAAATGGACGTATGCAAATGCCTATTGATTTTGTAATTCGGAAAAAAGACAATACTGTGCTGAAATATAGCATCCCCAATTCATGGTACGTAAAAAAGGAAAGCAATTTAAATATCCTTAGACCCATGTGGTATGGCTGGGACCTTCTTCATCCCACCTATACGACTATTATACCTGTAAATAAAAAAGAAATATCCTCCATTGAAATTGACCCGGAACATATACTCGCCGACATTGATTTGAGAGATAACATATGGAAAAGAAAGCACTTCCGTACTTGGCAGTGGGATCATCGCATACCTAACCTTATTCGTTGGGATAGACAAAGAAATTTCTGGAGACCTGATATATGGTATAACCACTACGACGGTCTTCAGGTCGGTATGCATGCAGAAGGCAGCTATTTTGGCAAACACAATTATTCCGCCACCGCATGGGTTAATACCACGCTGCTCAGCAAAACACCAACAGCAACAAATGAATACAAGTACACACCTTTATCTTTCAATATTTACTATAAAAATAAGTTCAATAAATTCTGGCCACAATTATCCACTTATGAGGAATGTATGTTTTACGGAGGAATATGGAAATTTCTGGCAGGGTTAGAAAAAGTTTTTCGTAAACAAGATTTAAAAAATCCACGCTACACAAAAACATTTGCTCATATCAAATATTTAGCAAACACAACACAAGTCTACGATTACCTACTCTATAAAAACAACTGGGGGACAACAGATGATAAAGGAATTCTTATCAACTCCTCTTTTAACACCGGAGTTCAACGAAATTATTTATACAAAAAAATCAGTGGTAATTTTTTATTCTCACTTCGCACACCTTTCATTCGCTCAGACTACAATTACTCTTATTTGCAATGCACTAATGTGAGCATGTATTCATGGAAAAAATTTGACATACGTATGCGACTATTCGGACAATACGGATGGGGCGTTATACCTGTAGAATCTGTATTGTATGCACACTCTGCCAACACAGAAGATCTTCTGGAAAATAAATACACAAGGTCTTCAGGTTTAGTGCCAGAAGCATGGGTATATGATGGAACCTTCCATTATGGTGGAGGATTAAACATAAGAGGTTATGACTTTCGCACTAACTATCAGTTTAGTGATGCTTCCGGCAACATTACGGGCAGCACCAATTTACCCATCGGCGGAAATTCGGGAGCTGCCTTAAATGTAGAAATAGATTTTGACAGATTGATATATGTAGTTCCAACAAAATATTTTTTCAAAATGTTTAAAATAGACTCTTACCTGTTTTCCGATGTTGGTTTTATGGAGTTCAGGAACGTAAGTAAGACTTACTCAAAACAGTTGTTATATGATGCCGGCATAGGTACAGCACTTACACTTCGATTTCCAATGTACGACATAAAGCCACTTGTTTTAAGGTTCGATTTTCCCTTGTTAGCAGGCAATAACATCTCTCAAAACAATATTTTTTCTTACAGATACAGAGTAGGCCTAAACCGAACTTTTTAGTTAAAACGCAACTCAATCCGAATTACTAGCGTATAAAGCAATTAAAATGACAGTAATGAATAGTATGTATAACAAACTTGTTGCTAACATAGCATTAGCATTGTGTTCAATGATTTTTAATTTCATGTCAGCACAAGAAATTAATTTTGATCACCTGGCTTCCCCTTCAGGTAAGCATTGGTACATTGTGGTAAACCCTGACAACAACACTCTGAAGGAATATGAAAAGGACGACTATCTGGTTTTTTACTCTGATGGACGGTGCGAATACCATGATGGCAGAATAAAAGCTCCTGCGAGAAATACCGCTATGCAACAATCAACTAACAATCCCGCTTTGAGAAACAGCAGCCCCAAACCTAAAGGATGGATTTACGACAAAAACACACGTGCCATTACATTTAATTTCAAAATGGACGATGGCAGCATTCAACAAATAAGAGGAGAAGTGTACTCACTTGACGAAGAATATTTTACCATAAACATTGAACGAGATGGAGAAAATCTGGTGCGTTCTTTTACAACCGTGAGAACTCAATAAATTAAGACTTCGTTATCATCTTTACAATTTTTATTAAAGCCAGGTACATGACGAATACACCTAGCATCATCACCCATCAGAGAGTCATGAATATCTACGAATGTCTGATACAAACAGACGTAAACATTATAATCCGTATTTTCGCATTAGCAGAAAAGTTTTGTGAACTTTTTAAGTTGGGCGCGCCCCTGCGGGGCCGGGCTGTCCGCCACTCCGCTCTCGCTTCGGTGCTCCGCTAAAGCTCC
>JANWYS010000136.1 GCA_025054875.1 Cytophagaceae bacterium | reverse complement strand
TTGAATTTTTTTTAGTTTTTAATCTAATTAATCTTTCAAAAAACAACTCACTTTACACACTTTTTGGGAAAGTATCTGCGTTTTCTTATACGTTGTGTTAGAAATATCTCACAGAGGCTCTGACAATGACGGTTCTGATGTATATACAATGGGATAAATATCTTTTGATTTTGGGCGGCTACATGAATTTGTAGTATTTTATGTACTTCAGGTTGCCACAATTAGATATGAGCACATATCCTTTTTTTTTCATTTCCTCATCGTGTGAGGGGGCTTTGTGATAAGGAATGCGTAAGTATGTATCTTTGTGCACCCAGAATTTAAGAGGTGTCGTAACGCCACTCAAAATAAATCCGGTTTTTTCTAAAGAGGCACCGTCGCTCCATTCCCTATCAGCATAAGTCATTATATCATCAGGGAAATTGTTTTTTGCGAAATAATTCAACAGTTTAGACAGTCCGCCAACTACAAGGTATCCGGCTTTGTTACAAAAGCGAATGAGTTCATATGAATGATACGATACACCATTGCGATCTATAATTGTGCGTCTACTGAAAGAAGCAGCAGCCATGATCTCATTGTTTACAATAAGTGCAAAATACTCTTTTGCACCGGCATGAGAGGCCAAATGATTTTGCTCAAAAAAAAATTCTGCTTGTTTTCCGGAAATCTTTTTTACCTGTGTTGCGCGAGCATGTACGGTAACTGCAGCACCACATAATGCGGATATTCTTTGCTCAACCAATGGTTGTTTTCGTATCCATATATCTTCCCAAAGATGTATCAATTGAACACCCTGCAATGCTAGGCTATTTTTTAAAGTTATTAGATATTTAGCGTCTATTTCATTGATTTGGGGGCTTCCTATCTGCAGGGCATGAATAGCTATGGGGTATGGATGTAACTTATATATCGGGAAAAGGGAACTTGTGTTGTCTGTTTCAACAACATATTTCGAGCAAAGATATGTGTGCAAACTTTTGCAGAACGTACTCAAGAAAGTTTTTTATTGGTTACACTATCGCGATTTAGCTATTTCGGCGTTAACTTTTCTTCCTTTTACTTTTAGTGTCTTAAATAGTTCCATTATCTCTTCTGATTTTTTCTTGGGAACTTCAACAAATGAGAAAGTGTCATATACATCTATATCGCCGATTTGCCTGAAGTTGATTTTTGTGTTTTTTATAATAGTTCCGACTATATCTTTTGGACTGATTTTGTCCTTTTTGCCCACATTAAGAAAAAGGCGCACGGTTTTTTCGGTATGTTCAGTATTATACTCATCGTTAATTTCCCGGTGTGCTTTTTTTATGGTCAGGATAAAATCAAGTTCATCTTTTAATATCAACCTCAAAAGAGCGGTAGAAACTTCTTCAGCAGAGAGACCTTCAGAAAGGAAGTCTTGAAACACCTGGCTATATAGCTCATTACGTCTGGCCTGCAGGGCTACTTGTATTTTTTGTTTTAAATTTTCTTTACATAGGTTGAGCCACTCTTCTTTAGTAGGTAGTGTTCCGGGGTGTATTGTTGTTTTCGAGAATTTTTCTATTTCCATGAGTAGTTTCCGATCATTGCGGCCAGTAACGAAGCTGTAGGCCTTACCTGTTTTTCCGGCTCTGCCTGTGCGACCTATGCGATGTACATAATATTCCGGATCGAGGGGTATATCGTAGTTGAACACTGCATCAACATTACTCACATCAATACCGCGTGCAGCTACATCGGTAGCTACAAGTATATTGATCTCAGAGTTACGAAGTTTGCTCAAAACCGTGTTGCGCTGATTTTGCCGTAAATCTCCATGAATCCCGTCAACTTTGAGTCCATTAAGTTTTAGCTGCTCAACCACTTCTTCTACTTTTCTTTTCGTATTGCAAAATACCAGCATAAGCTTCAGATCGTTCAGGCGGATGAGTTGTGTTATCAGCCTTATTTTAGAGCTTTCACTTACTTCAAAGTATGATTGTTCTATTGCATCATTGGTAAGTTCGGCTTTGGTTATTTTCACCATCTGCGGATTGCGTTGATAGCGATGCACTAGCTCTAAAATGGGCTTGGGCATGGTGGCGCTGAAAAGAATGGTTTGTCTTTCATCGGGTACGGATTTCAAAATTTCTTCTATGTCATCTCTGAAGCCCATGTTCAACATTTCATCCGCTTCGTCAAGAACTACCATATGAACTTTGTCCAAACGCAGAGTGCCTCGATTGAGGTGGTCTATCACCCTTCCCGGAGTCCCCACTACAATTTTCACGCCTCTTTTCAAGGCAGCTATCTGACGTTCTATTGGTTCTCCACCGTATACAGGCAATATGTGCAAGCCTTTTTTATACTTGGCTATTTTTTTTAACTCGTTGCTTACTTGTATGGCCAGTTCGCGAGTAGGGCACAAAACTATACCGCTTACAGATTTATTTTCCATGGAGATCAGCTCAATCATCGGCACTCCAAATGCTGCTGTTTTGCCAGTGCCGGTTTGTGCCTGACCTATTACATCTTTGCCGCTCAAAATAACAGGTATGGCCTCTGCCTGAATGGGTGAGGGTTCTGAAAAACCCATATCGCTAAGAGCATCTAATAACTGCTCAGATAAATCCATATCAGCAAATGCTGATACACTTGTTTCGATTTCGTTCATGTGGTTTACATGTTAGTGTTTTGAAATTAACTTCCAGACCATATTGGGAAAAATTTCTAACTATCATGTAAAACACATTTGGAAACTTCTCCCTCGCAGTCTGCATCCCCTTATATTGTTCTTGCTTTATGATAGGCACTGAGGATTGTGTGCCTGGCTTTTACTATTTAAAATCCTTCGCGAAAATAGTGAAACTATTTTAAGTTATCACTATAGAGAAGGTCAATAATTTGGTAACTGAATATTACGAAATAAACCTGCGTTCTTATGTTAACTCTTACAAGAAAATTTTTCATATCAATAGAACGACAGAGCTCTTCTTTTATATCGTATGGGCAATATGTATAATGAGTTTTCCCGATTATCATAGCATGCCTGCGCGTAAAGATTTATGCTACCACTTTATATTGTAGCTTAGTTTATATCTCATAAATCTATTTTATCCCAAGTTATACAGTAGAAAAATTTGAAACCTGAGTAAGATATGCGGTTGTTTGCCTGATTAGTATATGTGTAATCTTTTTGCTCCTATGTATTCATGAGCAATTCAGTGAATTGTTAAAACTAAAGTGTCATTTCACAAAGTGGCCTGACGGTTTTGGGGGATTCACCATAAAAAAATACCCGACATATTTTGTCGGGTATTAGATCAATTTATAAAGAAACACTTACTACGCTTTAGCCATCAATGAATCCAACACATTCATCACTTCTTTTACATGTTTTCTGGAGTTGTGGAGCAATTCCATTTCCTCAGCGTTAAGTTTCAATTCAATTATTTTTTCAACACCGTTTTTACCTAGTATTACAGGTACACCTAAGTAACAATCATTGATACCATACTCACCTTCAAGTTTTACGCACACAGGGAGTATGCGGCGCTGGTCTTTTATTATGGCTTCCACCATTTGAGCAGCAGCAGAGCCAGGTGCATACCAGGCTGAAGTACCAATGAGCTTTACCAATTCTCCTCCTCCTACTTTTGTACGCTCCACAATAGCATCAAGTTTCTCCTTACTCACTAACTCTGTTACGGGTATTCCTCCTACGGTAGTGTATCGAGGGAGAGGCACCATAGTGTCACCATGGCCTCCCAGCAACATAGCTTGAATTTCTTTTGGCGAACATCCGATTTCATCAGCAAGAAATGCCCTATAGCGTGCAGTATCCAATATGCCAGCCATTCCTATCACTCTGTTGCGGCTAAGTTTAGAATTAATGTGTGCACAATATGTCATCACATCAAGAGGGTTGGATACCACAATTATTATAGCATTGGGAGAGTATTTTATGATGTTTTCCGTCACGGATTGTACTATGCCTGCGTTTGTAGATATCAGGTCATCTCTGGTCATGCCGGGTTTTCGAGGCAATCCGGAAGTAATTACCACCACATCGGAGTCTGCTGTTTGGGTATAGTCGTTAGTTACTCCTATTGTTTTGGTATCGTACATATCTATCGGGGCTTTTTGCCATATATCCAAAGCCTTACCCTCCGCAAAACCTTCTTTAATATCCAGAAGAACTATTTCTTTGGCAATCTCTTTGTACGCTAATACATCTGCGCAGGTAGCTCCTACATTTCCTGCTCCTACTACGGTTACTTTCATGGTTTATTTGTTTTACTTTAGAGCCGAAAATTATTAAAGAATACACTAAATCAAAACTTATACATAAAAAAATATCCATTCATTAACCCGTGCGGTATGGGTATACTTATGAATCCGGATAACGCATTATCGGGAAAGTATGATGTGTCTTTTGTAGGGCGCGCCCCTGCGGGGCCGGGCTGTCCGCCACTCCGCTGTCGCTGCGGTGCTCCGCTGAAGCTCCGCACTGGCCGTGCCGGCCATGGCTCCCATCCCTCGCGCAGGTTCTCCCGAACTTTTTCAGGACGAGGCAAATCTTTCAAGAAAAACTGCTCAATAGTAATTTGTAAATGAAACCATCTTTAGCTGAGCTACCTGACTTTGCACTTTCTCTCTTACGCTAAATTTGGGTGAATATATTCTGTGCATAAAATATGTGCAAGGTTACTTTTTTCTTAACTTTGTAATTAACTTATAAAAAG
>JANWYS010000135.1 GCA_025054875.1 Cytophagaceae bacterium | reverse complement strand
TGTGATTTGCTTTCAAAATGCGATCTTTGACAACACAGTACAGTCAAATAGTTTATTCGGAAAAGTTGTGATTTGCTTTCAAAATGCGATCTTTGACAACGGAATGCAGCTATAATGTGTGTAATTGGAGTTGTGATTTGCTTTCAAAATGCGATCTTTGACAACTGTGCAGTCGAAAAATTCCATATTCTGTTTGTTGTGATTTGCTTTCAAAATGCGATCTTTGACAACGTATTAAAAATGTTTCTTTAGGACGGGGTTGTTGTGATTTGCTTTCAAAATGCGATCTTTGACAACTTCTAAAAGATTGAACATATCGCAGCTCTGTTGTGATTTGCTTTCAAAATGCGATCTTTGACAACGGCGAGTCGGTGATAGGTAATTGCGTTGTGTTGTGATTTGCTTTCAAAATGCGATCTTTGACAACTAAGGAAAGGCGATGTAATTGCTTTGACAGTTGTGATTTGCTTTCAAAATGCGATCTTTGACAACCTACTTGTCTGAATGTCGCTATTTTTCAAGGTCTTAACCGATGTTTTTACTGAGAAAAACATCGGTTTTTTTATTCCGGACTCAGTGTTAGAGAAAAAATTCAGTTTTGGGTTCGTGTATTTGCTGGGATGGGTTTCAGTGGCGAAAGACGATTGGGCGGTTTTTTTACGGGCTGAAATATTTGTGTCAGAGCGCCGCCCTAAAGGGCGGCGCTCTGACCTTTGCAACTCGCTCTTTTTGTTCCGTTAAGGACTTCACAAATAAGAAGCTCAAACAGACTTGCTCAGTGCCTTTTGCAAGCTACTTTGGAAGTTTACATTTTCTTATGAACCTGAAAAGTTCGGGAGGACTTGCGCGAGGGATGGGAGCCATGGCCTGCAAGGCCAGTGCGGAGCTTTAGCGGAGCACCGCAGCGAGAGCGGAGTGGCGGACAGCCCGGCCCCGCAGGGGCGCGCCCAACATAAAAATTTCACTCTTCCTGTTTTGATTTTACTTCTTGCATTAATGTGGATCCGGGTTAAATTGACCAACGCCTTTTGAGGGGCAAAGCAAGTGTATGAAATGGAAAGTGTTGCACTTAGTGGTTGAGTCCGCATCGGGCATAATTTTGAAAAGTATTTTTTTATAAATGCGAAAATATATTACCTTTGCAGTCCTAAAATATAGGGTGACGTAGCTCAGTTGGTAGAGCAAAGGACTGAAAATCCTTGTGTCGGTGGTTCGATTCCACTCGTCACCACAAAATTTGCCCCGTCATGGGGCTTTTTTGTTATATTACAGCACCGATGTTGAGTTAAGGTAGCTATATGATATTGCGCTCAGAAAATCTGGTTAAGAAATATAAAAAAAGGATTGTAGCCAACAATGTGTCGGTGAGCGTTCGTCAGGGGGAAATAGTAGGGTTGCTTGGTCCGAATGGTGCGGGGAAAACCACCACTTTCTACATGATTGTAGGCCTGATCAAACCGAATGAGGGAAAGATATATATTGACGACGATGACATCACAGGCTTGCCCATGTATCAGCGTGCGCGCAAGGGTTTGGGATATCTTGCACAGGAGGCTTCTGTATTCAGAAAGCTTACGGTAGAAGAAAATATTTTTTCCGTGCTGCAATTGAGCCACATGAGTAAAGCGCAGCAAAAAGAGAAAGTTGAGCAGTTGCTGGAAGAGTTTAGCCTTACGCATGTGCGTAAAAATCTCGGCATGGTGCTTTCCGGAGGAGAGCGCCGGCGCACGGAAATAGCGCGTGCACTGGCGGTAGACCCTAAGTTTGTACTTCTTGACGAACCATTTGCCGGCGTTGACCCCATAGCTGTGGAAGAAATTCAAACCATAGTTGCCAAACTACGGCGAAAAAATATCGGCATACTCATCACTGACCATAATGTAAATGAAACTCTTTCTATCACCGACAGAGCGTATCTGCTATTTGAAGGTAAAATACTCAGGCAAGGAACCGCCGAAGAACTTGCCGAAGATGAACTGGTACGCAAAGTGTATCTGGGTAAACATTTTGAATTAAAACGAAAAGAGGATATCATTAAAGGCGACTAACTATTTGCCTGAAAAATCCATGCAATTGTACAGGTGAAGTTTTTAATGCATTGCGCATCCATTTCTGTGCTTAAAGCCTGTAAAGCCTCTATGGGTAAAGATTTCTTTTCTATCGTTTAGTATCGTTTTCACAAGGACTAAATCAACCGGACAACGGTGTAAGACTTTTCTGATAAGCAACATAGGTTGATAAAGATCATTTACAAGCTTGATATTGGTCAGCATACATTTTTGTACACATAACTATTTTTGATGTATAAAATTAATATACATGCTATGAAAACATCCTTTTTTAAAAACATACTCGTTCCTACGGATTTCTCGAAAGGAGCAGATATAGCTTTAGAATATGCATGCGAGTTTGCCTCTAAGCTTGGAGCTAAAATCGTACTTATGCACTCATATCACATGGTGCCCGGGCGGCGCATTTACACGCTTGAGCAAATCGAGAATCTTATGAAACAGATAAGGCAAGACGCAGAGAACAGATTGAAAAAATATGTTTCTGATGTTGAAAAAAAATATCCATCAGTAGCCATTGAATTTGTAAATGAATCCGGGTTGCTGTTTGATGTGATTCAAAAGACCATCGAAGAAAAAAACATAGATGCCATTATCATGGGTACTAAAGGAGCCAGCGGATTTCAGGAGTATTTCGTTGGTTCAAATACGGCTAATGTGATTGAAAATTGTAACATACCTGTATTTGTCATTCCGGAAGAAGCGCACTATCATCCTATAAAAAAAATTCTATATGCCACAGACTTTGAATATGATGACATCACGGCTATTAAAAAGTTAGTGGATTTGGCTTCTGTATATGATGCCGAAATCGAAGTAGTGCACATATCGCCCGGCGGCAAATATGAAGTGAGCTTAAATGAAGAGTTGATGAATTGGTTTAAAGATATAGCTCAGACTCAAATAAAGTATCCCAAACTATACTTTAAAAATGTAATAGATAACACTAGCATATTATCGGCATTGAATACGCTTATCAAAAACAAGAATATTGATTTGGTAGCCATGTCTACTACCGGAAAAACTTTTATCAAACGATTGTTTACCGGCAGCATTAGCCGCAAGATGGCTTATCATACAGATATACCGTTCTTTTGTTTTCACATAGAAAACCCTGATGAGTAAATGGCAATTGCCTGCATGGGGTATGCGGTCAGGCATTTTGTTATATATTTTCGCGCAACAGATTCAGCGCTGCATAGCTGGCAGCTATGATGTTGTAGTCTCTCCTTTCGGATAGGGTAACCTTTTTGCAGATTTCCTTTTCACTGCTGCTGAAAGCGATGAATACCGTACCTATGGGATGTTCAAGAGTAGCCCCTCCCGGTCCTAATATGCCTGTGGTAGCAATGGCAACATCGCTGCGAAATTTTATTCTGGCATTTTTGGCCATAGCCAACGCAGTAGGTTCACTTACGGCAGTGTGTGCTTTCAAGATAGCTGCGCTTACACCAAGTACATCCTCTTTAATCTCATTTTGGTAGGCCACTATTGTCCCTTTGTAATATTCGCTGCTGTTGGGTACAGAAGTAATTAAGTGTGCTATGTAGCCTCCCGTGCAGCTTTCAGCAGTGGCAAGGGTAATTTTTTTTCTCCTTAGTATATCTCCTAAAGTTTTTTCAAGGTTTTCATCAGTATAAGAGTATATATATTCGTGTATCAATGGAGTGAGCCTATCTATCAGAACGGAAAAATCTTTGTTTAGCTTTTCGAGATTATCTGAAGTGCCGGTAATTCTGAGTTTGACCTGCCCTATGGAAGGCAGATAAGCAAGTTTAAATTCCGGAGGTAGTTGTTCTTCCCATAGTTTGATTTTTTCTGCAATCACAGATTCGCCCACACCAATTGTACGAATATAGCGGTGCTCAATGTGAGGGAGCTTGAATTGTTTTTTTAAGCGGGGAATAATTTCTTCTTCCATGATGTTTTTCATTTCATAAGGAACACCCGGCATGGAAACGAGTATTACTCCGTTGCGTTCAAACCACATGGCAGGCGCCGTGCCATAGCGATTGGGTATGTATGTGCAGCATTTAGGAAGATAGGCTTGTGTGCGATTGAGCGCATTAAGTGGTTTACTCTTTTTGTTAAAATGATTTTCTAATTGAGCCAAAGCTACTTCGTGCAGTTCAATGGTAGTGTTATAAAATTTTGCCAGCGATGTTTTAGTTACATCATCTTTCGTTGGGCCTAATCCACCGGTGAGTACAATCAGTTGTACACGCTTTTCAGCTGCATTCAGTATCTCCAGAATTTGTTCTTCATTATCGCCTACCGAAGATTTGCGTAACGTACGTATACCGATTTTATCTAATTCACTACTAATCCATGCTGAGTTGGTGTCAGTGATTTGCCCGTATAAAATTTCATCACCTATAGTGATTACTTCAGCGTAAACATAGTTCATATATACGTTTATCTTGTATATGTGGTTAGTTAATATAGGAACAGAATATTATAGAAAAGTTTACTTATATAAGCCCATTCACACAAGCCATAAAGATAGGCTCACTAAATTTCAGATTCAATCTCATCACGTTTTTTTCCCGAAGTTTCAGTAAGCTCTGTTATCGTTATGAATTAATGAAACAATAAAATCTTGCTTGATGCTTATAAAGCGCCACATTAATTTTATTTTTCATTGACATTTGATTTGATGATGCTATGTACGGAAGATGCATGAAACAAACAGAGAGGTAGTATCCCAAAAAGTGTGTATGAAGTGTAGTTGTTTTTTTTTGCAAACATAGTACTTTTTTTATTTGTTACATA
>JANWYS010000134.1 GCA_025054875.1 Cytophagaceae bacterium | reverse complement strand
TTGAATTTTTTTTAGTTTTTAATCTAATTAATCTTTCAAAAAACAACTCACTTTACACACTTTTTGGGACAGTATCCAAAAGGGACTGAGTAATCTGTTTGTGTTCCTTTTTGTAGAACCTTCAGTAGAACAAAAAAGATTGAGTTGCGAAAGTTCGGGCGCCGCCCTTTAGGGCGGCGCCCGAACCCAAAGATTCCTGAAGAATAAAGCAGTGATGCACCTGAAAAAGTCATTGCAAGATGAAGCCGAAACATTATCGCACATCGAAGGATCTCTCCCTCAATGGTCATTACTATAACTTGACAATAGTCTGCCCCTGCGGAATCCGCGTTCAAATCTCATCGGTTATTGTAGGATGTAAAAATGACAACACACCAAAAAGTTACTTGTAGTCTAATGACAGCTTCTTCCGTATTTTTTCAGCTTATAGTAATTATATGGCAAGGGCACTATAAATCCCGCTGCAAGAGATATACACAACGCAATCCAATAGTAAGGTTCAGAAGGAGATATGTCACCTCCAGTAAGCAGGAAGTCCGTAATGTTTTCCGAAAGCTCCATCACAAGCATGGAGAGAAAGCTCATAGATAGGGCAGTTTTGAATGCCAGTGGCCAGTTAAATCTTTCATTTATCTTAAGCAGCACCGTTTCCAAAGCTACCGATGTGCAAAGCCCGCATATAATAGCCAATACCATCATCAAAAACATATTCATATGATGGTGATAGGTCTGCAGATAAATAAGCATTCCAAAATCTCCTATTGAGCAACCTATAAGGCAATTCAATGTATTTCGGGAAGCACGATTCCAGGCATTTCGGTCTGACCAAAACAATGGAATAACC
Source organism: Cytophagaceae bacterium (assembly GCA_025054875.1). Taxonomy (GTDB): domain Bacteria; phylum Bacteroidota; class Bacteroidia; order Cytophagales; family Cytophagaceae; genus JANWYS01. Next base: position 4,093 of record JANWYS010000134.1, on the reverse strand, counting down.
AACGTTTTTTTCTTATCGTAAATTTTATACGCAGGATATTCAGACAAAGCCTTCCTGAAAACGTCTATATCAATATCTTCAGAAGTTTCAATGATGGCAGTTTGCGGTCTTAGTTCTACCCTAACATTCTCTACACCCGCTACTTTGCTCAACAAATCCTCTACCTTTTGTTTACAACCAATGCAAGTAAGTCCTTCAAGTTGGTACTCTTTTTTTACAGGCATGACGAAAATTACAAACAAAATTCATCTGTTAAAAAAATCTTTTTATGCAATATATCTTAGATTTGCCCCAAAATGAATCAGAGGAAAAACGATCTATACATACCCCACGCGATACGCAGTGTATGATTTTAGGTTCTTCATCAGGCTCTGAGATGTACATGGCCACATGGCCAGCCCTTTTTTCACCAAACAATATCAGGTCACCCTTACGTAGGTTGCTTTCGGAAATTTTCTTCCCATTTTCAGATTCTGAGATCATATTTGCATTGTGAGGCAATGATATGCCGACGTGTTTAAAAACAAATTTTATGAATCCGCTACAATCAAACTTATCTGGCCCCTCCGAACCATAAGAGTATGGATAACCCAAAAACAAAACAGCGTAATGTACAACGCTATCCTGCTTTGTAAGAGCCTTGACTTTAAGTTTTGACTGATCAGAAGTGCCGGATTGATTTTGGGTAGATAATTTATCATAATTTATAAAAAATGAATGATATAATTCCGTAGTATCTTTAAATGCCGATGCTAACTTGCCTGTGATGTATTTAGATTCTTTAAGTTGATTAGAATGGTATAAAAAGATGGCCGTAAGTCTGAGTCTATTTATCAATGTATCGTAAAGAGGATTGTCTTTGGAAAAAAGTACTTTGTCTTTATCTTTTTTAATTCCTTTTATCGCATCGTCTATGCTCTTTTTAATGGCTTGCATAGATGCTTTTCCGGCTTCGTCTGTATATTTTTCTTGCCATGAAAGAGATCTGTAGAAATACACATAGGCGGGAGTGTTTCTCTTGTACCGCTGCTCGGCTTTCAGGCAAAGCTTTATGCAAGCATCGTATTTTTTGTTTATATATAATTTTTCGATTTTGTTTTTATACTTACTTTGGGCGTGCAGACAAAGATGTGCCACGCACAGTATGAATATCATCCTGCCTTTCATAACCTGTTTTTTCAGAAAAACGAAAAGAAGAATAAAAATATTTTATATCATTGCGACTATTATCAATCATGATCGCATGACATTTTTTTTAAAGGAGTAAGTATGCTGTACATTGCATATAGTCGCTATAAGAGAGTTTTTTGTAAAATTTTGATTACTACTTCAATATGATATAACCTCTTCCAAGTCGAAGGTTAACGTATATAAAGCAGGTGCTGCTTGTGAGCTGTTAAATAATTTAACACAGACAAATATCAGTTTTTTTTTACGCAGATAATTATATATTGGCAAGGCTTGTATGATTTACTCTGAAATACACAATGCAAAAAAATAGTTTCGTACAAGACCTCATATTGATGAAAAGAGAAATACGCTTTTTCAGTTCATTGATAAAAAGACAATGCGCTGAGAGCCATACAAAAGACATATGCAAGCCTTTGCTTGAACTGGGCAAAGAGTTTGATATGCTCCTGCTCAACATAGAACGTATGAAACAAAACTTTGAGACGGAAAACAGAAACCTGAAAAAAACATATCAACATTTTAATGAAGAATTACTGAGCTTGCAAGATAGCCTGCAACAACAGTGTATGGAGAGTGATTTCAGGCAAACGGAGGCATACATAAAAAAATTAAAAAATCAGTATTACACTTTAATCGAAAAACACAGAATGTTATGAAAGTAAAATTTTACAGCTCCAGGCCTTATGAAGAGAGCTTTCTTGTAGCATCCAATGCCGGTAGACATGAAATCATATTTACAGACAAACCATTAAATGAGGAAACAGCCCATGAATCTTGTGGAGCTGAAGCGGTATCTGTATTTGTAAACGATACAGTAAATCAAAAAACCATAGATGAATTGGCACAAGCAAAAGTCAGGTACATATCCGTAAGAGCCACAGGCTACGATAACGTAGATTATAAGTATGCGCATTCAAAAGGTATTCATGTTGCCAACGTGCCTGAATACTCCCCTTATGCCATAGCAGAGCATACCATATCATTGATTTTGGCGCTCAACAGGAAATTAATACAAGCCTACCGCAACTTTTTAAACCACGATTTCACTTTAAATGCGCTTATAGGTTTTGATATGAATGGTAAAACTGTAGGAATAGTGGGCACCGGAAGGATAGGCTCAATTGTGGCCAAAATACTTCATGGATTCGGTTGCAAAATCCTGGCATACGACATCAAACCTAATGATTATTTAAAAACCAAATACAACGTAGACTACATTGAACTGGACGAATTATATGGTCGTGCCGATATAGTGGTTTTACTTACTCCGCTCAATGAGCAAACACGCTATATGATAAATAAACAAAGCATCGCTAAAATGAAAGACGGCGTTATGCTCATCAACTGCTCGCGAGGCGCTGTGGTAAATACAGAAGACCTTATAAAAGCCCTCATGTCAGGAAAGATAGGCTCATTTGGTGCCGATGTGTATGAACGCGAAAAAGGACTATACTTTTACGACTATTCAAACAAAATTCTGTGTGACGAAACTTTTATGAAACTTACAAGCTTCAAAAATGTATTGCTCACTCCTCATCAGGCATTTCTCACAGACACAGCGTTGAAAAACATTGCTGATGTGACTTTTTACAACATCAACTGCTGGGCCCAGGGGTTAAACAGCGAAAATGAACTCATATAGAAATATAAATACTTTACAATTCCTTAACATTTGAATAAACATATTTTAATTAGGTCGGCATAGCTTTGCCGGCATATTAAACAAACATTATACTAGTGAAAACATACGCTGATTTTTTCAGAAGTGCATTTACATTTTTTTGTGCCCTTTCAATATCCATAAAAGCATTTGCTCAGACAGAAACCGGAGAAATTCAAGGCAACGTTCGGGACTCGGTGGAAGCTATATTCAACGCTGTGATCAAAATCGAAGGTACAAACCTTGGTGCCGTTACTGACCCGGAAGGTAATTATGTTATCAAAAACGTAAAACCCGGTACATACAAACTCATCATATCTTATATTGGATATCCCAACAAAGAGTTAAACAATGTAGTGGTAGAACCCGGCAAAGTTACTATTGCCGATGTGATCATGCAATCTGATGTAGTAACCAAAGGGCCTGTGCAAATTACGGTCACCAAACAAAGCAATACCGAAGAAGCTGCCGTAAAAGAAGTAAAAGAAAGCAAGCAGGTGATAAACGTGATATCGGCCGAACAAATCTCCAAATCACAAGACCGTGATGCCGCACAGGTTATGGCTCGTGTGCCTGGCGTCACCGTAATAGAAAACCGGTTCGTGATGATTCGCGGATTAAGCGAGCGATATAACGTGGTAATGATAAACGACATCATTTCTCCCAGTACAGAAGCCGAACGTCGCTCATTCTCCTTTGACTTGATTCCCAGTGCAATGATTGACCGTATGGCCATATACAAATCCGGTGGTGCCGAACATCCCGGTGATTTTGCAGGGGGTGTTATTAAAATTTACACCAAAAACATACCCAATAAAAATTATACCGCTTTTGCTCTTTCTACAGGGTATCGCTCCGGCACTACATTTAGAGAGTTCAACAAAAGCGTAAGCGGAAAAACGGATTTCCTCGGACTGGAAGACGGAACAAGAAAACTACCCGACAACTTCCCCAAAAATTTAAATGATATTCAGGGCACATCCGCTCAGGTCGATGAACGAGTAGAAGCTGCCGGAAAATCTTTGCCCGACAACTTTAAATACACTACCTCCAATGCTATGCCCGACCTGCGCTTCAATTTTGACATGGGAAGAAAAATAAACGTAGGCGAGAGTGGGAAAATAGGAAATGTAACATCTATCAACTATAGCAATACCTATCAATACCAACTTTTCAAAAGGGCAGACTACGATGACTTTGATGTTAACGTCCAAAAAAGTCCGCTAAGGCTTAGATTTGATG
>JANWYS010000133.1 GCA_025054875.1 Cytophagaceae bacterium | reverse complement strand
TTTGAATTTTTTTTAGTTTTTAATCTAATTAATCTTTCAAAAAACAACTCACTTTACACACTTTTTGGGAAAGTATCGAACAAAAAAGAGCGGACCCAAATCTACCTAAACAACCCCAGCCATACGCCCCAAAAGATACTGTCCCGAAAAAACAATGTAAGACGAAAAGAATTACACTTCAAAGGAACCCTTCTTCAATTCTTCAATGGTTAGCCTCATAGCTTGACCAATGCTTTGGCAATGCCGAATCCGGAACAAATATACATTAACTTTTTTGCAGAAGATTTAATAGAGCAACATCAGGTTATGAGTTAATGTAAGTGTGTTGATGTAGAGTGGGAGCAATAGGATTCGAACCTATGACCCTCTGCTTGTAAGGCAGATGCTCTGAACCAGCTGAGCTATGCTCCCTATTATCTTTTGAGGGACTGCAAAGGTAAAAATCTTTTTTTTAATACAAAAAATCTAACACAAAAATCTTCCGGTTTTTCTTATGCAACTTTTAATCCCAAAACAAGTATGTCGTCTATTTGCTTTTCGTGTTGTCCTTTCCAGTCTTCTATAGTTTTATCCAATATGCTTTTTTGTTGATAAAAGGGTAGTTGGTGTATTTGTAGTAGTTTTTCCTTGAAGTTTTTAATCATGAATTTTGTTTTTTCAGGCCCGCCAAACTGATCAATGTATCCATCGGAAAACAGGTATACATAAGTGGGTTTGTCTAAAGCAATAGTATGTTTGGTATATGTTCTGCGCACCTCACCTTGAGAGCCTCCTATTGGGTGCTTGTCTCCCTTTATGTAATGAAGCGTTCCCTCCTGTATGTATATGATTGGATTTTTGGCTCCTGCGAAGTGTAGTTGTTTGTTTTTTTTGTCTATCACACAGAGAGCTATGTCCATACCATCCTGATTATCGTTTTTATATTGTTGCAGGGCAAATCGTATGCTTTTGTGAAGCTCTCTGAGAATAACATCGGCATCGTAAATTCTTTTGTTGGCAATCACGTTTAGCAGGTTGTATCCTATCATAGACATGAGCGCGCCCGGCACCCCATGTCCGGTGCAATCGGCAGCAGCTACTATAATGCGATCTGATTCACTGGAGTTAGGCAAAGGTTCTATACCTATATCATCATCAGGTGCATATTCATTGAGGTTGTGTCTTGTGCTTACATTATAAAACCAATAAAAATCTCCACTCACAATGTCGCGAGGTTTGAATAAAATAAAGGAATCGGGTATGAGAGCATGCAAAGCTTTCTCTTGCGGCAACATAGCAGTCTGTATTCGTTGCGCATAGTTAATACTGTTGGTGATGTTTATGTTTTGTTGAGTAATACTTTCATTTTGTGCAGCAATTATGGCATGGGCTCTTTGCTTTTCCTTATAACTTCTGAAGATTACAAAAGCGAGAGTCATGGCCATGAGTATACCAATAGATAAGAAGTAAATAATTATTTTTTCCTTTTCGGCAATGGCTTTTTGTTCTTTGAGGGCTAATTCTTTATTCTTTAAAATGGCTTCCTTTTCTCTGAGGGCAAGTTCTTTTATGGTTTTTTCTTTGTTGAGCAAGTTGATTTGCATTTCTTTTTGTTTATTGATAAACTCAAGTATAGACAGGGAGTCTTTGGCAGAGAGGAGTTCTTTAGTAGTACGGTTGAGCTCTTGTTGGGTTTGTTGTATTTCCTTTTCCGACAGTGAAAATTTTTTTTTGAGCATAGCAATTTCCTGCTGATTCAGCCGGGATTGCTCTTGCAACTGTTGATTTTGACGTGTCGTTTTAAATGATTTATACAGTGCATAATATTCGTCTGATTTCTTTTTGTTTCCAACAGCTCCATATAACTGATAAAGCTTTTCATAGCTTTTTTCGGCAAGAGCATCATCTTTTAAATTTTCAGCAATAGTGGCTGATGTTTCATACAGTTTTATTGCTTTGTTGGGTTTGTTTATTTTTTCATATACATCTGCGATATAGTGCTGCGAGAGTACAAGGTTTTTTCGGTCTTTGAGGTTTCGGTACAGTGACTCCGCTTTTTCATAATTCTTTATAGCATCGGCATATTTTTTTTGAGAGAGCATGTAATGTCCCAACTCGTTATAGCTATAAGCAGCTGCAGCCAGATCGCCTTTTTTTTCGTTTTCTTTTGCCTGGGTGGCCAGACGTTTCACGTTGTGATCTTCGGATTTTTCTTGTCTGTCTGCTAATGTAGCAGAAACCGCCAAAAATAATAAGATGAATATTTGTAGTTTTTTTCTCATACGCACGTGTGCATATGTACGTATGATGGGAAAAGAAGTTTATTTTTTAAAAAAAATTACGTGTATATGTAAACACAGAAAGATAATCATGCAGGAATAAAAACTCATTCCCAATAAGTTATATTTTTCTGCTTGTATATTGACCATAGTCGGTGAGTAGCGGAGTGTATTCCATATCCATCAGAGGCGATGAAATTATGAAGTCAGCACTCGATCTATCGCATGCTATGGCTATATTCCAGACGATGGCTATTCTGAGCAAAGCTTTTACATCCGGGTCGTGAGGCATGGCCTGCATAGGGTCCCAAAAAAATATGAGTATGTCTATTTTGCGTTCAGCTATGAGAGCGCCTATTTGCTGATCTCCTCCCAATGGGCCGCTCATAAATTTATGTATAGGTGCGTTCAGCATTTGTTCCAAAAGTGTTCCGGTGGTACCGGTGGCATAGAGTTCGTGCTTCAACAAAGTGTCTGCATTATATTTTGCCCAATCAACGAGTTCGTGTTTTTTATTATCATGGGCAATCAAAGCAATTCTCTTCTTAGCTTGCATCAGTGTATTATTTTGTAAGTACAACAAAGGTATGAATTTAGTATGAACAAATGCAGTATACTTTTTTGTTTTAGGATAGGTGTGTACCTTTACGAGGGTCAAAATAAGATTTATGACTGTGGCGTTAAAAGAATGGAGCATTATTGTAGATGCCTTAGGTAAAGGTAAGCAGAGTATATTGCTGAGAAAAGGAGGAATAAGAGAAGAAGGAGATGAGTTTGAGGCTAAGCATAAAACTTTTTTGCTATATCCCACCATATATCATGAGCAGGAGAAATTCATAAAACCTGATTGGTTGCCTTTCTTGAACGGAGCTCAATACGTTCAAAATGCTCAACAGGTACTGATAAAATATTACGCCGAAGTAGCCGACTACAGAATGTTAGAGAGCTGGGATGTAGTAGCAAAGCTCAATGCATGGCATGCATGGAAGGAAGAGGTTATAAAAGAACGATTTGAAAGATGGGGAAACAGAATACATCTGTTGATACTTCAGATATATGAATTGCCCTCATCTGTAAAAATAGATGTGTTGCCTCAATATGGGGGATGTACATCATGGATTGAAATACAAGATGATATTCCGCTAAACGGAAAACCTGTAGTCAATAAAAATATTATCTAAAATACAGTGAAATATGTTTGCATGGATTCGTTTTTTGTTAATCACATTTTTGTTTTACGTGGTGATCAAATTTTTATTTAGCCCGGCATTTAAAAACATAGTGAAAGCACTTTTAGCTATTGATGCGGCAGATAAAGAAGATAGAAAAAATTTTACAAAAGAAAATAAATCAAGAGGGCCGGGCAGAAGAAATTCGGATAGTGGTGAGTATATAGACTACGAAGAAATAAAATAACTGCCGGATTCAACATATAAATGCCCTTTTAAAAAAATGATGAAATCGCGAAATGCACATTTTCCCCTTCATACTGAGTAGCACATTTTGTGTTTGGTATGAAAAATGAAAAAATAAACACCACATCCGTGAACAAAGATACCCGATTAACTCTTTACTCAAAAGAAGGATACCATCAAAACAAATTCCTGAAATTGGGAGTATATGCATCTGCAAAATATATCGCGAGTCGTAGCGGAATGCGGGAAAAGGTATGAAAATATAGGAGAGCACCATGCTGAACGGGCACACCGAAAGGCAGTACAGAGGCATCGAACAAAGTTCAGAGGGATAAAGTTCAGTAATGAAAAAGGTAGTGTGCCGTTATGTATGTACGAAAAGAGCGCCGGAGTTCGCAACTGATTAGTCATTTTATTAAAGAAGCACAAGTGGGTCATCAGGTGATATACCGGCGGATATAGGGCTGCAAACGTTCATTTAGCGTGATATAGAAGCTATGTAAAGATTTATACCGCTACCTGAAACATAAGAAACGCAAGCGCAAAAGAGAACATTGGTACAACCGTCGAGATACGATTCCCGACAGAGTGTTTAAAGGCAATAGCCTTAACCGAAACAAACCGTAAGGGGATTGGGAGGTAGATTCGAAAATGGAGAAAAATTATCGTGGAGGTATACTGTTCATGACGGATAGAACCACTCTACACACCCATCTATTACTTCCCGGCAAAAAAACTGAAGGAATGGAAAAGGTATAAGCCGCATTATATGAGACTTGCAAAGCATGATAAAGCATTATGCACAATAATGATAAAGCTTTTGCTTATCATAAGCATCCTGGTAAAAAGTTTATGGTAACAACATATTCTTATTCTTAACCCTCCCTACAGCAACAGTCAAGACAAAGGAACAGTCAAAAAATAATGGAAGATTAGGGCGGTTTACACCTATGGAAACCGAGCATACATGATATCGGAATGCAAGTTAAACATGATAGAAAACAAGTTAAACAACGGCCCAATGAGAAAATTCGATTACCTATGTACTCATCCGAAGGCTACTCAAAAAAATACATTTTTTACTTGAACACGTAGTTACAAAGTTTAACCTCACAAGAATAAAATTTAGTCTGATACAATCAGGTTTGTATTAAATGCCATACCGTAGGTATCTTTTAAAGACACTTGGCATTTTCTTTGCTATGATTATGTAGTTATCATTTTAGATGTCAAACCAAAATCTGATTGTTTATGAGAACTAAAAATGTTATTTACATCTGCACTTTTGTTAGTGCCATGCTTT
>JANWYS010000132.1 GCA_025054875.1 Cytophagaceae bacterium | reverse complement strand
GGAGGCTTGAAGGCCATCGAGATGGTTTAATATTTGAAAACAAACCATCGCCATAATGGCCTTTAAGCCTCCAAACCTAACCTCAACTGAAAAATCCGGGTTAAAGTGTTATTTAAACACTTTGAAGAGCAACAACAGGAATACCAACGTAGCTGCAATACCTGCGTAGAGATCAATACTGAAGGTATACAAAGTGATGGCACCTGTGATGATGGTGGCGGCAATTTTGGTCCAGCTGTAAGGCCGCTCGCCTCTTGTTTCGCCTGTGCGTGCATTGATGAGAAAGCGGTATGATTTAGCATTGTAACGATAAGAGCTTATCCATAAGGGAAGCAAGGTATGTTTAAAGGTGATATCGTTGTATTGGGTATTTTTTGAATCAATGCGCTGCCTGTCTCCACCGATGTCGGCACGGATGGTAGCGTCTATGGTAGGTTGCATTTTACTTTTAGCTATTTCGAATCCTTCTTTCAGCCCTATTTGGTAAGATTCGGCTCTGAAGCCGGCGAGATAATTTTCATTAAAGGGTACAAGATTTTCTAAATCCCAGGGTTCGAGCATTTCTACATATTTGCGAGGTAGTGAATTGCTGGCATTGACCAATACATCATCAAATATATTGGTAACGGTTCCGGAAGTATAGTACCAATCGGTGACGGTGCGTGTGCGGGTTACAGTTTGGCCGTTTTCTGTGGTGGTATAGGTTTCCTGTCTGTCAATCCCTCGTTGACCTGTGTAAGAAGTGTATGTCTTGGTGTCGTAAGTCCAATAGGGGATATACATGCCGTTGAGCTTATCGGCAGCAGCGGCTCTTTTAAGATCGTTAGGTGCAAACCAAAGGGAAGAAAGCCATTTGCTGAAGTATTCCATGGCTTTCTTTTTGTCAATTTTAAAAGGCAATACGGATTTAGGCTTTATAGAGGTAGTGATATGAGCGTTTTTTAGCACAAGTGCTGTACCGCAGAAAGGACATTCATCAGAGGTCACGTTAGGTTTGAGGGTGGTTTCTGCACCACAGCCGGTGCATTTTACGGTGGAGGTTTGTTGCAATTCTTTTGTTTGTGTTGCTTGAGCGCTTAAATGTTTGTGAAAGTCCAGCTCTTCAATTTTTTCAGCAGTGTCAGAAAGAGTGATTTCGTTTTCGGCGCCGCAGTAGTCACATAGTAGGTGGTTGGTGCCGGGAGCAAATTTGAGAATAGCACCGCAACTTTTGCATCCGGCTTTATTGCCGGTATCACTGATTTTTTCTTCCATAGATGTATATGTTAAAAATATGAAGTTTAAATTATGTAGCTTGAAAACGAAAAGATAACCGCATCACTCATATGAACAGAGATGATGCGGTTATACGGAAAGTCAATTAACCTACCGGAGGGGGAGGTGGTGGCGGAGGAGGCATGTTGCTGAACACGACCCCAAGTTCGGGCACTTGCCCGGCGGCAGTCCATGCGGCCATGCCGGCAGTCCACACTAATGATTCTCTTTTGAATTCGCCTTTGATAGCCATTTGTGTTAAGGTATTGATATCATAGGGACCGGTTTGCTGACCGTTCACAGCTACGTAATAAGTTACCAAAGGAGGTGGAGTATTGCTGCCGATGTTCATGTTGCCGCCTTGCCTGTTCATCATTTGATTAGCGATGTTCATGCCCATCATCATTTCCATCATGTTGCTGCCCATGTTGTTTCCGCCGCTGTTTTCGAGGCCTTTAGCCATTTTAAGTTGAGCCAGTTTGTTGAGGTCAATTTTATTGAGCCTGCTGAGCTCCATGATTTCTTTTTTGACCTCGTCCGGCATGGATAGGTTTTCTACATAAAACTTAGTGAGTACTAATCCGTAGTCGTTTTGGAATTCAGGGTTCAGCACTTCCAGAGCAAATTTGGATAGCTCGTTTACGTTGGCGGCCAGGGCTTCTACGGGTATTTTGCTTTCTGCCAAAGCATCGGTAAATTTCATTACGATGAGGCTGCGAAGTTGTTCGCTGATTTCATCCGTAGTAAAGCGCCCGTCGGTACCTAAAAATTTTCCGGCAAATTTTCTGGGATCTTCAAATTTAAAGGCGTAGGTACCGAAGCCTCTTAGTTCGATCATGCCAAAGCGATCATCGTTTACGATGATTGGATTTTTGAGGCCCCATTTCAAGTTGGTAAATTCTTTGAGGTTGAAAAAATAGACTTCTGCTTTGAAAGGGCTGTTGAAGCCGTATTTCCAACTTTTCAAAGTTGTCATTATGGGCATGTTCTGAGTTTCCAAAGTGTGCAACCCCGGCCCATATCCATCGCCTACTTCATTGCCCTCGCTTATAAATACGCAATATTGCCCGGGCCGTACGGTGAGCTTGGCACCGTTCTTAATTTCATTGTTGTACCGCTCAAATCGGTATATCATGGTGTCATTGGTATTGTCTATCCACTCAATGACATCAATAAATTCTCCTTTGATTTTATCAAATAATCCCATATGTTTTGGTAATTAAAATGGTTTTACATTAGTAAGGTTTCAGTAATACATGAGAAATTTAAAGTAATATTTTTTTCAGCACAAATAATTTTCTAAAAATTTATTTACCTCAATTATGATGCTGTGGAGAGGCTACTGTCAGAAATTTAGCTGAGTTGTTTCTGATACATAGCCATGGAAATGCAGCTACTTATCTATTTTCATCAGCGATGATTTCCATTACATTGCAAGACCAAAATTTTTTCTGATGGATACAAAGAGTTTAACCTGGATATTTTTTCTTTCATGCTAAGTAATGGCTTACAAACAAAAATTGAACAAAAAGAATTTATTCGTACGAAAATGTGTTTAAACATCTAATAAAGATTGAGTTTAGAGGAGTTGATTGGATAACTTAACCTGAAGAATTAATTATGAAAAAAGAAATACATAGGGCTGGTACAAGGGGCTATGCTCATCATGGATGGTTAGAGACGTATCATTCGTTCAGCTTTGCAGACTATTACAATCCTGAGCGAATGAATTTTGGAGCATTGCGAGTGTTGAACGATGATTTAGTGCAGGCAGGCATGGGGTTTGGAACACATCCGCACAGCAACATGGAGATTGTTTCCATACCGTTAAAAGGAAGTTTGGAACACCGGGACACAACCGGGGCACATACAATAATTCATGTGAATGATGTACAAATCATGAGTGCAGGCACAGGTGTGCATCATTCTGAGTATAATCACTCAAAAACAGAAGAGGTAAACTTTTTACAGATATGGATAACTCCTAAAGAGCGTAATATAACTCCAAGGTACGATCAGAAAACTTTTTCTCAGGAGGGTAGAAAAAATAAATTTCAATTGCTGGTGTCGCCCGAAAAAAACAATGAATCGGTATGGATAAATCAGGATGCTTATCTCTGGATGGCAGACCTTGACGCTAATAACAACCTGAACTATGTATTGCAAAAAAAAACAAACGGAATCTATTTGTTCGTGATAGAAGGTGAGTTGATGGTAGAAGGAGAAACTTTGCGTAAACGCGATGCAATAGCTATAAGTGAATATGATCAGGCGCTTAGTGTAAAAGCAGAAAAACACTCAAAAATATTGTTAATAGAAGTACCTATGGTAAGTGTGAGATGAACGTATTGAAGCAGGCGTTTATCTTAGATTACAGATTAGGGGAAAAGTGTAGTGAAATGTTTTTTTATCATAGGGCGCGCCCCTGCGGGGCCGGGCTGTCCGCCACTCCGCTCTCGCTGCGGTGCTTCGCTAAAGCTCCGCACTGGCCGGTAGTATCGTCTGCTAATAGTTCTGCTTGTTTTAATACTGTGTCAATAGCTTTCTGTTGTTTGTCTGGCGGATAACCGTATTTGTTCAATGTTCTGCGTACAATGACCATGAGCCGTGCACGGGCGCTTTCGCGGATGGTCCAGTCAATTGTGGTATTCTTACGGACCTTGTCGGCAATCTCACGGGCGATGGTTTTCAACGTCTCATCGCCCAACACCTGAACGGCACTGTCGTTAACTTCCAGTGCATTGTAAAAAGCTACTTCATCTTCCGACAGGCCAAGCGTTTTTCCTTCCTCATCTGCTTTTTTGATTTCTTTGGCAATATGGACGAGTTCCTGAATGATTTCAGCTGTAGTCAGCAAGTTGTTCTGGTAACGCTTGATGGCTTCTTCCAGCATCTGCAGCAGTTGCCTGCTTTTTACCAGATTTTTTCTGGAGCGTACTCTAATCTCATCATTCAACAATTTTTTGAGCAGCTCCAGAGCTAAATTTTTATGCGGCATGCCCTGTACTTCCGCAAGGAATTCATCTGATAAAATGCCCAGGCCCGAAATATCGGGCTTGCTGATGCCGGCTGCGTCAAAAATGTCAATCACCGCATCGCTGCTTAGTGCCTCATCCACTATCTGCTTAATTGCAGTTTCTATTTCCACGTCAGATTTTGTACCACCTGTTGGTGCATCAAATTTTGCCAACCGCGATTTTACGGCTTGAAAAAATGCCACTTCCGGTAAATAGGGTCGTACTTCTTCTTTGGTAATACAGAGTGAAAGTGCCTGACTTAATAAGCTTACTTCCCTGATAAATCTTTCTTTGCCGTCCTGTAAACCTAAAATGTGTTCTTCTGCCTGCAGAATGATGGAGAGTTTTTCCTGCGCATCTGCAACAAAGAATCTGCGGTAGTTGAATTTGAAACCGCCTTCATAATAAGCTTCAGGTTCTTCCAATAAAATATTGTTTCGGGTGTTGCTGTCTTCATTGAACATTTGTTGCACTACTTCTAATTTCTCTTTGAAAATTTCAAATGCCTTTTCAATGTTCTCTGCCGGCTCGCCCTTGCCGCCTGCCTCTCCGTAAAACGAAAGCGCTTTTTTCAGGTCGGAACCGATTCCCAAATAATCTACCACCAAACCGCCCGGTTTGTCTTTGAACACACGGTTTACCCTGGCAATGGCCTGCATCAGATTGTGGCCTCTCATAGGTTTGTCCACATACATCGTATTCAAACAAGGGGCATCAAAGCCGGTAAGCCACATATCGCGAACAATGACCAACTTCAATTTATCAGAAGGGTCTTTCA
>JANWYS010000131.1 GCA_025054875.1 Cytophagaceae bacterium | reverse complement strand
AAGCCTTCAAACTTAACCTCAACTGAAAAATCCGGGTTGAAGTATTGAGCCTTCTCATGCGATGATTAAACCTTACCAATTCAACTGTTAGCGGTTAATATCTAATACTTTAAGTGCGATGATAAGATGCTGAAGATTCTCTCAGCAATCTATTCTTGGGCAGTCGCCCGGGTTACGCTTTTGTCTTTTCTTCTGTTTTTTTATGCGCTTATCAGTATTGCTACGTGTGGTGGAAGTACACCCCGAATCTACAATTACAGAGGTACCCAAAAAAATGACTAACAAATACACGATGCTTTTCTTAAACATAACCCGCATGATTTTTATTACAATATAATTTTTTTATTTTAAAAACATAATATGAAAAGATAAACGATGCTCACTTTACATTTATTATGAGCACAACCCAAAGAAACATTTCTGACAGTTTTTATTATCCTGTGTTTTTTACGGGTGTGCTCTGGATTATACACCTCATTCAGTCGGTATTTAATTTGTCATTCATTCGTTTGGGTATATTGCCACGTAACAAAGATGGACTTATCGGAATATTCACTGCTCCGCTTATTCATAAAAATTTTTTTCATTTGCTTTCAAATTCCATTCCTTTGCTCATCAGTGGATTTCTGATTTTTTTGTTCTACAGAAAACAAGCATGGGCGGTGATTGCTTTTGTTTACATCATGACAGGAGTGTGTGTATGGCTCTTTGCAAACAGCGATGCATACCATATAGGAGCAAGTGGCTTGATATATGGCCTGCTCAGTTATCTTTTTTTTAACGGAATATTCCGCCGCGATTTTAAATCGGTTATAATTGCGGTGATAATTTTAATTTTTTATGGAGGAATATTTTGGGGCATATTCCCTAACCAACCTGGAATCTCCTGGCAGTCGCATCTATTCGGAACGCTTGCAGGTGCGTTAGCTTCTTACAATTTCAAAAAAAAACATTAACCATAACCCATGAAAAGCATAATATTAGCCTCTAACTCTCCACGCAGAAAACAATTGATGGAAGGGGCTGGATTAAGCTTCACCGTAAAAACAGTGCCTGTTGAAGAGGTTTACCCATCTTCCTTGCCGGTGCATGAAGTGGCCGAATACCTGGCTATGTTGAAGGCAAAACCTTTTAAAGATAACATATCTGAAAACGAAATAGTAATCACGGCCGATACAGTTGTTATTGTTGACCATACCATTTTAGGTAAACCTCAACACCGTGAAGAAGCCATAAGCATGCTTACCAAACTTTCTGCACGCACACATGAAGTAATCACCGGGGTATGCATCACTACCAAAGAAAGACAAATTAATTTTTCGGAGAAAACAGAAGTTCATTTCACTGCATTGAGCCCTCAGCAGATAACATACTATGTAGATACTTACAAGCCATACGACAAAGCCGGGGCTTACGGCATACAGGAATACATCGGCTATATTGCTATCGAAAAAATTATTGGTTCGTTTTATAATGTGATGGGTTTGCCTATTCATCGTGTTGTAAAAGAACTTCAAAACCTATATTGATGCTCATTATGAAGTCTTCGCCATACTTACTTTTTAGCACAGAGCGTTATTGCTATTTAAAAAACAAAATTCTTTCGGTTTCAGATGTTGAAGAAGGAATTACCGAAGTAAAAAAATTTCCCGACGGTGAGCGCTACATGCGTCTGCTATCAGATGTGAGCGAACGTCATGTACTGCTTTTGGGAGGTACTGTAAGCGATGCGGATACTATGGAAATATACGATTTGGCAAGTGGTATTGTGAAATATGGAGCCATCTCTCTAACCATTATTATACCTTATTTCGGATACTCTACCATGGAGCGTGCCGTGATGCACGGCGAAATTGTAACGGCAAAAAACAGAGCCACACTCCTCTCTTCCATACCCCGTACCAGTCTGGGCAATAAAATAGTATGCATAGACCTTCATACCGAGGGTATACCACATTATTTCGAAAGCAACATTCGTCCCATACATCTTTATTCAAAAGAGGTGATTATAAAGGCTTGTTATGAACTGTATGGTAAAGATTTTGTATTGGCCAGCACCGATTCAGGCCGTGCCAAATGGGTAGAATCATTGGCCAATGATATGCAGGTAAACGGAGCTTTTGTTTTCAAACGACGCATATCGGAGCACCAAACTGAAGTGACCGGTATTAGCGCAGATGTAAAAAACAAAAATGTTATCATTTATGACGATATGATACGCACCGGCAGCTCTATAATCAATGCCGCTGAGGCCTACAGCAAAGCAGGAGCCAAACGCATTTCCATTGTAGCTACTCATGGTCTGTTTGTACAAGATAGCTTATCTAAACTGGCGAGCACTCAACTTTTTGAAAAAATAATTTGCACCGATACTCACTCCAACGTGCAGCACATTGTTCATCCTTTGCTTGAAGTTAAAACTGTTGCCCGTCTCATTAAAGATAACATAGAAAAACATTTTCGATATTGAATGTAAGCTTCATAGCCTTACACAGGTAAGGCATCAAGCATCATGCGATCTGAAAGCTCAAAAGCAACGTGGTTAACAAAACAACACAAATCATCGTGATAAAAATGTTCGTCAACACATTATTTATCTGTTACATTCCGTCGGAAACAGCTTATAGTGCTTTTGACACTAATGATATATTTATAAGTGTTCATACGATTTTAATTTCCTATTAACGATTTGAAAAAAATACCTTTACTTGTGAGAGTTATCTTTGTCTTACAAAGACATATATATGTGTATATGCTTAATCTGATTTTTGTATACGGAACCCTTCGCTCTGAATTCAAAAACCGCATGGCTCGTTATTTACGAACCAATGCCAGCATGATTACCGAAGCATATATTTACGGAGAGCTGTATGAAATTAATGACTATCCCGGAGCAGTTGAGACCAATAATCATGAATCGCTGATTCGAGGGGAAATATTTCAACTTTTTTATCCCGACCATACTCTGAAAATACTCGATGAATACGAGGGTGAGGAGTATGAAAGAAAAATTGTGCATGCCATTTCAGACGAACGCACGTATGAATGCTGGGCTTACCTTTATTGCAAAAAAACAGACGGCCTTGAAAAAATTGAATCGGGCGATTATTTTAAGTATATTAACCTCAAATAAAGTTATTTTAAAAAAAACTTATGGCTATGACTATTGCTGTATTACTCTCAGGATGCGGTGTATATGATGGTTCTGAAATACATGAAGCCACTTTTACACTGCTTGCCATAGATCAGGCAGGAGCCAAAGCTCTTTGCATTGCCCCCGACCGCGACCAACATCACGTTATTAATCACCTTACCGGTGAAGAAATGAATGAAAAAAGAAACATCCTCATTGAGGCTGCCCGTATAGCAAGAGGACAAATAAAAAATGTTGAACACTTTTCTGCAGAAGAAGCCGATGCACTCATCATTCCGGGAGGATTTGGAGCGGCAAAAAATCTGAACCAATGGGCGCTCGCAGGGCCTGACGGAAAAATTTTTCCTGAAATAAAAAAAATCATCACTGACTTTGTAGCGGCTAAAAAACCTGTTGGCGGTCTGTGCATGGGACCTACCGTTATTGCCAAAGCCCTGGAAGGCTCTGAAATACATGCTACACTCACCGTGGGTACCACTACGCAACCTTCTCCTTACGATATAGCCGCTATAAACAGCGGTTTGCAAAAGACCGGTATGTTTACAGAATTAAAAACGATAGATGAAATTTGCGTAGATGAACACCATAAAATTGTAACGGCACCCTGCTATATGATGGAAGCCTCCATAAGCCAGGTATACAACAACACCAGGTTGTTGGTAGAAAAAATCATTCAGTTAATCGGTAAATAATTTTTGCTCTTACCAAATATGAGTCCTTCGCGAAAAAAATTTTTTGTCGGTAGCGCTATATTCCTTGCTGTATTGCTCTATTTGACTATAGATTTGGGTATGCGTACTACATCGCGATGGAATAATGAAAATGACTATTTCTACAAGTACAGAATAGAACAAAAAAATGATAAACTCATAATCGTAAAAGATAGTATAAAACGAAAAAAATAATGTGGAAAGAAGATTCTAATAAACTTTCTCGCAGTTTTGAATTTAAAAATTTTTCAGAAGCGTTTGCCTTCATGACACGTGTGGCCATGCTTGCCGAGAAACTAAACCATCATCCTTATTGGTGTAATGTATGGAACAAAGTAACCATTGAACTTAGTACTCATGATGCCGGTAACACAGTAACAGAAAAGGATCGTGCCATGGCAGAAGCTATAGATAGAATTTTTGGAGGATAATATATTGCAATCGCATACACTTCTTTATTTTGTGCCTACCCCCATAGGCAATCTTGAAGACGTCACCATACGTGCGCTACGAATACTGAAGGAGGTGCAATGCATTCTTTCAGAAGATACACGTAGTACTTCCATTTTGTTGAAACATTATGATATACACACCCCATTGCAAAGTTTTCATGCACACAATGAGCATCACATCTTGCAAAGTATTATAAACAGATTGAAACAAGGAGAAGTGATGGCATTGGTGACGGATGCAGGCACTCCCGGCATCTCAGACCCTGGTTTTTTACTGGCTCGTGAATGCCTGCGAGAAAATATAAAGTTCGAATGCCTGCCCGGACCCACAGCATTCGTACCTGCACTTATCAAGTCTGCTTTGCCTGCTGATTCATTTGTATTCGAAGGTTTTCTTCCTCAGAAAAAAGGACGCCTGACAAAACTAAAATCTCTTGAACACGAAAGGCGAACAATGATTTTTTACGAATCGCCTCACCGCTTGCTTAAACTTTTACATGAGCTTCAATCCATAATGGGGCCTGACCGCAATGCTTCTGTATCGCGCGAGCTTACCAAGGTTTACGAGGAAACCATAAACGGCACTCTACTTGAGCTTATCTCGCTTTTTTCCGAAAAACCCGTGAAGGGTGAAATTGTGGTATGTGTAGAGGGCAAAAGAAAAAATAATACAAACCATATTGCTCATTGACCCCTTTTATGTATGCAAATGTTGTTGTCAGAAGTTCAAGAAATTTTCTGATACATTGGATTAGTAAAAGCATCTAACAACCTTTTTGTAAGTATTTAGTTGTCTTGAGTTACAATTAACCTATTTTGCTTCAGCGAAAAGTTTGGTGAATGTTTTGGTTTATGTAGGGCACGCCCCTGCGGGGCCGGGCTGTCCGTCACTCCGCTGTCGCTTCGGTATAATACCACGCTTTTTTCGGAATGTTTTTTCT
>JANWYS010000130.1 GCA_025054875.1 Cytophagaceae bacterium | reverse complement strand
GAACAACATGTATCGGGCGAACAACATGTATCGGGCGAACAACATGTATCGGGCGAACAACATGTATCGGGCGAACACGGAGGTTCGCCCCTACATCGGGCGGTGCAATGGTTTAAAACCATGACGACCAACGAATACATCCGTGGTGTAAAACAACACGGATGGCAACCGTTCAACGGCAAATTATGGCAACGCAATTATTGGGAACATATCATTCGTAATGAATCATCCTATTACCGTATTTCGGAATACATCATCAACAACCCCAAAAATTGGAACAACGATAAATTATTTACACAATAATCAAACAATGACATACAAAATACCATACCCCCCTTTGGATTTTGAATTAGAAACCAAGGCCATATTGAAAAAGACGGCAGCTGCCCGCAGTGCATTGGCAGAGGTGAAAGGGGTTGCCAAAAGCATTCCCAATGAGAGCATCCTTATCCGCACGCTATCCTTGCAGGAAGCCAAAGACAGTTCGGCTATCGAAAACATCATCACCACACACAACGAATTATTCCGGTCCGATTATCTGAAAAAGCATCTGAGCAAACAAAAGATTTGGAATGATAACCATTACATCAACACCGGTTTATTCAACCTATTACAGAATGTCAGCAATTTATAGTCATAGGCTAATACAAGTAGAATGTACTCATGAAGGTAGCATCATGCGTAAATTATTCATTTTTCTACCTATGACAGGCGAGTCATGGGCAAAAAACAGTAAAATAATACCCACGAGCAAGGTGTCATGCATAAAATATCCACAAAATCTATACATGACAAACTCAACATGTAAAGAAAACCACACTTTCCTATACATATCACTTATCACTTTTCACTTATAACTGAATGCGATGGAAACCCCCAGTTTCAAAGAAGACCACATCAGCCAGATACCGGCATTACAGATGCTGGTGAAGTTGGGCTATACCTATTTAACCGCAGCCGAAACCGAACGGCTCAGAGGCGGCAAAACCAGCCATGTATTGCTGGAAGATGTATTGCGAAAACAGTTAAAGGAAATCAACAGCATTCGCCTTAGCGGCACAAAAACAGCCTTATTCTCTGATGAAAACATTGAGCGGGGCATTCTTGCGCTGAAAAACCTGCCTATGAACGAAGGGTACATGGCCGCCTCCGAAAAGGCCTACAACCTGCTCACCTTAGGACATGCACTGGAGCAAAGCATTGATGGCGACAAAAAAAGCTTTACCCTGCAATACATTGACTGGAAAAACATCCACAATAATGTATTTCACATAACCGAAGAATTCAGCGTAATGCGGAGCGCCAGCAAGGAACACTACCGCCCCGATTTGGTGCTGTTTGTAAACGGTATTCCGCTGTGCATCATTGAGTGCAAGCGACCCGATATGAAAGATCCGCTCAGGCAGGCCATCAGCCAGCATTTGCGCAATCAGCAGGAAGACGGAATCCGGAACCTGTATGTGTATGCCCAGCTTCTGTTGAGCATCGCCACACAGGATGCGGCTTATGCCACCAATGCTACTCCCGAAAAATTCTGGGCTAAATGGAAAGAAAGCGAGGAAACATCTAAAGATTACGAGGAAGCACTGAAAAAATTAAAAAATACACCCTTATCCGAAGCGGTAAAGAACAAATTATTTTCAGAACGCTTCAGGTATGTACGCCAGCATTTTGATGCACTTGCACAAAACGAAATACTGCCTGCCGAACAGGATAAATATCTGTACTGCCTCTGCCGGCCGGAAAGGTTATTAGACCTGGCATTTAACTTCATTGTGTTTGAAAGCGGAGAAAAGAAAATAGCCCGGTACAAGCAGTATTTTGCTATTAAGAAGACCATGCAGCGAATCAGGCAGATTGAAAACGGAAAACGAAAAGGCGGTGTTATCTGGCATACGCAAGGCAGTGGTAAGTCCTTAACCATGGTGATGCTGGCACAGGCCATTGCCATGGAACCCACCATACGCAACCCTAAAATTATTCTCGTAACAGACCGAACGGACTTAGACCGTCAAATCACTACCACCTTCAAAAAGTGCGGTAAAATAGTGGAAAACGCCACCACCGGTAAGCGGTTAGTAGAATTGTTGGAAAGCAAAAGCGATGCAGTAGTAACCACCATCATCAACAAATTTGCCGCTGCCGTAAAGAAAATACGAAAGCCATTGGAAAGCCACGACATCTTTGTACTGGTGGACGAAGGGCACCGCACGCAATACGGAATTTTTAACATCAACATGCAGAAGACCTTACCCAATGCATGTTTTATTGCCATGACCGGCACCCCGCTCTTCAAAAAAGATAAAAGCACGGCTGCAAAATTTGGCGGCATTATAGATACTTACACCGTTGACCAGGCGGTAAAAGACAAGTCCGTTGTGCCCTTGCTCTATGAAGGTCGTATGGCTTTGCAGGAAGTAAATGCTGGCCCTATTGACACTTTCTTCGAAATGGTTTCGGAACCTTTAAATAAATATCAAAAAGCAGATCTTAAGAAAAAATATACCCGTTACGATCACTTGAATTCTGCCGAGCAGAAAATGCTGCGAATCGCCTGGGATATCAGCTTTCATTTCAGAGACAACTGGCAAGGCACCCCTTTCAAGGCACAGCTGGTTTGTGATAAAAAAATTAATGCCATCAGATTTAAAGAATACCTGGATGAAATAGGCATCGTGAGCAGCGAAGTGCTTATTTCTCCCATTGATGAAAGAGAAGGAGAGGAAAGCGCCTATGAAAGCTCCAATGAAAAAGTGAATCGGTTCTGGAAAAAGATGATGGATGAACACGGTAATCCCAAAAAATATGAAGAAAATATCATCAGCCGTTTCAAACATCAGAAAGACCCCGAAATCATCATCGTGGTGGATAAATTGCTCACCGGTTTTGACGAACCGAGAAACACCGTGTTGTACCTCACCCGCAACCTGCAAGGCCATAAGCTCTTGCAGGCCATTGCAAGAGTAAACCGCGTGTACCCTGACAAGGAGTTTGGTTACATCATTGACTACTATGGAGTCATTGAAAATCTTGGCAATGCCCTGCAGATGTACTCTGCTTTTCAGGAATTTGATGAAGAAGATCTGGCAGGTACTCTCACGCCTATTGCGGATGAAATCAGCAAACTGCCGCAGAAGCATGCTGAATTGTGGGATATCTTTAAAGCCGTAACCAATAAACGGGATGCGGAGGCCTATCAGCAAATCCTGAAAGACGAATCGCTGCGGGTTTTGTTTTACGATAAACTGGCATCCTTTGCAAAAAGTCTGAAACTGGCCTTATCGTCCATTCAGTTTCACAAAGAAACGGATGAAAGCGTTATCAATCGCTATAAAGATGATTTAGCCATGTTCATGAAACTGCGGATTGCCGTTATTGAAAGATACAGCGATGAAATTGATTATAAAAAATATGAAGGACAGATTCAAAAACTCATTGACACCCATATCACATCCGAAAAAATTCAAACTATTACCAATCTGGTGAACATATTTGACACAGAACAATTTCAACAGGAAATTGAAAATACAGTGGGTACGGCCGCAAAAGCAGATAAAATAGCCAGCCGTACGGCTAAGCACATCAGTGAAAAAATGGATGAAGACCCGGCTTTCTACAAAAAGTTTTCACAGATGCTCAAAGAAACTATTGCTGACTATGAGGCCAGGCGCATCAGTGAGGCACAATACCTGAGCAGGGTACAGGATATTATGAACCATGTTTTGGCTCATACCGACAACGACATACCGGAGCAGTTGAAAGACCGCGATGTTGCCAAAGCATTTTATGGCTTAACGTATGAGGCGCTTACTCAAAAAATTCAAGACAACACCATGCGCAGAGCAGTGGCCACCGAAACGGCATTACACATGGATGGCATAATACAAGATGCCGTACTTGATAACGGCAAACCCGTTATTGACTGGCAATACAAAACCAACATCACCGGAAAACTGCTTATAGACATTGGCGATTATCTGATTGATGAAGTGCGAAACAAATACCATGTTGACCTGTCGTTTGATGAGATGGATGAGATAGCAGAGAAATGTATTGAAGTGGCGAAGTTGCGATATAAGATTTGAGTTATGAATTATGAACGTAGTAAAAGATACTATTCAATTTGGTAGCAGTACTATAGATTTTCGTTTGGAGTATTCCGACAGAAAATCGCTGGGCATTACCGTAACACCCGAAATGGAAGTGTTGATAAAAGCGCCAGTGGACACCCCTATCGAAAAAGTAAAAGAGAAAATCAGAAAAAAAGCTCCATGGATAATCAGGCAACAAAACTTCTTTTTATCCTTTCAACCTAAAACACCTCCGCGAAAATATGTAAGTGGAGAAACGCATCTGTATCTGGGAAGACAATACCGATTGAAAGTGATAAGTGATAAGTTAATAGTAAAAAATGAAGAGGTGAAACTTAAAGGGCAATTTTTGGAAGTACATACTTTAAACAGACAAAGAGTAAAAGAATTAGTAGATAATTGGTATTTTGTAAAAGCTAAGGAAAAAATCAGACCATTAGCAGAAAAGCTATTTGAAAACTTTACCCGAAAAAACAATTTATCACTCATCCCTTTTCACTTCTCACTTAGAAAAATGCCGACACGCTGGGGCAGTTGCACACCTAAAGGAAAAATCATTTTAAATCCCGAATTGATCAAAGCACCTAAAGCCTGTATTGAATATGTCATTGTACATGAGCTTTGTCATTTGATTCATCATCACCATACACAAAAGTTTATTGATTTGCAAACCCGGGAAATGAAAGATTGGGAAAAATGGAAAATGAAATTAGAGAAGTTATTGGCTTGAAAAGCCTACACACGAAAGCACACACATTTGCAACCCACGCAAGCCCTAGCAAAGACCGAAGCTTACAAAAAAGTGTGCTTTTCGCCAGCCTTAAAAGAAATTCTTTTTTTATCCCCTCCCTCGCTGTTTTATTTTTTCGCCGAGTACAAGCGACACAAAAACAGTTGGACAGAAATAGTGAACACCTTTACTCAGTGCAACCAGACAATGACGGAGGAAAGAAAGCTTGCTTACAACAGCGTGTTGCCTCCATTGTCGGTTACTTGCAAAATTAAAGCCGAGTGCTACTATCAAACCTGTATGACGGTTGACAGTGAAATGCTTCAAAGTCGCCAACTTCGGCAACGCGCAAAAAGTTTGCCGCGATTCTCCAATCAGCTTTGCCCGATCCCGATCTGGTGATTTTCCTGCATGCGCCCGTTGAGAAATTGCTCCAGCAAATCCGGAAACGCGGCCGCCGCTACGAACAGGACAT
>JANWYS010000012.1 GCA_025054875.1 Cytophagaceae bacterium | reverse complement strand
CTCTTTCTGCTCTATATGTGATTGCCAGGCTCTTTTCATATCACAGGTAAATTCATTTTATGCATCAGCCAGGCAGAAGGCGTTATGCGTATGCCTGCACGCATGTGAAGCTGCTTTGTTTAAAGATAGGGGGTTGTGTCGTGGAGGGCAAGGGAATACACACTTTTGGGAATACCACCAGTAAGCGTTATTGCGGAGGATGTATGCACACATGCGAAAGTTGCTTTGCTCAAAAAGTATGAGTTTGTGGGGAGGCAAAAGGGAAATACACACTTTTGTAAAGAGTATCGCACAAACTCAAAAAGATATCACTATAACTGTCAAAAACAGGTAAGTATTGTTTTTTTAGTGGATATAATCGCCTTTTAAAAAATTTTAATATCAAACAAACTGAATGGCCTTTATGTTTTGATTTCAAACTATTTGTGAAATCAAAAAAAATTATGCCTAGACATCAACCTTTGCATATTTAGCATTTTTTTCAATGAATTCTCGTCTTGGCCCTACCTCATCGCCCATTAGCATGGAGAAGAGGTGGTCGGCTTCGGCAGCAGATTCTATGGTTACCTTTTTTAAAGAGCGTGTTTCGGGGTTCATGGTAGTAGCCCAAAGTTGCTCAGGGTTCATTTCGCCCAACCCTTTGTAACGTTGCACGGTTACAGAGTCTTCTTTACCGTCTTTGGCAAGTTCTTTTATAGCGAGGTCTCTTTGTTCGTCGTTCCAGCAGTAGCGCTCCGCTTTTCCTTTTTTGACAAGATATAGGGGTGGCTGGGCTATGTACACATAGCCTTTTTCGATCAATGTGCGCATGTATCGGAAAAAGAAGGTAAGTATAAGTGTACGGATGTGGCTACCGTCAACGTCAGCATCGGTCATAATGATGATTTTGTGATAGCGAAGTTTGCTGATGTCTAAGGCTTTGTTGTCTTCTTCGGTACCTATACGCACACCAAGAGCAGTAATAATGTTACTGATCTCATTGTTCTCATAGATTTGATGTTCGTGAGCTTTTTCAACGTTAAGTATTTTTCCGCGCAAGGGGAGTATAGCTTGAAATCTTCTGTCACGGCCTTGTTTTGCCGAACCACCGGCGGAGTCGCCCTCAACGAAATATATTTCACAAGCACTGGGGTCGGTATCGGAACAATCAGCTAATTTTCCGGGTAGTCCGGACCCGGTCATTACGCTTTTGCGTTGCACCATTTCGCGGGCTTTGCGAGCGGCTATTCGAGCTTGTGCAGCAAGGATTACTTTAGATATGATGAGTTTGGCTTCTCTGGGATGCTCTTCAAGATATTGACTTAGCATTTCACCCACTACAGCATCTACGGCACCCATTACTTCCGAGTTGCCAAGTTTTGTTTTGGTTTGCCCTTCAAATTGTGGTTCTGCGACTTTTACGGATATTATAGCACTGAGGCCTTCCCGAAAGTCATCGCCACTGATTTCAATTTTTTGTTTTTCCAGCATGCCGGATTTATCAGCATAAGCTTTTAGTGTTCGGGTAAGAGCTCTTCTGAATCCTGCTACGTGTGTGCCACCTTCATGAGTGTTGATGTTGTTTACATAAGAAAAAATGTTTTCGTTGTACGATGAGTTGTATAGTATAGCCACTTCTACCGGTATGCCGGACTTGTCGCTTTCCATGTAAAGAGGCTCGGGTATTATACGCTCACGCGTACTATCTATGTATTCTACAAATTCGATAAGTCCTTTTTCAGAATAAAATGTTTCTGATTTAGGTTGCCCGTCGGCATCTTTGTCGCGCAGGTCTTTGAGATGCAGGGTTATTCCTTTGTTTAAAAAAGAAAGCTCTCGCAAACGTGTGGCTACGGTTTCATATTTAAATTCTTTTACAGTAAAAATTGTATCGTCGGGAAGAAAATGTACAACCGTGCCTCGTTTGCTGGTTTGTCCGTTTTCTCTCACAGAGTAAAGAGGCACACCGCACTCGTACTCTTGCTCATAAATTTTTCCGTCTTTGTGCACACATACTTTCAAATATTTAGACAAGGCATTTACACAGGAAACCCCTACACCATGAAGCCCTCCGGACACCTTATAAGTATCTTTATCAAACTTACCACCTGCGTGTAGTACGGTCATCACCACTTCCAGTGCAGATCGCCCTTCTGTAGGGTGAATATCTACAGGTATACCACGCCCGTTGTCTTCTACGGTTATCGAATTATCTTCGTTGATGGTAACAAATATTTCGTTGCAATATCCAGCCAGTGCCTCATCTATGGAGTTATCTACAACTTCCCAAATTAAATGATGCAAACCTTTGAAACCAATATCGCCTATGTACATTGCCGGACGCTTGCGTACGGCTTCTAAACCTTCTAAAACCTGAATGTTTTTGGCTGAGTATTCGGTTTCTAAGTGTTCGGTGATTTCGCTCATTTTACATCAATGTTAATTTTGCAAAGATACGATTTTTTTTGTACGAAATAACACCGTTGTTCTAAACTTAAAATAATGGGATTTTCTTTTTCATTCATAGCAAGCCCAAGTATTCAAACATCAGCGCATGCAATGCACAGATATATACTGTTTCATAACAGAAAACATACTGAATTTTGTCATGATTTATTCATCAACGATTTTAATTTTGCGAATTGTTCATTTATATCGCACAATAAAAACGAAAGCAAGATTTACGATGCCTGTTCTTATCACAAGAAGATAAGACAGGTATCGTGAATAGGGACTGAGCCCGGCCGCCTTCTAACAACGATTTACAGTCTGTTCTCACTTTCCGGAAAATGGTAAATTCTCTGAACATCGCTTCTTATGAAGCCGGTAGCGCGATAAAATGATTATAAAAAAACAACACAACAACCTTTTTCGATAATCTCTAGTTACTTCAATATTACCCTCATTGCTCCTAAGTTCATTACATACCCTTGCAAAAAATGAGATTTTTTGCGCACAAAGTTCCTGCAAGAGAACTCAACTAAACTTTTTAATTTAACGAACCAAAATTTTACTGTACATTGCAATCGAAACTTCATTATGTACGATATACCCTATCATAACGTAGACCTTAAACACTATTCTTTTTTAGTTACCGGTGGTGCAGGTTTTATAGGTTCTAATCTAGTAGAATACTTGTTAAAATACAACGCCGGAAAAGTGCGAATATTGGATAATCTCAGCAATGGTTATTTTAAAAACATAGAACCTTTTCTAAGCGATTCTCGCGTAGAGTATATTGAAGGCGACATTACAGACGAGCAAGTATGCCAAAGATGTTGTGAGGGTATAAATATTGTTTTTCATCAGGCCGCCTTGGGTTCAGTACCTCGCAGCATACAAAACCCCATAGCAAGCAATGCTGCCAATGTTACCGGTTTTCTTAACATGCTGGTGGCTGCAAAAGATAAAAAAGTAGAACGTTTTATCTATGCCTCCTCATCTTCTGTATATGGTGATGACAATACCTTGCCTAAAGTGGAAAACCGCATAGGGCAGCCTCTTTCTCCTTATGCCGTCACCAAACGTGTGAACGAACTTTATGCGCAGGTATTTGGCAACACTTACGATATGAAAACGATAGGCCTTCGTTATTTTAATGTGTTTGGCCCGAAACAGAATCCCAAAAATCCTTACGCAGCTGTAATACCACTGTTTATAGATGCTATTCTCAACAACAGGCCGGCAAAAATTTTTGGCGACGGCAACCAATCGCGCGATTTTACATTCGTAGAAAATGCTGTACAAGCGAATATTAAAGCAGCCTTTACAACAAATGAAAAAGCTTTTAATCAGGTGTATAACATTGCCTTCGGAAGTACCATATCTGTAAACGAACTGTTTGAAGCTATTTCTGCTCTGGCCGGATCTAAAATTCGGCCTGTCTATTCTGAGCCCAGAAAAGGCGACATAAAAGACAGCCTCGCCGATATATCAAAAGCTAAAGAATTGCTGGGATACAATCCTCTTTTTAACGTGCACCAAGGGTTAAAAATTTTGTTCGATTGGTATCAGCGCAACATCTCTTTTATAGAGAAATAGCTCTGCGAAAAATAAAGCTTTTCTGCATTTCAGCAAGCATATCCCAAAAATGATCCTCCTGAATATTGCAGAGAGGTTTACCACACATTTAACGCTTTGTGGCCTTCTGGAAACACATAATCTTTTTTATGGTAAGCCTCCTGTAGCAATGATTGAACTAATCGGAAAAGTTTACGTTTCAATATGATTATTAACCAAATCTTAACCCGGATTGTTGTAAAAAAACAGTATTTTTGTTTACTTTGTATGTTTGCTTTAATCGTAAAAAGCACAAAAGTATCTAAATCAAGTAAATATTAAACACCGTAAGAGACATGGCTTCCTGGGCTTACATAACGTTTGGAACTATAGTTGCCTATCTATTAGGTTCTTTTCCTACTGCCGTATGGTACGGGAAATTGTATCATGGCATTGACATACGTGATTATGGCAGCGGTAATGCAGGAGCCACTAACACTTTCAGAATTCTGGGTAGAAAAGCCGGCACAATCGTAATGATTATAGATATATTCAAAGGATGGCTGGCAACACAAAGCGCCAACCTTCTTGTATACTATGCCCTTGTTGAAGAATCAGATTTGGTAGTATATAAACTCATATTTGGCATGGCTGCCGTATTTGGCCATATATTTCCTGTTTTTGCCGGATTCCGCGGTGGCAAAGGTATAGCCACTCTCTTGGGGATGACACTGTCCATACACATCGAGGCCGCATTCATATGCCTTGTAGTATTCATGGTCGTACTTCTTCTTTCTAAATACGTATCGCTTGGTTCTATGGTAGCAGCATTAGCTTTCCCTATCATATTATTCTCGCCCAGATTCAGGCCGGAAGAGCATGGCCCTCTGGTGATTGCTTTCGGTTTTGCAATTTTTTCCATCGTCATGATCACACATCAAAAAAATATAAAAAGGCTCATCAACGGAGAAGAAAATAAAGCCAGATTACGCATTGGTAAAAAAAATCAGGTTTAACTACTTTTAACACAAAAGAGTCTTTTCTTCATTTTTTCGCAATTAAACAAGATGAAAGAAGTCTATATAGTGGCAGCTTCACGTACTCCTATCGGAAGTTTTCTGGGTAGCCTATCTACACTTACCGCAAGCGAACTGGGTGCAGCAGCCATAAAAGGAGTCGTACAAAAGGCCAATATTGATGCTACCCACGTGCAGGAAGTGATCATGGGCAATGTACTTTCTGCCAACTTAGGACAGGCACCAGCACGACAAGCCTGTATTTACGCCGGATTACGCGAGGATACTATTTGCACTACTATAAACAAAGTTTGTGCTTCCGGTATGAAGGCAGTCATGTTTGCTGCCCAAAGCATCATGCTTGGCTATGCTGATTGCATAATAGCAGGTGGCATGGAGAGTATGAGCAATGTTCCTTATTACGTAGAAAAATATCGTCAAGGACAAAAGTTCGGGCACACCGTAATGACTGATGGCCTCATCAAAGATGGCCTATGGGATGTATACAACAATTGCCATATGGGCAATGCTGCTGAACTTACTGCCCGCGAAATGCACATATCACGCCAAAAACAAGATGAATATGCCATAAAATCTTATAAAAGAGCTGCCCAAGCCTGGCAAAATCGCCTCTTTCAAAACGAAATTTCTCCGATAGTAATACAATCCGGTAAAGAATCCGTCACCGTATCCGAAGACGAGGAATACACTAAAGTGAATTTTGATAAAATACCAACATTGAAACCCGTTTTCGAAAAAGATGGATCCATTACTGCCGCAAATGCATCTACCCTGAACGATGGAGCGGCAGCTCTTTTGCTCATGAGCAAAGAAAAACTCGAACAATTAAAAATTAAACCTTTGGCAAAGATCCTCTCTTTTGCCGATGCTGAGCAAGATCCAAAATGGTTTACTACTTCTCCATCTCTTGCTATACCTAAAGCACTTAAATACGCAAAACTCAATATTTCCGACATTCAGTACTTTGAAATCAACGAAGCTTTTTCAGTGGTTGCTTTGGCCAACCTTCAAAAACTTAATCTTACAGAGGATAAAGTCAACATTTGGGGAGGAGCTGTATCTTTAGGTCATCCGATAGGATGCTCAGGCGCACGTATCATTGTTACTTTGCTATCTGTGCTCGCTCATCAAAATGCAACTCTGGGTGTGGCTGCTATCTGCAACGGTGGTGGTGGCGGAAGCGCCATCGTTCTGGAAAAATTATAAGGTCAGCAGCTTGTTCCTTTTCGTCTTAAACGATAGCCGGAATACACATTGATAGACGGCATGTAGGCATGTTTTTCATAATACTCCTCAAGTTGGTCCTTTACCGTTTTTTCCAAATCATCAAACGAAACTCCCAAAGAGTTTTTTAATTTGTCTGTACACTGTAAACTCTTAGCCAGCGATGCTTCAAACCTCAATTGTATGTGCCGCGACCGGCCAAGGGTATACCTTCGGCCATACGAAATTCTAATACTATGCTATTCCGAATATACGGTAAGTTCTGCATAAAAGATATGATTGCTCTCAAAAATGGATTCTGTACATTGTAGTATTCAACCACAGTGTCTATCGGTGAATTGCTGGCCTTGAGATTAAAAAACGAATAATGCTATCCAACACAATTCTTCCCGAAATTATGCTGTACAACCGGTTGTATCAACAATCCACGCCTGAAAGACTCAACTATGGTTTGCGCAGATATTTTGTCAGACTAAATCATACTCCATAAAGAAATCAACGTTTTATCATAAGGAGTAATTAAGAAACCGGCTTGTAAACGTACGGAAATATTTTTTTTATTTTATGTTCTATTCCCAATGAGTAACTCAATGGCAACTGTGTACCTGCATATAACTCGATTCTTTGAGCATACATACAATCACAAAACGTACAAAAAAACACATAAGCAAGTTCTCATAAATATTTTTTATCCGGTTTATACTTCATTCAATCCTTTTTATCTTTGTTGTATTAAATCACGTTCATGCAACGCTTTTTACACTTCATATATTTATATCGTACTCATATTCTGTTTATAATATTGGCAGTAGTCAGTTTATCATTAGTCACTAGCAGAAATCCTTACCAAGGGTCTTCATTCTTCAATTCATCAAATTATGTGGCTTCATTATTACTGAAAACCCAATCCAACATAGTCGAATATTTTAACTTACGACATGAAAACAAACAACTATTGGAAGAAAACAAAAAACTCAAACAACAACTTAAGTTGCAGGAGCTGGCACAAACACATCTTTATGAAAAGATGTCCGACACTTCCAAACTTTTTCAATATATATATTACACAGCTAAAGTAATTAATAATTCTACAGACAAACATGCAAATTACTTCACCATAGACAGAGGTTCCAAAGATGGTATAAAGAAAGGTATGAGTGTGGTTTCTTCTGACGGAGTTGCAGGTGTGGTATATTCCACTTCCCGACATTTCAGCACCGTCACCTCTCTGCTCAATGCACAATGGCCTATCTATGCCAAAATAAAATCAAAAGGTATTTCCGGAATTTTGCGATGGAGCAAACCCGATCCGGAGTATACCTATTTTGACTATGTAGCCAAACACCATAAAGTATCTTTGAATGATACTGTCGTTACACACAACTATTCATCATTTCCTGATGAATACCCGGTAGGTGTGGTTTCAGAAATTCTTGATGAAGGCATTAAGTTTAATCTGAAAGTAAAATTATTTACAGATTTCAGGCGCTTGAAATATGTGTACATAATCGAAAACAAATTGAAAGAAGAAAGAGATGAACTGGAATCGAAAGTAAAATACAAACAGTAACGAAGATGAGGCCGGGACACATAGCAGACCATATAAAATATTTTTTGTTGTTTTTTTCTTTGCAACTATTGCTCTTCAAAAATGTAGCAATAGGCGGTGTTGCCTCTTGTTTTATTTATGTAGGTCTGTTATTACTTTTACCTATCGAGTACAACACGTTTAGTTCCCTCATATACTCATTTGTATCAGGCCTTTTAGTTGATTTGTTTTATAACACTCATGGCATAAATGCATTCGCATGTTTGGTGTTGGCCTACGTACGCCCATATGTAATCAACGCACTAACTCCTTCCGGCGGTTATGATTCAGGGGCCTTGGCCACGCTAGCCTACATGGGGCCAGTTTGGTTTTTACGATATGCCTTCCCGTTGATCGTTATACACCATTTTATATATTTTATGCTGGAAGCCTGGTATTTCCGGTACATAGCTTCCGTATTACTTCAAACCTTTTTCAGTAGCTTGTTCACCATATTTGTATTGATACTTACACAACTTATTATACAAAGAAATAAGTAGTGAATAAACAATGAACAACAATAAAAAAATAATAATACAAACCATCTTCCTGATAACGGGAGTAATTTTTATAGTACGGTTATTTTTTTTACAAGTTATCGAAACCAGTTACAAAGAGGAAGCCGAGCGAAATGCCACCAGAAAGATGATTCAGTATCCTTTTCGGGGAATCATATACGACCGAAACGGAAAAGCATTGGTAATAAATCAACTGGTATTTGATATAATGGTCGTAATGAATGAATTGAATATACCCGACACCAATGCCTTTTGCTCGGCTTTCAACCTCACTAAAAATGAGCTTCATCAGCTCATCAGGAAAATAAAGGAAGAAAAGGGATACAACAAATATCGCCCTGTGCCTCTCTTAAAACAACTTTCTGTGGACGACATCGGCAAAGCTTTGCATATCATAAATACTTGTGAAGGTATATATCCGCAAGAGCGAACCATACGGATATATCCGCATAAAAGCCTGGCCAATGCATTAGGCTACATAGGTGAAATAAGTAAAAAGCAACTCGAAAACCAGGAAGAAAATTATTATGAACAAGGTGACCTTATCGGCATAAGCGGCATAGAAGCCAGCTATGAAAAATATTTGCGTGGCACCAAAGGGGTCCGTTACATCATGAAAGATGTACACGGCGTTGAGAAAGGCCCTTATTTAGGTGGAAAGATGGACGTGGCATCCGCCCCAGGACAAAACCTCATCTGCACTATAGACTTAGAATTGCAAAAATACGGAGAGTGGCTCATGCAAAACAAAGTAGGCAGCGTGGTTGCCATAGAGCCCTCTACAGGAGAGATTCTCGCACTTATCTCCTCCCCTTCCTACGATCCTAACTTGCTCACCGGAAGATATTTCTCCAAAAATTTCGACACCCTGCAAAAAGATCCGCTGAAGCCTCTTTTCAACAGAGCCACCATGGCCATGTACTCTCCCGGTTCCATATTCAAAGTAGCACAAGCTCTGGTAGGTTTACATTTGGGTGTGCTCACTCCAAACAGTATAAAACCTTGTAATCCGGAAGCCGTAGGCGTGAAATGCCACCCGCATCCTTCACCAACAGATTTAAAAGGCTCTATTCAATGGTCTTGCAACCCCTACTACTATGATGTATTCAGAAGTATAATATACAAAGGAGGAACCTCACAAAACAAATACAAACAAACAGAAACCAATTACGACATATGGCGTTCATTAATGGTAAAATTTGGTTTCGGACAAAAACTCGAAGTAGACCTGCCGAACATTAAAGCGGGATTTTTGCCTACCAATGCATTTTACGACCGCATCTATGGGAACCTAAGCTGGAAACATTCTACCATCCGATCGCTCGATATAGGGCAAGGAGAGTTGCTTGTGGTACCTATACAAATTGCTAATCTCGCATGTATTGTGGCTAACAGAGGTTTTTATATCACCCCTCATCTGGTAAAAGCCATAGGAAACGATGAGAAAAAAATGATACTCACTCGCTTTACTGAAAAAAAATATACCGGTATTGATACCGCACATTTCAACCGCGTAATAGAAGGCATGGAACTGGTAGTTCGCCACGGAACAGCTTATTGGACTCAAATACCGGGAATCAACATATGCGGGAAAACAGGAACTGTACAAAATACGCAATCCATAAAAGAAAAAGGCGATGATCACTCCACCTACATGGCTTTCGCTCCAAAGGATAATCCGAAAATAGCCATTGCAGTTTATGTAGAGAACGGGGGATTTGGCGCCGTTACTGCTGCACCCATTGCCAACCTCATGATTGAAAAATACCTTACCGACACAACAACCGCTCTCACCCGCTACATGCGCACACAAATACTACAAAAAGACCTTATTCATAAAGCTAAAGGTGAATACAGATGATACGCAGGGAAGATAAACTCATAAAAAACATTGATTGGATTACAGTAGCTTGCTATTCCATACTGGTATTCATTGGTTGGCTAAATATATATGCCGTTGTATACAATCCCGATCCGGAAGTAAAACAAAATATTTTTGATTTGTCAACAAACTCCGGAAAACAACTTTTATGGATAGCTTCCGCTGCTTTAATTATCATTTTCATATTCTCTATAGATTACAAGTTTTACTCCACTTTCTCTTATCTCTTGTATGCAATCACTATTCTGATATTAGGAATCACCATCTTTTTGGGTATTGAGGTAAACAATTCCCGATCATGGTTGGGATTTGGCGACTTACGCGTACAACCTTTAGAATTTGCCAAAATAACTACTGCACTGGTAGTAGCTAACTACATGAGTGACATAAATTTTAAACTTAATGGATGGAAGCAATACCTGAGTGTATCTCTACTTGTACTGGCTCCATGTGTGTTGATTTTGTTGCAAAAAGAAACCGGAGGTCTGCTGGCGTTTTCCTCCTTTATAATTGTAATGTACAGAGAAGGCCTGCCCGGATGGATATTGCTGTTAGCTGTGATTATGGTTTCTCTTGTGCTGGTTACCTTGATGTACAACAAAATTTATGTAGCTCTATTCATCCTGATCTTAGGAGGCCTGACTATAATTGCGATGACGCTATTCAGCAAGCGAACACGAAATGTTTCAATATTCAGACGCTCTATAATGATAACCGCTGTATGCCTTGCTATGATCTCTGTGGTGTATAGTGTTGATTTTTTCTTTTACAAAATCCTTCAGCCTCATCAGCAAAAGAGAATATTGATATTGCTGCATCCCGAGCTAGATAAAAAAAATGAAGGCTATCAAATCAATCAATCCAAAGTAGCTATCGGCTCTGGTGGTCTGTGGGGTAAGGGTTTTTTACAAGGCACGCAAACCAAGTTTGATTTCGTGCCGGAGCAAAGCACAGATTTCATATTTTGTACCATAGGCGAAGAGCACGGATGGATAGGGAGTTCTTTTATTATTGGGCTCTATGTATTTTTACTTTCGCGCATTGTGTGGCTTGCCGAAAGGCAAAAAGATCGCTTTGCTCGTATATATGGCTACTCAGTGGCCTCGATACTTTTTTTTCACTTCACAATAAACATCGGAATGACTATTGGCTTGTTTCCTATCATCGGCATACCTCTTCCTTTCTTTAGTTACGGAGGTTCTTCTTTGTGGGCATTCACAATTTTACTCTTTATTTTTTTGAAACTGGATGCCCATCGTAAAGAACTCTTGGCGCATTAATACCAGATTCCGCATTAGAAAAATGGTTATGCAACAACTATACTTCATACACACTTTTGGGGATACTACCGTTAATTTTGTCCCTTTTTCTTAAGAACAAGAACTGATCCGCCACTCCCAAGCAATTCAATTTCTACATTCTTCCTCGACTCTGATGGAAAAGATTCAGTTATGATGGAATTAAAATTCTTGGATACAACGTCATCTTTGTAAATGGTGATGTCATATTTACCAACAAAATAATCAGATAAGTTTAGAGATATTTTTCTATGCGAGCTGTTATTCATGATTCCAACATACCAGTGTTCGTCTTTTCTTCTGGCAAGTACGATATATTCTCCTGGTTTTCCCATGAGGCCTAAAGTTTCATCCCAGTCCGTTGGAAGATTTTTTAAAAATTCAGCACCTGGCTTATTAAGTACTCTTGAGGGCGGATCACTCAGCATCTGTAAATAACTTTCATACACCACATACATAGCAAGTTGATGCGCTCTTGTGCAAGCAGTCATGGTACCTATTTCCTTAGGTATAAAAACAGAATCCGGTACGTTGTTAAACGAACCCGGAGTATAATCCATAGGACCAACTAACATGCGTGTAAAAGGAAGTATCACATTATGCTCCGGAGTTACTTTAATCCATTTGTTATATTCCATACCCATCACTCCTTCAATTGTCAATAGATTAGGATATGTCCTGCTTAACCCCGTAGGTTTGTATACAGAATGTAAATCCACTAACAACTGATTATCTGCTGCAGCCTTAACAATTTTTACTACATCGTTTACAGTTTGTTGATCGTCAGCACTGAAAAAATCAACTTTTACAACCTTAACGCCCCAATCACGGAATAACTTAAAAACTTTATCTGGATTATCTTTAACGCTTGCATAGTTGCACCACAATCCGAGCCCTATGTTTTTTTTAGCACAGTAATCTGCTAATTTCGGTATGGATAGTGTATTGATTACATTTGTCAATTCAACCCTCTTTCTTGCCATACTATCATGTTCATGGCCTTTTGACCATCCTGCATCAATTATGAAATATTGAAATTTCATCTGGTGCGTAAAATCAATGTATTTTTTTACAGATTTATTATTCAATCCATTAAATCCCTCTTCTTTTATTTTTAAGGTAGGCCCCCCGGCATACCATGTCCAACAGCATTTACCAGGCTTTACCCAAGAAAAATCTGCTGTCGAATCTGGTGGTGGATTCAGCCGAAGAACTATTGTAGACTCAATGAGTTTTACAGAGCTCTCAGCAATTTGTATGACTCTCCAAGGCGATTTCAGAGGCAATGTAGAAAATACAGCAACTTCTGGATCATTTTTTCTTGGTGTCAGAACTCCAACAATAGAATTTTTTTTTAGGGTGTTATTTTTCAAATTCATGCCAGCATAGTCATGCAAGTCCGCTTCAAGTAACGATATACATACCTCATTGTTGAGCAATATCGTGACTGGCATAGAGGTAAGAGTGTCAATACCTAATGTGTTGGTTGTAAATACAGATTGAAAACCTTCAAAATCCCTAGTATATCCACGCATCCCCCAACACGTGTATTCCTTCTCAAAATTGAATTCAGTTTTTTCTTCAGTTATGCTGATAAATTCTGTCTTTCCTTGAGAGGGTATTAAATAACGAAAAGCCACGCCGTCGTTGAAAATTCTAAAGATTACATGTATTCTTTCTTTATGCGGATTTTCAAGAAATACATTCAGTTCATTGAAAGGTTCATATGAATTTTTAGCAGGGCCATAGGGCATGGTTAATTTCTCAATACCATTTCGCTTTTCTACTTTTACGACACTTAAATAATCTACAAAGACGAACTCTTTGGATTTGATTCCCAGAGAAGAGGTGTCTATTATCATTACAGTATTCTTTTTTCTGACCAAATACTTTAACTCACCTTTTTCTGAGCTTACAATTTCTAAGATGATTTTAGAATCCGGAGAGCTAATGGAATCTACGTGCTTTGCTTTGTATAAACCATAAGTTTTTGTTGCATGTATGCTGAAAAAAAAGATAAAGAAAAGATTAAGGCCAATCAAACTTTTCATAAATACAATGAAATTAATTTCTCAAAATCACAATTCCTGCAGCCGGAGCTTGTATTTTATTCAATCCTTTTTTGATTGTATATGTTTTCTTTCTTTCCATATTACCCATACAATCATACACAAGCATTTCATACTTCCTGTTAATTTCTGAGTCAATGACAATATGATTTGAGTATTTTGCATTAACAATGACCATGGTATCAGACTTATCCTTCAGATGTATGATTTTATCACTATATAAAGCAATCACTTTCCTCTTATTTATTTGTGACTCTATTTTAGGATAGTTCTCTTCAGGGTTATAGAACTTGATATCGCCATTTAAAATAACATCTCTGTTTTCTGTCCAAATCGTATTCAAAAAACTAATCATTTTTAGATGGTCTTCTGGTATACTATCCAACTTAACGGAAATTTGAGGTACTGCAAAGAAAACGTTTTCATATTGTAAGGCTGCAGTCTCTACTTTTTCTTTTTTATTCCAGAGAAGCATATCAGAGTGAATAACTGATTCTTTAGACAAGATTCGTGTATCAGCTATTCTCATCCTGTTTTCCAATGCTCCATTAGGACAGTCAATAGCTCTGAACATATTGCCATATTTTTTCATCAAAGGCCCCACATAGTATTGCCTGAATTCAATCATTATGTTTGGATTTATCTTTTTTAGTCTTATCATTATATCTGTCAACAATTTATCAGATGCTTCCTCTAATGATATAAAGTCTCTCCCGTTTCCTGTTAGAAAATTTTGAATCTCAGCATGTCTGAAGTTATCCACAAAATCTAATTTAAAACCGTCTATTCCATATTCTATTGCAAATTTTTCCAATATAGATATTATGTGCTCTCTTACTTCAGGAAACCTGGGATCAACAACATAAGCAGAAGCCCAATCTATTCTGTACAAAAATTTGCCTTTTAACTTTTCATATGCTTTGCTGCTATCTCCTACAAAGGGCACTGCAAACCATACCAAATACTTCATTCCTAGATCGTGTACCTCACGAACATGCTCTTTGAAATTGGGGAATTTGGATATAGCTACTTCCCAATCTCCTGTATATTTGTACCAGGAATTAGGTATATAAGTTTGCCATCCGTCATCCACTATGACAGCGTTGAATCCCGCTTTTTTCGCTATCTTGCACTGATTTAAAACTTCTTGTGATGTTACACTTTGGTGCATGCTATACCATGTGGAGTAAAATGGCAATCGGGCATCATCAGGGGCTTTGTTAGGGATAAAGTCAAACATTTCATACCACCATTTTTCTACTTCGTTGATGGCTTGGTGATAGCTTACAGGACGAGTATCAATTCTTATTTTTATCTCATATTGTTTTACAGGTTTTGTGGTGTAATTGAAAAAAGAAATAAAGCAGTCAAAAGAACATGTATATTCATTGATGCTTGCTTGCATGAAAACGGGATATAAAATTTCGGAACAAGAAAATGTGATTTTGTTTGTACCTTCAATGTTATATAAACTGTACACTGGAGCATTATTAGTAGCACTGGAATAAAAGCCCTTGCCATCGTTATGTTCCCATCCGCTCGGAGTAATTTTTTTAAATATCATTCCCGGATGCCAAAATGCTTGAACATCTATGCTGGGATGCGAAAATTTTACCTTGAAAGAAGGAGGTATTGTCTCTTCATCGGCCGTCAAATTCAATCTGATTACAGATAAATTATGTCGCTCATTTTCCACATTCATAGCTACCTTGAAAGGTTTTAAATTTCCCTCGATAATCAACTCATGTCCGGTGATTGTTTTTACGCTCTGTCCGAAGCTTAAAAAGCTGAATGTAAAAAAAGAGATAGATAATAGACGTTTCATTGGTAACATCTTCGTATAAATTCAAAATCAATAAATAAATTTCAATGTACTTCCATTTAAAATGTCGGAATGTGAAATCTTAGGAGACTTAATTTTTTTGTTGTTTAATAAAACAGTTCTGTAGTAAAGAGTTTTCTTGTTTTTTCTTTCTGTTGTTATAATAAACTTTTTACCATTGTTAAGATGTATTACAGCTTTCTCCACTTGTGGGGCACCAAGATCATAAAACCCCGAAACAGGATTTACGGGATAAAACCCCAAACAATTAAAAACATACCATGCTGACATCTGCCCACAATCGTCATTTCCCGGAATTCCTGAAGGAGAATTATCATACATTTTTTCTATGATCAAATTTATTGTACTTTGAGTCTTGCTAAACGAGCCAACATAATTATACAAATACGGTACATGGTGACATGGTTCATTGCCATGTGCATATTGTCCTATTAATCCTGATATATCATGGACGTTACCTGCTACTGTGTCTCTAAGCGAAAACAAGGAGTCTAATTTTTTTTCAAATTTCTTAACACCACCTGAAATATCAATTAATGACGGGATATCATGAAGTACATGCCATAAGTATTGCCAGGCGTTGGCTTCCGTATAATCTCCATTGTAGTCTACTTTGATAGGATCAAAAAACTTTCTCCAGTGGCCATTTTCATCTTTTGCTCTGAAAAAGCCTGAGGTAGTATCAAATAATAATTTATAGTTTTGCGATCTGTTTAAAAAGAAGGTATAATCTTCATCAAGACTTAATTTACGAGCAAGCATTGCTGCACACCAATCATCATAACACATTTCTAAGGTTCTGGAAACAGATTGATCTAAGTGATTATAAGGAATGTATCCTTTTTGATTGTAAATAGCCCATGGACTGTTAAAGTGTTCTGTGGTGAGTGTCTTTTTAATCTCTTGGTATGCGGTTTTGATATCAATACCTTCTATTCCTTTTTCAATAGCTTCAACAATTACAGCTACAGCATGATTTCCGATCATACAGTAATTTTCGGTGCCACCTAAAGTCCAAATAGGCAAATAACCATATATCTTAGAATGCAAAAGCATAGAATTGACAAAATCCTTTACCACCTCTGGCATCAATATGGTGTATAGAGGATGTAAAGCTCTGTAGGTATCCCAAAGAGAAAAAGTTGAATAATAGGGATGAGAGCTTTTGTGTATGTTAAAATCAGGTCCCCAATAAGTGTAATCAAAATCTGAGATTAAATTAGGTGCTATCAGACAATGGTATAGAGAGGTATAAAATATCTCTTTTGTTTTCTGACTTGCTTCGATTTCAATTTTCGACAGGTAGTAATTCCATTTTGATTTAGTTTCTTCACAAATGGATGAAAAGTCCTTGTCTCCCAATTCTTGCAACAAATGTTCTTTAGCTTTTTGTAAGGAAGTAAATGAAAGCCCTACTTTAACTAGTAATGTTTCATTATGTGTTGTTGAAAATTTGAAAAAAGTTTTTACATTATTGCCTTTTACTACTTTCATTTTGCTTAGAGGTTGGTTCCATAGAGATATTCCACATTCAGAAAAAGGTTTTGAAAATTGAATTACGAAATATACTCTTCTTTCTGGAGCCCATCCTGTGGAAAAACGATATCCCGACACAGTAGTATTACTTTCAATGTTGAGTTCAGAGAGAATCGTGTGAGAGGTTTGAAGTCCGTGATAAAGATCTAATACCAAACCTGATGAGTCAGACTTGTTCCTGAAGGTATATTGATGAAAGGCAGTATGCGCGGTGGCAGTCATTTCTGCCAATATATTGTGTTTGAGCAGTTCAACCTTGTAGTATCCAGGCTTTGCGTACTCTTTGCTATGGGTAAAATTGGATGCATAACATTTTGTTGAGGAGGATTCGTCAAACGGAACCAGATTAACTTTACCCTGAAATGGCATTATCAAAATATCTCCCAAATCTCCAATGCCTGTGCCACTGAGATGGGTGTGAGAAAAGCCTAAAATGGAGGTATCAGAGTAATGATACCCGGAGCACCAATCCCAACCTGTTTTACGGCAATCAGGACTGACTTGCACCATCCCAAATGGTGATGTAGCACCCGGGAATGTGTGCCCATGTCCTCCCGTGCCGATAAAAGGATTTACATATTGTGTGAAATCACGAGATTGCCCTAAAACGCATACAGATACAAATAAGAGTGATGTTACTATGGGAAATCGCATTAACACGGAATGTTATTGTTTGAAATATGCACTGAGGTATCCCCATGTATAAGTCACATAAGCATGATTTTGCATGACAGTATATTCAGACATTAATGGATTCCATAGTCCCATATCAAAATAAGATTCAAAAGGTGGCCATTGCTTAAACTTTGGATAGACAAATATTCTACCCACGTTGAGTTGGTCAGAATCAAATATGGGGTTACACCACCAACCCTGTTCAAAAAATGCCTGATCCAAAGGCCCGTAAATTGTGATTCCTGCTGGAGCAGGCTGTCCTGTTACATAACTATCTACATGTAGCGGGAAATGGGGATAATCATGCCCTAATCCGGTTGTGTAAGTGGCATTTAGAGGATTAGCGCCTAATCCGGCTTGAGAAATTAAAATAGCTGCTTTCAGGTATTTAATATCTCTGGTTATATAAAAACATCTCAAAAGATTAGGAGCTTCTTGTGGGGTGCTTGCATTGCTGAAGC
The DNA here is from genome assembly GCA_025054875.1 of Cytophagaceae bacterium. Taxonomy (GTDB): domain Bacteria; phylum Bacteroidota; class Bacteroidia; order Cytophagales; family Cytophagaceae; genus JANWYS01. The sequence goes on along the minus strand of JANWYS010000012.1, from coordinate 22,054 downwards.
CCATAGGGGCATAGTAATTTTTTGCCCATTTAAATCCCGATACAGAGGAACATTCAATAGTTACATATGCTTGGTTTAATAAACTATTTTTACAATTCTGCAGTATTTTCGGATCCTTACCACGCCTTTGAGTTATTAGATAAACAAATGGAGCTTCCTGTTGGTCGTAAGTTTCCCAAATATTGGTCAGTTGTTGTTCAGATTTATAGACTGTTGTTTCTAAAAAGGCATTATTGAACTTGGCTTCTCCTGTCAGTCTGAATAATTCAGCAGCGGCCAAATTTTTAGAATCTCTTGCCTCTCTTTTATGAAAATCAGGATTAGCAGCAAAAGCACTGTCGGCCCACGTATAGGCTTTCAAAGCAGCATTTTTATATTCTTCCGATTTTTCCACCCTATTGTTTAATGAAAACCAATAAGCTACCCGCGCAGCTGTAGCAGCAAATTCAAATGATGAATAAACGTCTGGAGCATACGCAAACATAATCTGCGATTCGAGCCAACTAGGTTCTCCATATTTTGGATGGGAAGCCGATTCAATGCCTCCTCTCACTCCCCCATCGGGCAACTGCATTCGTTTGTAACAATCTAAGTTAAAGAGAGCTTCATCAATTAAGTCTGGTAAGTCGTTATTTGACTCTGGAATGTTGGTATTGAGAGTATTGAAATAATCCGGAAATAACAGACACAATTCTATCAAGTTTCTGGAAACTACCAGGTGAAATGTTCTTCTGTCCCAGTCACCTGCATCCATCAATCCACCCCAGGCATTGTCCACGGTATAGTCTAATTTTGAATTGACTAACCTTAAAAATCCTTCATGATCATCGCCATGAAATACGGTTTCAGAAGCGGCCCAAATTTTTACTCCATCTTCAGGATGCATTGGCCTTGGTCTTTTGAACTCGGTGTATGGAGGGCCTAAAGTAATTCCACTTCTGTTGTTCAAGATTCCTTTAGTTGATACTAAAAACGCTTTCTCCCAAACATCATTACTTATATCAAAAGGATATGAACACCCTATGTTTTCAACATATACCCTGTATCTACCCGGCGTGTTAAATTCGTTGAACTGCATTTGAAAAACATCTCTGCCACTGTAATTTTTGTTTCCACATTCATTCTCTGTATGCTTTCTGGATATTTCTACTCTTCCGGAGAATACCTTTTGATGGTTTTTTTCGTCAATTAGATAAAATGAAGTACCTGCTTTAAAATTTACCTGTCCCCCATCTCCCATCCAACAACTTAAAAAGGCAATTTTGACAGGCGAGTTTACGGCAAATCCCAAGTGATTTACATGGACCGCTTCACTCCTCATATTCTCCGGCACAAGAGAAAATTCCACCGGTGCCATGTTTAAATTTTTGAATTCTATCTTATATGTTTTATCTTTTGAAAGTTTGTTTTTGAATTTGATGAAAACGTAAAACCTACGTGGGCAATCAAATGCCCAAGCTCCTGTGCGTGCAATTTTTAACATTTTTATTTTTTTGTAGATAGCAACAGGATTTTCGATACCAATGAATTTATCTCCTGATTTTTGATAAAAAAGATAATTTGATGCTTTTGAAACCTCACTTTCGTTTAGTCTGTCTCCCACTACCCTATCATAACCACGAAAATACTCTTGATTAGGCCCTGCGAGGAATCCTACCTTTTCGTTGTTTCTGATTAACCACGTTACATCTGGAAGTTTTTCAATCACATCCCCCTCTTTTTTCACGTAGGGAACAAATTCACCCGGTATGTAAACCCCCTCCTCTATCGTAAGACAAAGTATGTCCTCGCTTACCAGACCAATGTTTTTTATTGCAATTTTTTCAGCATGAATGTTACTTATTATTACTACGAAGCTACAAACAAATAAAGCTAATATACTTGTGATTTTAGATATGCCCCTAATGTTGTTACTAATGTACATGTTAAAGAATAATTATAACTTTATACAAATATAATTGTAATTTATACATTTAAACAAATTAATTATCAAACATTTTACGTTAAAATTTGAGGGTTTAAGTTGTCAGTACATTTTTAATCCGGATTACGCATAGGAATGAGATCATTCAGCACACGACGATTGGGTAGTCTTTATCTTTTCTAAAAGATTTGGGCAAACCGCTGCATTTTAGAAGAGAGATGTCAGACCTCATCGGAGGTTTATACTCTCTTATTAACCTGAAAAAGTTCGATAGAACCTGCGCGAGGGATGGGAGCCATGGCCGGCACGGCCAGTGCGGAGCTTCAGCGGAGCACCGAAGCGATAGCGGAGTGGCGGACAGCCCGGCCCCGCAGGGGCGCGCCCTGCATAAAAAAATGTTTCAATACATTTTCCACTGATACCGAATTGAGGTAATCAAAATCTCGAACTTCTAAAGCAGTATGAATCATTGCCAATCAAATTGAAGGGCGTATCTGGCACTTCTATAATTGTAATAACCGTAAGGAAACACCACTTTATGAAAACTGATTTGTATGCCCGACACTGAACGTGGTTATTAAACAAGGAAGGGCTTCATCATTTGACTTCGTTATGGGTGATTTGTATGGTAGTGGCAGGTTGTATTTGTTTCAATCTGTATAGCCTTTGAAGTGCGATTTGCGATGTGCGATCAGTAGAATCTAACTTCGTTAATTTTTCATAGTAGGGAATTGCTGCTGTATCTTTTCCGGATAGGGAACAAATATTTGCCAAAGCCCGGTAGGCTACCGGATCGTTGGTGTTTTTTCTAACATACTGCTTGAGCCATTTTTCAGCTTCCGGATATTTTTGTTGCGCCATTTTCAGTTGAGCGATTTTTAACATGGGCTCATAAAAATTCGTATCGTACTTTATGGCTTGCCAATAGCAATACTCCGCACTTTCATACATTTTGTTGTTTTCTAATATTGTTCCTAGTGTATACTCGGTTTTTGCATTGGGATATCGAAGTTCTTTGGTTTTTATAATATAAAACATTGCGGAATCATATTTTTTTTGTCGTGCATAAATATGAGCCAGTTCAATGAGAGGTGCGGGCATACGTTTGTCCATCAGCGATGATTTTCTCAACAGTGTTAGTGCGGCAGAGGTATCTTTCGCCATGAGCCTGATGCACCCAAGCAGGTAGTAAATGGCGGCATGGTTATCTGTGAGGTTTTGCGCAAGGGTTATATATTTTCTGGTTTGCAAAGTGTCGTTCAGCGCAAAATGTATTTGAGCGGCGAGCAAGTAGGCTTCCACGGTATTTTCACCGAGTTGCAAAGATTTTTCTACTGCTTGTAATGCCTTAGGATATTCTGACATAGCATACAAAACCTGCGCATGCAAAAGTGAATATTCGGGGGCATGTTGGTTTTTCTCCAGTGCAGTTGTGATGTCTTCTTTTGCCTCTCTCAAGTATCCCATATTGAAGTATAGAGTAGCTCTTTTATAATACAATTCGTCATTTTCGGGGTATTTCAAAAGTTCATCATTCAGGTAAGAAAGTTGAACTTTTGTATCCGGTTTGTTGTGAATATCAGGGAAGCGAGTATTTGTTTTTTCTCCGGAACAAGAGCACAGAAGCAATAAAGTAGATGCACAAAATGTGTGAAGAAGATTTTTCATTTTCCAAAGATGTGTGATAAGACTTGCAAAATCAACAGCAGACGACAAGAGTTTGTTTTTTTACCGTAAAAACTTTTTAATTTAAAGCTATGACTTTTGAAGAATTGAAATTGAATAAACAACTGCTAAATGCCGTAGCAGAATCAGGATACAAAGAGCCTACTGAAATACAGGCAAAGGCAATACCACAAATATTGGCCGGCCACGACATACTGGGTATAGCACAAACCGGTACGGGCAAAACAGCAGCTTATTTGTTACCTTTAATATATAAGCTAAAATTTGCGCAAGGCCAGCATCCCAGAGCTATTATATTGGTTCCTACTCGTGAGTTAGCATTGCAGATTGGAGAGGAGTTGAGGCGCTTATCCAAATACACTGATTTGAGATTCGCAGTGCTGTATGGAGGTAGCGGTACTAAGCTACAAATAGAGGCCGTGCAAAAAGGTATAGATATTGTGTTGGGCACACCCGGACGTATCATAGAGCTATATCTGTCCGGAGAATTGATACTAAAAACTATCAACACATTTGTACTGGATGAAGCCGACAGAATGATGGATATGGGTTTTATGCCGCAGATAAGGAAATTGTTGGAGGTGCTTCCCCGAAAGCGGCAGAATCTTTTGTTCTCTGCAACTATGCCTCCCAAGGTAATAACGCTAAGCGAAGAGTTTCTTGAATTTCCCATGCGTATAGAAGTTACTCCACAAGCCACTACGGCTAAAACAGTTGACCAGGTGTTGTATCATGTACCCAATCTGAAAACCAAAATAAATCTCCTGCAATACTTGTTAAACAAAGAGGATGAATTTACTCGTGTGATAGTGTTTGTTCGCACTAAAAAACATGCAGATAACATATATAAGTTTATTAAACGAAAGGTAGAAGATGAAGTACGCGTAATACATGCTAACAAAAGTCAAAATTCCCGGATAAACGCTATTGAAGCATTCAGGCAAGGGAAAATCCGGGTATTGGTAGCTACGGATGTGGCGGCCAGAGGCATAGACATAAGCATGGTAAGTCATGTAATCAATTTCGATGTACCTCTTTTGTATGAAGAGTATGTGCATCGTATAGGTCGCACGGGCAGGGCTAATCAATCAGGCAAGGCTATAATGTTTGCAAACGAAGCTGAAATATTGCATGTAAAAAAAATAGAAAAACTAATTCGCATGGCCTTGCCTGTTGAGCCCATTCCCGATGAAGTGGAGATTGCTCAGACAGAATTTGAAGAGCAACAAGCTATAAACAGAGAAATTGACAACATCCGAAAAAAAGAAAATCCCGATTTTCAAGGTGCTTTTCATGAGAAAAAAAGAGGGAAAAGCAGGGCATTCAAGAAGCGAAGATAACTCATACCCCAAGTAATGCCGCTCCAAGTACTCCGGCCGAATCGCCCAACTTGTTTCGGACTATAGGCGTGCGCAACTCATCGTTGAATATATAGTCACGTACACGATTGATGCCGATAACGTAGAGTTCTTCAATGTTGGAGAGGCCGCCTCCTAATACAATAATGTCCGGATCAAGTATAGTGATGAGGTTGGAAATAGCTTTTCCGAAATAAGAATAAAATTCAGACATTACTACTTTACATTTTTCATCATTCAGGCGGCTGCGCTTCACGATTTCCTTCATGTCTAATTTTTCACCATAAGATTCGAAGTATTTTCTTTCTACCCCGCTACCGGATATATAGGTTTCAACACATCCTATTTTTCCGCAATAGCATTTTATGCCAGTTGAGTTGATGATGGAATGTCCCCACTCGCCGGCAATAGACTGCATGCCGGTTATAAGCTTTCCGTCGTATACAATACCTCCACCTACTCCGGTGCCCATGATAACACCAAATACCATTTTCTTGCCTTTCCCTGCTCCCATAGTGGCTTCAGCCATGGCAAAACAGTTAGAGTCATTTTGACGAAGTATTTTTCTTCCTATTTTTCTTTCGAGGTCTTCTACGAAAGGCATATCGTTCATGCATACGATATTTGAGTTTTTTATTTTGCCCGTTTTTTTAGATATGGCTCCCGGAGTACCTATGCCTACAGTGTGGTGTTGGTTGCTTATGAAATCTTTCATTTCTTCATACAAGCCACTGATGTTGTTTATGATGTGGCTGTAGCCTTTCTCTTGCTCGGTAAATATGCGTTTGCGGAATATTTCGTGATGATCTTTATCTAAAATTACAGCTTCAATTTTTGTTCCACCCAGGTCTATTCCAAATTTAAAAATGGTTTTTTTAGGACGCATCTTATCATGATCTTTTTGTCAGAAATATTGATCTTAAAGTTAGCTCAAAATTGTTATAAAGAAAACTTTTTAATGTGTTTGCAGAAACATACGAAGTGTTACATGATGGAAAAAATTTTATTCAGAAAAGCCATACAGATTTTTGCAGAGAGAACATGACGCGTTATACATTTAAATATCAATTCTTTTTTTAAAATGCACAGCAATAAAAAACAAAGCTTACCATGATTTTCACAGAAAGCCCCTTATATAACCGCGCAACTTAAAATTCATTTTTACTTTTAATTGGGTTCATGTGCAAGGTTGCCGCCATAGGATGGGAAGAGATTTTAATCGGGCAATTTGATGCAATGTTAAATCATGTATTCAGAAACTTTTACATGAAGTAAACAATGCTTAGCTTTGTGCATACTCTCAGATAGAGAAAAAACTATAAACTTAAAACCAATAAACTACTCAAAAATGAAAAACTTACTCGTACTCCTGTATTTAGTTGTGTTCAATATAAGCATGCTGATAGCCCAATGCGATGGCGTTCCCGACTTAACCTTCAACCCTTCAGATATAGGCAATGGATATGGCGATGGGGCGAATGGCGTAATTTACGCCTTAGCCCTTCAAAGTGATGGTAAAGTGCTGATTGGGGGAGATTTTACCTCCTACAACGGCACAGCGAGAAATCGCATAGCCCGGCTGAATGCGGATGGCAGCTTAGACCCTACCTTTACCCCCGGCACGGGGGCGAATAACTATATTTCTGCTATATCTCTACAAAGCGACGGAAAAATCCTGATCGGAGGAAATTTTACCTCCTACAATGGCACTGGTAGAAATCGTATAGCCCGGCTGAATGCGGATGGCAGCTTAGACCCCACCTTTACCCCCGGCACGGGGGCGAATGGCGAAGTTCATTCAATATCCCTACAAAGCGACGGAAAAATCCTGATCGGGGGACATTTTACCTCCTACAACGGAACAGCGAGAAACTATATAGCCCGTCTGAATGCGAATGGCAGCTTAGACCCCACCTTTACCCCCGGCACGGGGGCGAATGGCGAAGTTCGTTCAATATCCCTTCAAAGTGATGGTAAAGTGCTGATCGGGGGATGGTTTACCTCCTACAACGGCACAGGTAGAAATTTTATAGCCCGGCTGAATGCGGATGGCAGCTTGGATGCTACGTTTAATCCCGGCACAGGGGCGAATAGCGGAATTTACGCCATAGCTCTTCAAAGCGACGGGAAAGTGCTGATCGGGGGAAATTTTACCTCCTACAACGATACAGGTAGAAATCGTATAGCCCGGCTGAATGCGAATGGCAGCTTAGACCCCACCTTTAATCCCGGCACGGGGGCGAATAACACAATTTACGCCATAGCTCTTCAAAGCGACGGGAAAGTGCTGATTGGAGGAACCTTTACTAATTATAACGGAATCGGCCGCAATCGCATAGCCAGAATTGCAAAAAGTATTGACAGCCCTACAACAAGTAGCGTTACCCATCCCACTTGTGCGATATCTACGGGTAGTTTTGATATTAGCAATTTCAATGCATCCTATACCTACACAGTTTACCCTTCGGCAGGCACGAGTGTAAGCAGCACAGGCAGGGTTACAGCACCGGCAGGCACCTACATGGTAACGGCTACCTTAGGCAGTTGTATCTCTACTCCATCGGCAAGCGTAACCATCAATCCGCAGCCAACCACTCTGCCCACGCCGGCTATTGGCAGCATCACACATCCTACGTGTACAACTGCTACGGGTAGTTTTGATATTACCAACCATAATACCTCATACACCTACACTTTATCGCCATCGGCAGGTACATCCATCAGCACCACGGGCACAGTAACAGCACCTCCGGGCAGCTACACACTTACGGCTACTTTGGGCAGTTGTATCTCTACTCCATCGGCAAGCGTAACCATCAATCCGCAGCCTGCCCCACCCAACAACAATATTTCTGTATCAACCATTACCGGTACCATTACAGCCGTAGAAACCGGCGCAAGCTACCAGTGGTATGAATGCCCTAATACATTGCTGCCGGGAGAAACCAACCGAAGTTTTACGGTTCCTGCATCCGGCGGTACATACAAAGTGGAGATTACCTCAGGAACTTGTACGGTATCATCTGCCTGCATAACGATAGAAAAGAAAGGCGCATCATTTAACACATCAAGTTATTTTTCATGCCACCCCAACCCTGCGGAAGATCGCATTACACTGAGTGGCCTTCTTCCCATAGAACACGCAGAGGTACTGGATGTTGCCGGTAAGTTGGTAATGCACTTTACGCCGAATGCAGAAGTGTTCAGCATAGAGCTTTCCGGCCTTGCTCCGTCGGTATATGTGCTCAAAGTATGGGCTCAGGACAAAACCGAAATCATAAAAGTGGTGAAGCAGTAGGTGTTGGTATGTTGTGGTAAAGTTTGTACTCTCTGTGTACATATTGCTGTAACAGGCAGGCCTGTATGAGATGGGTACAGGTATATTGTTGTGCACTTTTGTAAGTGGATAATGCGCAGAGGGGCACACACGCGCGTGCGCCAGCGATAGCAGCGGAAAGCCCGCAGCACGGCGTGGGCTTTGTGCGGCAGGGTGCGAGGACTTGCAGCGGATAGCGCGGCCGCCGTGCCCCTGCTGATGTGCAGTATAACCACGCTTATGCACAAGTATTTATGAACCTTACCAACTCCGTATCTGCACGGGCACGGCGGGGCGCCCTGATAAAAAGAATAAAAAGGTTTACGAGATGAATAAAAAACTTGTATTTAGAATTGACTTTCAATTTCTTTCATCAAAGGCTGGAATTGTCGGATTTTTATTTTAGCTTAGATGCAAGTTTGATTAAACCTTAACCTTATGATAGAATTAGCCTTATCCTTAGCTCCGGGCCTGGCCATTTGTGTATTTGTTTTTTGGAAAGACAAATTCGAAAAAGAACCCAAAAAATTACTAGTGATATGCTTTTTCCTCGGTGTGTTGAGTGCTTTAATAGCAGGCTTAACCAGCATTGGTTTAGAAAAGTTTATTCCCAAAGACAACGATACGTTGTATACATTCCTCAATGCCTTTATTGCTGTGGCTTTTATTGAAGAGTTGAGTAAGTTTATTTTTATGTATTTGTATGCATACCCCAAAGACAGTTTCAATGAACCTTTCGATGGCATTACCTATTCAGTGATGGTTTCCATGGGTTTTGCCACGATTGAAAATATTATGTATGTTGTACAGGGAGGTATGTCAGTGGCTATATTGCGCATGTTTACAGCTGTACCGGCACATGCCATGTTTGCCATATTGATGGGATATTTCACCGGCCTGGCCAAGTTTGATAATCATAAGAGAACGACATATTTGTTGTATGCTCTATTGTCGGCTACTGCGCTACATGGTTTGTATGACTTTTGTTTGTTCATGAACAAATATCCTATACTGATTTTAGGTGCATTGGCATCATTGATCATTGGATATGTATTATCAAAAAAGGCGATCAAGCTACATCAAGCTCAATCGCCTTTTCATCCGGACAAGAACAAATAGTGTGTTGCTATTTGAACAAGAATCCGTTTGGTCCAATACCTACCTGAAAGGAATCTATTTTAGCTCCTGCCGGAGTGTGGCGCACCATCCATTGATTTGAGGTAAAACCATAAGTTCCTCCATATACATTTCCGGTATGCATATCTACGCCAAGTCCGTAGTAGTTGGAGTTTATAAATAGGGAAGGAGAAGGATTGGTTTGGTACAACGGGAATTTGTATACTTTACTTTCGTAGGTGAAATACACCCAATTTTTGTCGGGCGATATTTGTAGTCTTGATGGAGAGCCTACATTATTGGTAAAGTGGTAGGTATATTCTACCTGATATGTGGATGGATTTATGCGTGCTAAAGCACCCGCTATGCTGTTAGCTTCATCCACATAGTCGGGAGGGTTAAAGTCGTAAATAATCCGGCCTTTGCATATCACCCATATTTTGTCGTAGTTGTCTTTTACAAACGACTCCGGGCCGGCTTCAACGGTTATGGTGTTTATTACCGTTTCGCTGTTAATGTCAATTACGGATATTGTGTTAGCATTCGAATTTGCTACAAACAATTTGTTGTTGTGCAATATCATGTTTTCCGGGGCTGAGCCTACATTGATAGTTTTAACAATGGTGTTATTGTTTACATCTATCACGCTCACCCTTCCCGTAGGCTGAGGATTGAAACTCGCATCGTAACCCACCCACTCTGTTACATAAGCCTTGTCGCTTATTGAGCTATAGGTGATATATCGAGGCATGGCTAAACCGTTTATCACAGCAACGGACGACATGTCGCTTTCATTAGCAACTTCTATTCGGTTGCTATTGTTCATTACAAAATACGCTTTGCCTTTTATGATAGCCATAGATTGCAACACATCGCCTAGTGGCCGTCCGTTTTTTTGACCGAAAAGATCGTTTGTCATGGTTTTAGTGTTGATGTCGAATCTACTAACGGAAGCGTTGCTGTTGTTAAAAGCACCTTCGTTCAGTATGTACACTTTTCGATTGGTATTGGTGCCTCCCCCATCGTTATTCGGGGGTTGTTCATCTTTGTCTTTGGGTTTTCGACATGAATAGATGAAGAGTGCAGAGGCGCATAGTATAAGCGGAATGTAACGGAAACAGGTTGTCATATTACGTATTGTTTAGATTGGGTTTAACATTATTTTTTTTATGATATTGCCAGGCTATGGTAATCGAGTAATTTCTTCCGGGCATAGCCCGATAAGCAATTACTTGATATTGTTCGTCAAAAATATTGTTTACAGAAAACACAAGGATGAACTTGTTTTTGCCCGCTACCACGCAATACTCTGCTTCGGCATTATGAAGATCAAAGGGAGGCAGATATTGTTCATTATCGGCGGTGGTAAAGCGATATCCGGTGTAACTGAAGGAATACGACAAGCTAAATTGTGAATATCGGATCGTAAGTTCTGTGAAGGTTTTGTTCCATGGCACATATATGAGCTGTTTGTGTAGTTCAGATTCATACCCTTCGTATACCTGTTCGTTAGTGGAGACTATATAATCGTATCCGGAAGAAGCACTGAATGAGCCTTTGCGCCAAGGGATATTGATATTTGATTTAAACTCCACACCTCTGGACCATACTTTCATCACATTTTGTGGCATCCAAATGGTAGAAGCCGGCAACCATATTATCCAATCATGTATTGTTCTGTTGAAGGCTGTTGATGTAAGCATGAAGTATTTAATAGCCTTACATGAGTCGCTGTGACACGAAGGAGCAGAGCTAAACCTCGCGCTTATTTCTTGTGCCCATCCCTGTTCCGGTTTCAAAGACGGATTGCCTCCCGGGATCCAGTACAGGTCGTTGAAAGTAGGCATTCTGTACACACGATTTACTGAAGCAGCCAGCATCATTTTTTTTGCAACATGATACTCAGCTCCCCAGGAAGGCACTAAGGGAAGCACGGCTACTCTTTCGGACGAATTGTTTATTACGGTTTCCAAACGCAGGTTTGCAGAGGAACGTAGTTTTTTGTTCGATGTAGTGTGGTTATATGAAGCATACATTGCACTGCGGTTTTGCTGAGGAATGTTATTATAGTTGTCGGCTTTTGCTCTGCTATATATGTTTTGTATTCCGTAAATGAGTTGGTGAGAATGATGGGGGTGGTATATATTTTCCACATCAGCAATCCATGTGTTTGTGGAACTCAATGCATGGAGAGAAATAGCAATATCGTTGTAGAAAAGTTTTTCAAAAAATAATGCGTTACGCAAAATGGTGGTATGTTTTTTCTTTTTTCTTTTCCATTCAGTGGAAAGGCGAATGAATTGGTCAGTTTGGCTGGCTTTGGAGGAGTTTTGCGTCATGAGTGGAGGTATTTGTCTGTAGCTGTATTGATGCCACATACGGAGGTTGAGTTCATTGTAAGGATTAAGTTTTCTGAATACATCCGTATAAGTGCCATACAGTTTCAAGGCTGAATTGGTGAGGCGTAGCTGAGGTTTTCCGAAGAGGTAAGGGTTTGTATAGAGAAAGTTGTTTTCAGCCGATTGATAGAATGATTTTATGGAGAATATGGTTTTGCTGTAGCTCAAGAGCATTGAGGCCTGTTGATACAGGTTAGCAAAACTACCGTATCGTGTTTGAGAAGTTAATTTTATACCATTGTTATAGGAGTATTTGTTGTTAAGATGAATCGCCGAACTTACTATCCCGCTGCCCCAAATTGCGCTGCATCCGCCGGTTTGCAAGCGTACTTCATCCCAAAAGCCCATAGGTATGAGTGCCATATCCATAGTTCCGTTCATGGGGCTTTGTATGGGAATGCCGTTCCACACCCACCCGGTGTGGGCAGCAGAGCCACCGCGAATACTGGTGGTAGAAAGGCTTCCGGGCCCATAGGTTTTTACAAAAGCAGTAGAGTGCTGCTGCAAAACATCGGATAGTTTAGCATCTCTGTAAGTGGTTTTATCAGCGTTCCATACGGTGGCATGAGTGCCCGTGTAAGAAGCTGTAGCTTTTGAATCGTATATGAATATATCTTTCATTATTATTGTATCGCTTTGTCCCGCTGCTATTGATGGAACGATTTCCAAAGCACATGCGCACATGATAATGCGTAAAAGGATGTAACTATGGGATTCCATTTTGCAGAATGAACACCTGAACGATTCTTTATAGAAACAATCAACCCTTTTCTTTTTTTCCCGAAAGTAAGGGCACAAACGAAACGGCAGGTCTCCTGGCTTTTTGTCGTTTTGCCTTCCCGCTCATTATGAGCAGTGGCTTGCGGAAAACAGAATGCTTACGTAAAAAGCATCACAAATTACAGTTGCGGGTACAGCTAAGGATTTTCACCTTATTCCCTATTATTCCTGCCTGAGCAGGACACCGTTTCAACAGCTAAATAATCAAAAATTTATTTACTAAAAAAATCTTATTCATGTGAACTCTTTTTTTTAATCTTGCAGCCGAAAATAAATGGTTGAAACAGGTATATGAGTTTACAATGTGGTATTGTAGGTTTGCCCAATGTGGGCAAGTCAACACTTTTTAATGCCGTATCGTCTACAGCAAAAGCCGTTGCCTCTAACTATCGGTTTTGTACTATAGATCCGAATGTGGGCATAGTCAATGTTCCTGATGAGCGGTTGAAAATACTTGCCGATTTGGTAAATCCACAAAAGGTCACACCTGCCACTATTGAGTTTGTAGACATTGCCGGCCTGGTGAAGGGGGCAAGCAAAGGAGAGGGGTTAGGTAACAAATTTTTGGCAAATATACGTGAGGTAGATGCCATCGTACATGTGATTCGTTGTTTTGATGATGACAATATTCAAAGGGAAGAAGGCGAAATAAATCCTAAAGGAGATAAAGAAATCATCGAAACGGAGCTTCAACTCAAAGACCTGGAGTCGGTAGAGAAGAAAATACAAAAAACTGAACGTGCTGCCAAAAGCGGTGATGCTAAAGCTAAAAAAGAATTAGAAATACTTTTGCTTGCTCAAAAGCATCTTCAGGAAGGCAAAAGCATAAGAAACCTGAATATACCTAAAGAAGAACTTTCTGCTTTGGACGATTTGCACCTGCTCACAGCAAAGCCGGTAATATATGTGGCTAATGTAGATGAGAAATCCATACATACCGGTAATGTGTATTCTGAGCAGTTACAAAAAATAGCTGCCGAAGAGCAGGCGGAAGCCATTGTGATATGCAACTCTTTGGAAGCACAGATTGCAGAAATAGAAAATCAGGAAGACAAGGAAATGTTTTTAGAGGAATATGGCCTGAAAGAGTCCGGGCTGAGCCGGTTGATTCGCGCCAGTTATAAACTATTAAACCTCATCACATACTTTACGGCAGGTGTTCAGGAAGTGCGGGCATGGACTATACACAAAGGTTGGAAAGCTCCTCAGGCAGCCGGAGTCATTCATTCTGACTTTGAAAAAGGATTCATAAAAGCAGAGGTCATAAAACTCAAAGACTATCAGCAATACAAAACTGAAGCAGCGTGTAGGGAAGCCGGTAAGATAAGAATAGAGGGTAAAGACTATGTGGTGGAGGATGGAGATATTATGCACTTTCGCTTCAATGTTTCATGAGATGTGAATCTCAGCAGACATCTTCTGTGCTCACCATTCAGTCAGGGTATTTTAAATTCAAAACCATCTTTACTGTGTGGATGCTTTTTTGAAACCGGATTTTCAGCGGTTTAGAAAAAAGTACACAGTTAGGTTTGCAGCTTTGCTAAAGATGGCTTTCATTGACCAATGATGATTAGGTAGTTTTTTCTTGAAAGCTTTGGGTTCGGGCGCCGCCCTAAAGGGCGGCGCCCGAACTTTCGCGACTCATTCTTTTTTGTTCTACTGAAAGGTTCTACAAAAAGGAACACAAACAGACCGCTCAGTCCCTTTGCAAACTACTTCGGAGGTTTACATTTCTTTATGAAGCTGAAAAGTTTCGAGAGGACCTGCGCGAGGGATGGGAGCCATGGCCGGCACGGCCAGTGCGGAGCTTTAGCGGAGCACCGCAGCGAGAGCGGAGTGGCGGACAGCCCGGCCCCGCAGGGGCGCGCCCTACATAAATATTTCACCATACTTTTCCGATAATGTGGAATCCGGATTTAAACCACAGATTTCTTAAGATAGTGTAGTTTTTTTTCTGATTTTTCTGCTAACTTTCAGCTCCATGTAAACCCTTGCCGATTATGAAATTTCCGGTACACATCCGCTTTATAAGCCTTTTGATAATTGCAATAGCTTTGCATGCCTGCAACAAGAACACTTTGAAGATTGATAAAAAGAATTTCGGTGAAGAAGTACAAGAACAACAAAATCTGGTTTTTAACTTCAATCAAAATTTAACACCCGATTCGTTGCTGAATGTATGGATAGAAGCCGCATATATAAACTTTACCCCTGCAGTGAGAGGTAAATACAAATGGACGGCAAACGATGAACTGGTGTTTTCGCCCGATGTAGGCTTTATGCCCAGCACAGATTATACAGCTGAATTCACAGAAGAACTTCTAAAAAACTCTGGAAGTAAATACAACTATTCGAGCGATTTGAAGTTTAGCTTCCATACGCCGTATCTTACCATTGCCCACTCCAACTCATATTGGGCGCGAAACAGCGTTAATAAGGGGATAATAGAACTTAGAATGGATTTGCAGTTTAATGCAAAAGTTAATCCACAGGAGGTAATCCCCCTCATGAAACTACAGGCTAAAGGCCAAACACAAAACTTCACCTTGCAATCCAACTATGTAAGTGACCAACTCCAACTCGCCATACCGGAAGGCAATGTAAAAATGGATGATGAGGAACTGACGGTTCAAATTGATAAAGGATTAAAATGTGCTGAAAGTAACTTCGTAACAAAGGAACCCATCGTTCACAAAACAGTGATTCCATCCAAAGACAAATTTCAAATTGTAAGAGTGGAAGCCATGTATGAGGAAGAAAAAGGATACATTACGGTAGTGACTAATCAGGAAATAGCTGAGCAAAATATGTCAGGTCTTGTTACGGTGTATCCATATGTACAGCACACGATAGAGCCACATGAATCGGGATTTTTTATTAAAGGAAATTTCATGGCGGGCAACGCATATAAAGTGTCCATTAAAAAAACTTTGAAAGGTATTTTTGGTGGAGCTCTCAACAATGATTTTGAGCAAGACGTGGTATTTGGAGCTCTGAACCCGGCTATTGCATTTGTATCTAAAAAAGGATTGTATCTCTCTTCAAAAGGCGAAAAAAATGTGGCTGTAAAAATTATTGCTGTGCCCGAAGTCAAAGTTACTGTATACAAGGTTTATGAAAATAATCTGATTTCATTCATTCGCCAGAATGCTTCTTATTATGGCTACGATAATGAATACTATGACGGCTATGATTACGAAAGAGAATACTACGGTCTGGAAGAAATAGGAGATGTGGTTTTTGAACGTACTTATAACACGAAAACTTTTCAGAAAAAATCCGGCTACAGTTTGCTGAACCTGAATTTTGATGAGATAAATGATTTTCGGGGAATATATGTGGTAAAAGTGCATTCAACAGATCAGCAATACATAAATGCTTCAAAAGTCATCTCCATATCAGATATAGGTATGATTGTAAAAGAAACCGGCAACGACATTTATGTATTTACGAATTCTATACTCACAGCTACTCCTATGAGCGATGTAGAGGTATGCCTGATAAGCAGCAACAATCAAACTGTGTACAAAGTTAAAACCGATGCAGAAGGAGTTGCAAAATTTCCGGACATTAAAAAGAAAGCACCAGGCTTCAAAATTAACATGGTTACCTGCAAATTTGCGAAGGACTTTAATTACCTTCACTTTAATGAATGCAAAATCGGAACTTCGGAGTATGAAGTAGGCGGTGCTTTTAGCAATCCTTCCGGATATGAAGCCTTCATATATGGTGATAGAGAGATATACCGCCCCGGCGACACTCTATACTCAAACTTTATAGTACGCGATGCATCATGGAAACCTGTGAAAAACCTCCCCATAAAAATTAAACTTCTCCTTCCTAATGGGAAAGAGTTTTTGTCAAAGCGTGCTGTTTTAAATGAACAAGGTGCTTATTCTACTTTCTTTACTCTTCCTGTCAATACCGTCACCGGCACTTATATCCTTGAAGCTTACACTGCCAATGATGTATTGATGCAGTCAAAATACATAAGCGTTGAAGAATTCATCCCCGACCGAATAAAAGTATCCTGTATGTTGAACAAAGAAGAATACACCTTGAGAGATCGTCTTGAGCTTACGGCTACTGCGCTCAATTTATTTGGCCCTCCGGCAGCTGACCGTAATTATGAAATAGAAGTAACCTTGCAAAAAAAATATTTTTCTCCTGCCGCATATAAAGATTATACTTTTGAACTGAGCTCCATCTCCACTCAATATTTCCCGAACGAACTCCGCACAGGAAAAACCGATTCGGAAGGGAAAGCAAAAGAAAATTTCTCTTTTAACACACAATATGCCTACTCGGGCATATTACAAGGTAAAGTATACACCACTGTATTTGACGAATCGGGGCGTCCGGTGCATCAGGTCAACTCTTTTGATGTACTGACACAACCTGTTTTTCTGGGTATAAAAAATTTCGACTCCTACGTTGATGTAAATAAAGCATTGCTTATTCCGGTTGTGGCAGTAGACAAAAATGAAAAGCCATTATCTTCTGTAAGAAGCCGTATCAAAATCATTAAATACAACTGGCAAACTGTGGTTGAAAAAAATTACAATGGTAGCTACCGCTATGTGTCGCGAAAAAAAGAACAAGTATTGGAAGACAAATTTATTATCATCAGCGGTACACAAACTAACTTTACCTTCAAACCCACACAATCCGGAGAATATGAAGTACAACTCATGCTCCCCGAGGCCACATCGTATGTATCGCGTTATTTCTATGCCTATTCCTATGGCACTACAACTAACGAATCGTTTGAAGTAAATAATGAAGGCAGTGTCGTCATTGAATCCGATAAAACAGTATATCAACCCGGTGATAAAGCTAAGTTGCTTTTCAAGGCCCCATTTGATGGACGCCTGTTGGTAACTATCGAGCGCGACAAAGTATACGACTACTTCTACCTGAATACGGAGAATAAATCGGCCTCATTGAACATCAACATGAAAGAAGACTATCTTCCCAATGTGTATGTATCGGCAACCTTGTTCAGAGAGAATAGTGAAAGCGCTGTGCCTCTCACTGTTGGCCACGGATACAAACCTCTGATGGTAGAAAAAACAAACAACAAAATTTCTCTCACTATTGAAGCTGATGAGCGCACCCGCGCAAACACAGAAAAAACCGTATGTGTAAAAACCAATGCAGGCGCAAATGTTGAGGTCACAATAGCCATTGTAGACGAAGGTATACTGCAATTAAAAAACACCCGCACACCAGACCCTTACGGATTTTTTTACAGAAAGCGTGCATTGGAAGTAAATAGCTATGACGTGTATCCCAAACTTTTGCCTGAGCTGAGCCCGAAAAAAAGCAGTGTGGCCGGCGATGGTTATGACCTGGAAAAACGAAATAATCCTCTTTCGAACCGAAGAGTAAAATTGGTAGCTTTTTGGAGTGGACAATTAAAAACAGACTCCGACGGCAAAGCATGTACTACAATTAAGATACCTCAGTTTTCTGGCGACCTCCGCATAATGGCTGTAGCCTACAGCGGAAGTTCGTTTGGCTCGGCAAGTAAAAATATGAAAGTTGCTGATCCGGTTGTAGTGAGTACTTCATTACCCCGTTTCCTAAGCCCTGGCGACACGGCTATAGTACCCGTAACACTCACCAATACCACAGCCAAAGTGGCTCAAGCCAATGCCAAACTCACTACACAAGGTCCATTGCAAGTGATTGGCGATGCTGTCCGGACGGTAAAACTATCCGCCAACGCCGAGGCAAGAATAGAGTTTAAAATTTTTGCGAAATCTGAAATTGGGGTAGGCAAAGTTACAACTTCTGTATCTTGCATGAATGATAACTTTACGGATGTTACTGAAATTTCCGTGCGCCCGGCTTCCTCACTTATTAAAGAAAGTGGCGCAGGACAGATAGCAGGTGGCAGCACCGCTAAGGTTAGCCTGAAGACAAATCTTATACCCGCCTCTATGAAAGCTAAACTCATCGTAAGTAAATCCCCCCTTATACAGTTTGCCGGCAATCTTGATTTCTTGCTCGGATATCCGCACGGATGCGTAGAACAAACGGTTTCCAAAGCTTTTCCTCAGCTATATTTTCATGACTTAGTTAAAAGTATGAGCGTTGTCAATAAAAACACCGAAGACCCTACAACTCATATAAATGAAGCCATTCGTAAGCTATCCGCTATGCAGCTATACAACGGCGCACTCAGCTACTGGCCGGGAGGGTACCAGGAGAGCTGGTGGGGTACAGCTTACGCTGCTCATTTCTTACAAGAGGCTAAAAAAGCCGGATATGATGTGAATCCTCTGGTATTAGACAAAATGTATGGTTATCTGCAACAAAAAGTAAAAGAAAAAAATCTGGAGGAATATTATTACTACGAAAATACCACGTATAAATCAAAACCGGTGGCGCCTAAAGAAATATTTTACTCATTGTACTTGCTCGCCTCCACAGGGCGGCAAGACTTGTCGGTGATGAATTATTACAAAGCAAACCAACATCTGCTTGCTCTGGACAGTCGCTATCTGTTGGCAGCTACATACCGATTGCTGGGCGACATGGCCAGTTATAAAAAGATACTACCCTCATCTTTTGCCGGAGAAAAATCCATAAATGCCCTTGGAAGTAGTTTTTACTCTTACGTGCGCGACCTTGCCATATCGCTGAATATGCTCATAGAAACCGATCCCTCAAACGAACAGATCGGAATTTTAGCACAACACCTCTCCAAAGAACTCAAAAGCGACCCCTATTTATCTACTCAGGAATGTGCTTTCGCTTTTGTAGCGTTAGGCAAGATAGCAAGAAAAGCTAATGAAACAGACATCACAGCAGATATTGCAATAGGCAATTCAGTGCTGTCGCGCTTTACAGGAAAAGATGTGATACTCACAAAAGACATAGCAGGCAAAGAAATCGAAATCATTACCAAAGGCACAGGCACACTCTACTACTTCTGGCAAATGGAAGGCCTGAGCCCCGACGGTAAAGTGAAAGAAGAAGACAGCTACATACGAATACGAAAAACTTTTTACGACCGTAAAGGAAGAGAAATTCATACCCTTAACTTTAATCAAAATGACCTTGTAGTGGTAAAACTCAGCCTGAATACATTGGATAACTCAACGGCAAACAACGTTGTAATTACTGATATTTTGCCGGCAGGTTTTGAAATTGAAAATCCACGCCTCACCGAAAGTGCAGGTATGGCGTGGATAGATGATAATACCCAACCTCAACATTTCGATGTGCGCGACGACCGTATCAACATATATACCGATGCCACAGGCAGCGTGCGCAATTATTATTATATAGTAAGAGCCGTATCTAAAGGTTCATTCATCATGGGCCCCGCAAGTGCTGATGCCATGTATAATGGCGAGTATCATTCTTATCATGGCTCAGCAAAAATTAACATAAGATAGTAATAGCATTGTGCGGAAATCACAGAAATACTAGTGCAAATTTTGCCTTCACAATCCGGAGAGGAGAAAAAGGGAAGTTGGAGAAAACAAGAAGTACTTTTGGAAGGCAAGGCTATACATATTCTCCCGCAAAAAAAATATATCCTTTTGGGGTGAAAAGATAAATAATGATATTCTGAAGAAAGGTAATCAGCTTAAACCCGGATTACGCATAAGAAAAAATTAAGGGGCAGGTTCGCAGATTCGTTATGTGAAAGGTTTATTGACAGGTAGTCTTTTTATAAGACATTTGGGCAAACCGCCGCCTTTTAGGGGGCGGCGACCAGACCTTTACGGCTCGCTCTTTTTGTTCCGCTTAAGGCTCCACAAAAAAACAGCTCAAACACAACGCTCAGTCCTATGTACAACATTGGGTTTGTTGGTGGTTTTCAAGAGAAGTTGGTGGGGGATTTATGCGTGGATGTGGGGTAAAGTCTAGCGTTGTACCTTCTAAACTTCCCGATTGGAAATCGGTCGGCGTTCCCTTTTGCAAGCTACTTTGGAGGTTCACATCTCCTTATAAACCTGAGGAGGTTGGAGAGAACTTGCGCGAGGGATGGGAGCCATGGCCTGCAAGGCCAGTGCGAAGCTTTAGCGGAGCACCGCAGCGACAGCGGAGTGGCGGACAGCCCGGCCCCACAGGGGCGCGCCCAACATGAAAAACGCATAGGGCATATCTTTGTGTTGACGTTGCGGGAAGAAGACTTGGTTAATCATTGCCATATAAACGTGATAAGATAGGTATTGCAAGGGAAGAATTTTCTTATTTTTTTAATTATTCTTAACATTGAGTTAGGAATAAGCATATGAGTTTTTGGAAAAAAATATTTGGCTATAGTCAGAGAGAGATTTGGACAATCGCATCAAAGGAAGTTGGCGGGGAAATAGTTTATGGTAAGGCGTTGGAAGCCGATAGTATAATTTTGAATTACAGAGGTTTTGACTTACGAATGTATGTTACTACAAAAGGAAGATCATGGTACACAATTTTAGAAACGATGTATGAACACCCGGAATACTTTAGCATAGATAAAGAAACTGAAAAGGAATTAAAGAAACGTAAGATAAAATTCTTAGTGAGCAAAGCAGAAGAAGGAGGATACCGATATTTGCTGGAAAACAAAGAAGAAGGCCTTGACAAAGATTTAAAGAGCATAAAAAAAAGATTCGAAAATTTTAAGTATGTCATTGATTTTCTGCAAGTGCGTGGGTTAAAAATACCGCAAGTATCCGGGTTGTCATAACCGGCTTTACGCAATTTCAGAGGCTGTATCAGCCATATAAATATTAATTGGGTTGAAAAAAATATCTTTTTTCGAGAAAAACTTTTCTCTGCTTCTGACTGAACAAGAAATAATGCGAAGCATAGAAAAAATTGCAAACGACATAAACAGAGATTACGAATTAAAAAATCCTCTGTTTATAGCTGTTCTGAACGGGGCTTTTATGTTTGCGGCAGATTTACTAAAACACATTCAAATAGAATGCGATATTTCTTTCGTGAAGTATTCCTCTTACTCCGGCACAACATCTACCGGAAACGTAACAGAATTGATAGGTTTGGATGTTTCGCCATACCAACGTCATGTGATCATTCTGGAGGATATAGTTGATAGCGGTGCAACCATAGATTTGCTCAGAAGGTCCATATATACCCGCCAGCCAATAGATGTAAAAATTGCCACGCTGTTCTTTAAAAAGGTATCTTATACCATGAACATTCCCATATCTTATTCAGGCATAGAGGTGCCGAACAAATTCATTATTGGCTATGGCCTGGACATTGACGGCAAAGGAAGAAACCTCCGCGATGTGTATCAACTGGAGGATTAAACTAATGGAGGAGATTTTGCCATTATGAAAAGTTTTGACTTGTAGAAGTAATACGAGAAGTCATCACAAATAAAAGTTCAGAAGCAACGCATTCTCAATAAAATGTATAATAAACCCGGATACTGTCCCAAAAAGTGTGTAAAGTGAGTTGTTTTTTGAAAGATTAATTAGATTAAAAACTAAAAAAAATTCAA
>JANWYS010000129.1 GCA_025054875.1 Cytophagaceae bacterium | reverse complement strand
GAGAGGAAAGCAAGGAATTTCGAGGCAATACACAGGGTGATCATGGGTCTGAAAGGATGGCTCAGGGGAATACACGGTCATGCCGAGCTTGTTCAACACTACCTGGACGAGTACTGCTACCGCTACAAAAGGCACTTGATGAAAGAGGGCATCTTCGAGAACCTGATGAGAAAAATGATCGCACACCCGCCGAGAACTAATAACGAGAACTTATAAAATGATTATTGTTTAAGTGTCTAATCCTACTTGTGAAAAATCTACAAGGAATTTTACTTTACACTAAAAATTGATATCTTGACGAAAATATAATCGCTTATCCTCATGGATACACCAAGAACCATACCTACATCCCTCAAGATATCTCTTTTCCTTAGCGATGTATTTTTTGCAATAGGTCTGTTTTCAGTATTTGTTGCTTTTATTATTTGGAAAGTTTTATCAGCATTGGTAGAGGTAGACTATTCATCCATACTGTTTTCACCGAACAAATCTGCTACGGGCACTATCACGCAGATTGTTGCTACAAATGCATCAGAAAACGAAAAGGTCATATATGAATATCATTACGAATTTCAAATACCTGACACTGATACTTACAAAAAGGGTAAATCATACTATCCAGGAATCATATACAAAATCGGAGACCAGGTGATCATAGATTATGATTCGAAATCAGGAAAATCGAAAATTCAAAACATGCGTCTAAATCCGATTGATGTATGGTTAGCATTAACAATATTTGGCGTATTCACATTGCTGGGTTTTGTCTTTTTGTTTATAGGCATTAAAAGGGCACTAAAAAACATAGACCTCCTTACTAATGGAGTGCTTACAAAAGCCAAAGTTCTACGTAAAGAAATAACAAACGCCCGTATAAATAACCATTACGTTTATAAGGTGTACTTTCAGTTCAAAACTTTTGATGGGCATGATATTGAAGCAATGGTACGCACACACAAACCTTATGTGGTAGAAGATGAGCCAGAAGAAATGATGGTATATAGAGCAGACAACCCACAAGAAGCCATACTTCTGGATGCTTTAAGTACGTCATTGAAAAAATATTTTTAACACATAGCTAATCTTTCATGAATATTTTTCCAGGTAAGATTGCAATCCTGAATTAGTACCCTTACCAATAGCTGTAAAAGTCCACTCATTACCGATTCTATGAATTTTGGCAAATTCTACTTCGGTATTTGAAGCATTTTCAGCATCTAAATCGTACTTTACAATTTCTTTTTTTGTTTTTTCATCATACAATCTGATGTAAGCATCTTTCAGCATACCAAACTTGTGTCCATTTACATCTGCATCGTTTATGCTTACTACCACCACAATGTCAGTAACGTCGTGATTCACGGCATCCAAATTAATGAGTATAGCTTCATCGTCATCCGTGCCCACGCCCGATTTATTGTCACCTGTGTGATGGACGGCTCCGTCGGGAGATTTCAAGTTGTTGAAATAAACAAAATAATCATTGTTTATAAGTTTACCATTAGGGCCCAGCATAAACACCGAAGCATCCAAATCCAGTTCATCTGTTGTGAAATCCCAACCCAATCCTATCATCAATTTCTTCAAACCCGGTACTTCTTTTGATATATTGAATGATTCACCTTTGTTTAATTTTATAGTCATGATGTAAATAAATATTTAGCCGTTCAAAAACTTTGCAAGTTTATTCTTTATTATAGAAATAAAAAAATTGTTTACAAAAATCCCGTCAAAGATACATCCATACGGAATAGGTATTTTGGGACACAAAAGTGTTTCTAAAACCACATTTGGTAAAGCCTAATTCAGGACAAGTCACTATAATTAATGTAAATTTGCAATTAGACTGCAAGATCATTTGAAATACTGCCATACATCATCTTTGGGTGTATCTGCTTGTATGAAGAGTAATTCCTTTTTTACGGGATGCACAAATTCTATACTTCTGGCGTGTAAACTTATACCTGCTGTATTTTTATTTGAACGATCATAACCATACTTTAAATCTCCCTTAATGGGACTACCTATTGCTGCTAACTGAGCCCGTATTTGATGAGGTCTTCCGGTGATGGGATTTACCTCCAACAGATAAAAATTCCTACTTGCATCCAAAACCTTATAGTAGAGTTGTGCCAGATGGCCATGTTTATGCGGAAAAGTATAGACTAGCGTTTTATTCTTTTCAGAGTTTTTTACCAGCCAGTGCTCAAGGAGGCCTTGTTCATGCGGTGGTTTGTTTTTAACTACTGCCCAATAGGTTTTCTTTACTTTTCTTTCTTTAAATAATTGATTCATTCGTTGTAGAGATTTGGAAGTTTTAGCTATCAGAATTACGCCGCTCACCGGCCTGTCTAAGCGATGTATGAGGCCTGCAAAAACATTTCCGCTTTTGTTGTATTTGTTTTTCAAGTATGATTTTGCAATGTCAATCATACATTCATCTTTAGTTACATCAGGCTGAGAAGGTACTCCGCATGGTTTGTTCAGAGCCAGCAAATGATTATCTTCATACAATACTTCAATCACAGAGTTTGACACAAAAAGATTAATTTAAAAGTTTGGCATACATACCGGCTTTAGATTTTATCCAGTCTATTTTACTTTCGGCGGCTATGGATTCCAACACTTTTTTACCTGCTATGCGGTCAGATTCTTTTTTGTCAAATATGGAAACATATTTGTAGAAATAATCCAGCATGTAATACAAATCTGCACTTGAAAAGGAGTACAACTTTTCAGCAAACCATTTATATTTATCTTTATATTTTTTTTTGATGTAGTAAGAAGCTATAGCCTGCACAACATCTAAGCTCGGCGATGCTTCATGGCTCATTACAACTTTATCTTTGTCTTCATTAGCAGATGCCAAATAGGCTTCTAATGCTGTGCCAACAACTAAATAAGAGGAGTCGTTAAGAGCTTTTTGGATAATATAACTGTATTTTTCATAATCATACATATTCAGCATATATATAGCTCGTGCCCGTACCATAGATTTAGAGTCGTTTTGTGCCATGTGAACTATTTGCTTGTAGAAAGGCTCCAACGATATGGAAAGCGGATTGTTGTTTCTAAGAAATTCAAAGTATTGCAAAGCATCAAAGCGAATGAGCCAAAAAGTATCTTTCAACGCTTTGTAAAGGAGGTCAATTTTATTTTTGTTAGCAAATGGATTCTTAGCTGTAGAATCGTCTTGCGAAAAGAGGGCATCTAAAGCTATTTTTCGGCCTCTGTAGAGTGGGCATTTCTCATATTGTACCATATACTCACTGTCCTTTTTGTTGTGATATATTTTGCCCAGCAATTGAAATTCTGCGTCTACCAGAACATTCAAAGGCCTTTCTGTCAGAGGAATGCTCACTGTTTGTAGAGTTTTATTCACGATTATATGGTGACGTTGAGTTCCTGAACTTGTGGTTACATCAACTGCCAGAGGCAGAATATAAGCGGCTTTGAAAGAGGTGTCATGAATTTGCTCGAAATGAATTTTTAAAACATCTTCTTTGTATTCATGTTTTACCCGAAGTTCAGGATGGCCGGGAGTAAAAAACCATTGGTTGAAAAACCAGTTCAGGTCTTCACCGGTGACACGTTCAAAAGCCAACCGTAGGTTATGAATCTCCACTGAGCTAAAGGCGTTGGCATGTAAATACAGTTTCAAAGACTCAAAAAATGCTTCATCTCCTACATATTTGCGTAACATGTGCAACACGCGCCCGCCTTTACTGTAGCTATGTGCATCGAACATGTCTTCTTTGTCAAAGTAATGAAATCGTATCAGAGGCTCGAGTTTTTGTGTAGTTTCAGAAAAATATTGTTCTTCTTCCTCTACATCCAAATAGTCAGCTTCGTCGCGTCCATATTTATATTCTGTCCATAAATATTCAGCATAGTTTGCAAACGACTCATTCAACGGCAGGTTTGCCCACGATTCACATGTCACTAAATTACCAAACCAATGATGAAACAATTCGTGAGCGATGATACCGTCCCAATGCTTGTCTATGAGTTGGCGCCTATCGCATTGCAGAGAGCGCATGAATACAGAAGCCGTTGTGTTTTCCATAGCTCCCGATACAAAATCGCGAACCACTACCTGCGAGTATTTATGCCAAGGATAAGGATAGCCAAGACGGTTGGAAAAAAACTCCAGCATCTCAGGAGTGTGGCCAAAGATGTCTCTGGCATACTTTTCATATTCAGGCTCTACATAATAGCTTACTTCTTTATCTCTCCATTTGTCTTTCACTACGGAAAATTTACCTATAGCCATCATGAACAAATAGGGAGCATGTGGTAATTCTTGCTTCCAATATTCCGTTTTAGTGCCATCTTTGTTGAAGATAGTCTGCACATGCTTACCGTTGGTAAGAACGGTAAGAGAGGAGTCTACGGTGATGATCATTTCCTGTGTGCAGCGTTCGTTCGGACTGTCTATGGTAGGAAACCAACACGAGGCATATTCCGTTTCGCTTTGTGTCCATAGTTGTTTGGGTTTGTGTGGGATGGTATCTAGAGGGTCTATAAAATACAGGCCTCTATTGTCGTTTATGGCTGCACTGCCCTTGCTACTGATGTGGTTGGGTTGTGCTGTGTATTTTATGTATAACGTAAGCGTGTCATAACGTGAATATTTTTTACCTAAAGAAATATGTATTTTGCGGCCATCGTAGCGATATGGCAGAGAATATCCTGTGGTTATGTTTTTAACTTTATGCACAAGAAAACTTTTTGCGTCCAGAACGATGCTATCTTGTGCATAGAAATATGGCTTGCATACAATTGTGGCTTCACCTTCCAGTACTTGTTTTTCCCATACAGGCACGAGTTCGAGTTTGGTATGCAATATATCGAAATATAATGTTCTTGAGGCATTATATGGCGCACGGGCAGGAACAGGCGTCTTTATTTTTTTTTGATTAGGTGTATTCGAAGAAATCGAAGTATTATTTTTTTTCTGAAGCACTTTGCATGCCGATGCGATCAATAGAATTGCTAAGAAAAATGCCTGAACTCTACTTTTTGATTTTTTATGCATGATAATTGATTATTAAAAAATCCGTCAATTATGAATGATAAAGATAAAATTTTCGAAACAAAATTTGTGTACTGAAATTTTTAAACCGGATTAAGCATTGCAGAAAAAGATGCGGGTTCAGGCTGGTAGCTTAGCTAAGGATGAGGTAGTATCCCAAAAAGTGTGTATGAAGTGTAGTTGTTTTTTTTACAAACATATTGCTTTTTTATCCCGGATTTTTCAGTTGAGGTTAAGTTTGGAGGCTTTAAGGCCATGGCGATGGTTTAATATTTGCAAACCGTCAAACCATCGCCTTCGTTGTAATGGAACGGACATTTTCAGTACCTTTTTGTTTCCT